>JBARVU010000482.1:0-2199 GCA_049646425.1 Phormidesmis sp. | reverse complement strand
ACCTGCGAGTCTGCGTAAGCAACCGGCAACCCCGCATACTGCAACGGACTCAAGCCCAAAGACAGCACATCACTCGGCTCCCCGCTCTCATTAAAGCCTTCCATCACCCACAGCCCGTCTCGGTGATCTACCTGGGCCACCACCGGCAGCGCATAGCCCGACTCCATCGACTTCACCTGAGGCCGCCAGTCATAGCCCAAAATCTCCAGCAGCTTTTGAAAAAAGACTCGCTGATAGGCTAACTTCTCCGCTGGCTCCAGCCGCCCTAACAGCGCATCTTTCAGCCGAAAATACTCCTGCCGCAGGCTCCCCAACGATTTCGCCGAGGCTTGATCGTCGGCATCTTCTGATACAGCCGATAAGTCATCAGCTACCGATTCCACCTGTTCGGCTCTCTGCGCCACTCTCTGGTCTGCCTTCTGCTTAGCAAACGTCTTCAGATCCCCAGCCAAAATAGCGCTGAGATAGTGCGCAGAGTAAAATTCGTTCTCGTTTGCAATGCCTTGTAATACCATTTTCTCTACTTCTCCTCTGCCGATTTCTCAGAATTGTTTACAAGCACTGCCACCAGCCGAACGTAAGGCTGAGCCTCCGTCGTCATCGACAGATCGACCCAGTCCTGGTGGTCTTTGAAAATGCGGTCAATATGCGATCGCTCTCGCTGCTCCTTCTGCTGCTTGAACGTGTCAGGGCGCTGATCGGCCTCCAGCCGAAGTTCTAGCTGCTGTAAGTGGCGATCGCGCAACATCTCCAGCCGCGATCGCTGCTCAGCCAACCTCTTTGCCAGCACCGTTTCACAGCCCTGATGCTCCTTCCGCAAATACCGCTGCGCTTCACTCACCGCCTGCGCCCTCAGTGGCAGCAGCTCATCTAGCGGAAACTCTCCGGGATTTGGCAAGGGCTGCGTCCCCAGTCCCGTACGCTCCACCGTGCGCTCAAACGACTCTATCCACTGAAACTTGCCCGCCTGAAATGTTGCCGATAGCCAGCGCGACATCACCGGCACCCCGCGCCGATTGGGAAAGCTGCCAAACAATACAAAGCTAGCCTCTTGCGGCATTAGCCCATCTGCTAGCTGAATTACGGGCGCTTCATGCCGACCAAAGCGAAACAGATTGCGGTCATTCAGCCATTCCACCAGCGGATGCAAATCCCACAGATATTGCTTCGCAGGCCAAGTGTCTTCCTCTCGTCGCGCTGCCTCCATTGCCTGCATGATGATTTCAGGGCGATCGCTCAAATGCAAAATACCCGTCGCTGGCACAATTTGCTTGGGCAGGCGCTGATAGCGCCGCTCTAGCTCAGGCGGCAACTGCAACTCAATAAATCGCTCAGCCTCATTGATAGACAGATTTTCAGGCAGAGAATTCAGACTTTGCAGCGATGCCTTTGCAAACTCAAACGTAGAAGGAAACAGACTCAGCAGCTTACCCTGTTCTACTGGCGCTGGGCTGACGCACTCAGTACCTTCTTCGCCCGCATCCGCTTCTTCAAACCAGTCAAAAATGCTACCCTCACCACCACTCGCCGCATTGCTTTCAAGCTGCTGAGAAAAGTCATCTGCCGACAAACCAGATTCAATCGCCTGAGCCGTTACAGTCTCTTCAGCATTAGCGTCAAACACACCCATAAATACGGATGGGTCGCCAATATTTTTGACCGCCTGCTCATCCTTATCCAGCAGAACCTTGATAATCCGCTCGACCTCATCCATCCGAGACTGCTTAGAGCGCGTCAGCAGATAGCGAATTTGAGGCTGGCGGGTCTGCCCGTAGCGGTCAATTCGCCCGTTCCGCTGTTGCAGGGTCATCAACGACCACGGTGCCTCAAAATGAATCAGCCGGTGGCTCAAATAGTGCAGGTTTAAGCCCTCAGAAGCCACCTCAGTTGCCAGCAATATGCGGATCGGTGAGCTTTCCTGCCCGAAGGCTTCCACCATGTGGGTTTGGTCTACGTCGGCCATACCGCCATCTAGCGTAGCGATCGCTCCTTCTTTTAGCCCGAGGTCCTTTGCCAAATGTTCTTTCAAGAACCTCAGCGTATCCAATCTCCCCGTAAAAATAACCAGCCGGTCTTTAGCATCTTTCCCCGTCCAGCCAAAATCCTGCCGAATCACAGTCAGCAGCTTCTGATACTTAGAGAAATCAGAAACTTCGACCTTTTCTAACGCCGCCTGTAATTCCGCGAGTTGTTCAATGT
>JBARVU010000481.1:0-9535 GCA_049646425.1 Phormidesmis sp. | reverse complement strand
CGGCAATACTTTTATCCACAGATTTATTCACAGAGCTTTTGTTTGGGGCGCTTACCCCTCGCTCTACGTTCTAGATTCATTTTTTGAGGACACTACCCATGCTTACCGAACGTCAGTACTCCATCTGCTTTATTCAAGACGAAGTCAGGGCGCTGGTCACCCGAGGATCGATTGGCAGACAGCAGCAGATCTACTCCCTTTCGCGGTATTTTAGCGATCGCGAATGGCAAAAAGTTGGAGAAGTCTTAGAAACTAACGACTATCTTCTAAGAGACCATGTCGGCGATTTGATTGGTAAAGAAGCCTGGCTGAATGACTAAGCAGCAATGGCCATTGGGGGCAATGGGTTCCGAGCCGGGCTTAATGCCCTTGATGGTCTCAGTCACGGGGGGCTTAGTCATGGGTAGTCACGGGGGGCTTGTCGCTATCGGCCTCACCGACCAAATAGGTAAGCGCGTAAGGATTGTCTACTTTTTTAGACGCGCGCCTCAGCTCTAGCCCGATGACATTACCGTCTTCGTCGTAGTCCAAAATTAACCCAGGCGCGATTTGGGTTGTTTCCTCCACTAAAATCTCGTTGAAGGACACCTGTAAAATATCTTTGTCTGGATCGTAGATCACTTTCATAGGTCACTTTTCATTGCGTTCGCCAGTGGATGCGTCAGTGGATGTGTCAGATCGGCATGAGCGAGCTTGTCACCCGCTCGTCTTTGCTCATGTGTGTTTAATCTTCTAGACATTCTATAGACTTTTGTCAGTAGTGTCTGCTGCAGAATAGGGCTTCCCTTTGAATTAATCTAAGTACTCTAGGCTTTCTCACAAATTGAGAATCGTAGCTAAACCTGTGCTGTATTGTTGAGTACAGGCGATACGCCCACTGCACTTGATTAATATCTAACCTTATGTCCCATTCTGACCGGGTGTCGTCTGATCCAGCGCTATTGCAGTCTACTGTTCGCCCGATTGGGGTCTATGTTTTATCTGGGCTAGCGGCTGATCAGCAGCGCTTGCTAGCCGCCGATACGATCCGAGGATATCTAGTCGAAATCGATCCGCGCACCAACAACACGACGATTCTCAATCCTCACAGTGTCGCTGACTGGATTGGCGTGACGGGGCTATCTGTCTGGCAAGATCAGCTCTGGCTGGCGAAAGGGAATGAAGTTTTTTGGTGCGATCGCGCCAGCCTGGGTCTAGCTGATCCGTCTGCCACTGCGCCGACTGCCTTTGCCCGGCTTTCCTACCCGGCAAACGGCCTCACCGTTTGGGAAGATCAGGTCTATGTCACCTGTCAGAAGACGGGCTATATCTATATTTTTGATCGTAATAGCGGCGATCGCACCGGCCAGTTTCGCCAGCCGGGTATGGGCGTTGAGAATATCACGGCAACTCAAGACGCGCTGTGGGTGTGCGATCGCGATGAGCAAAGCGTCTACTGCCTGGATCGGGCGACCGGCAGCGTTTTATTTAGCGCCCTCACCCCGTTTAGTTCACCAATGGGGATTGCTTTATATCCCACTGATGCCAATACCCATATCTGCTATATTGCCTACGCAAACGAAGAGCCCTACATCCGCGACGACCCTAACGCCGAATCGCCCTATCAGCTGACTTTTCGCGATCGCACCTTCATTCACCCGCTGCACATTTACCACGACCCTGAGCAGCACTACACGCTCTCTAATGGCTACCTGGTCGAACTCTCTTATGTAGAAGAACTCCTGCCCCTCGAAGATGTGCCGGTGTTAAACAACGTTGAATGGCGCATGGCCCTGCCTGCGGACACCGCTCGCCAGCGGGTACGTCACGTCGAACCTGTCGGCCATGCCTTCACTGAAGACAGTCAAGACGGTCAGCGCGTCGCCGTTTACAAGTTTGACCAGCTCACGCCGCACCAGGCGGGCCTAGTCGGCTGGAAAGCCGTCATCGAGATGTACAGTATCAAATACGCATTCACCCCGGAAGAAGTCGAAGAAGCGCCACCGCTATCTGAAGAATTTCAGCAGCGCTACTTAGTGGACGATGACGACCTGGCGATGGATACCGAAACTATTCAGCGAGCGGCCAAAGAGGCCGTCGGCACCGAGACCAACGTTCTGAGAAAAGCGCTGAGAATTCGCAATTACGTTTACGACCGCCTGTCCTACGGCATTCAGCCCAAAATTGACACGCCAGATGTCGCCCTTGAGCGAGGGATTGGATCTTGCGGCGAATACGTCGGCATTTTGCTAGCCCTATTTCGGCTAAATGGCATTGCCTGCCGCACCATTGGCCGCTACAAATGCCCTCAAAAGTCTGAGCTGCGTAACATTCCGCTAGAGCCCGACTTCAACCATGTCTGGCTGGAATTTTATATTCCCGGTATCGGCTGGCTGCCGATGGAGTCGAACGTAGACGATGTGATCGACAAAGGGCCATATCCCACCCGCTTTTTTATGGGGTTAGCCTGGTACCATACTGAGCTGGGCAAAGGCATTCCCTTTGGCAGGCTCAAGGCCGACAACAAGCCCGAAAAGTTTCCATTGGGAAATCTGGCGATCAACCACATTCGCTTTACGATATTAGACGAACTTTCTCCCGGATAGCCTTTTACGATGACCCAGCCCTATTCTCTAATTATTCACGGCGGGGCGGGTGCCCTCGAAGACCTCAAATACGAAGCGGGCGAAGCGGAATTTAGAGAGAGCATTAAGGCTATTTTAGAGGCGGGGCGACTGCGGCTAGAGCGGGGCGAGCCTGCTTTGGATGTGGTGGAATACTGCGTCAATCTGCTTGAAGACAATCCGCTTTACAACGCTGGGAAAGGATCTGTTCTCAACGAGAACGGCCAGGTAGAAATGGACGCCGCTCTGATGAACGGCAGCGATCTAAAGGCCGGAGCCGTCACCTGCGTCAAAAATATCAGAAATCCAATTTCGCTGGCCCGTCAGGTTTTAGAGCAGGGCGACCATGTGATGCTCGCTGGGGCGGGCGCGTTGGAATTTGCCAAGGTGCATCAGGTAGACGTTTGTCCGGATGAATATTTCGTCACAGCGGCCCGAATTAAGCAGCTACAGGAAGCTCAAGCCGCTGGCCGGATGACGCTAGACCACGAACGCATTAAACCTGCCCAAAAGCTAGGCACCGTAGGCGCTGTGGCCAAAGATATGGAAGGTAACTTAGCTGCCGCAACTTCGACGGGTGGGCTGGTGAACAAGCGCTGGGGCCGAGTTGGCGATACGCCTGTGGTGGGAGCGGGGGTGTTTGCCGACAATGAAACTTGCGCGGTGTCGGCGACTGGCTATGGCGAGCAGTTCTTGCGGACGGTGCTTTCTAAAACCGTCTCTGATTTTGTGTACTTCAAGGGAATGGATGCAGCGGCAGCGGCTGAAGCCGGTATTGCGTATCTGGTCGCCAAGGTAAACGGCGAAGGCGGCGTCATTGTGATCGACAAAGACGGGCATTGCGCAGCCGCTCAGTCTACATCAGGGCTGATTCACGGCTGGATTGAAGCAGGGGGCGAAGCGAATTGTAAGCTGGGGTGAACCGCACCTGAATCGCCAGCGAACTGTTTCAGTGTGATTTTGCTTAGGAATCTGGTTCGCCAATCGTCCGTTGGGCGGCATTCCGAATGTGGAGAACTCGCACAGTTGGTGTAGATTGACCGTCCAAGATAGTAAAGATAATTCGATACGTTGATTTTTCTTTTCCGTAGAGAAGTTGACGTATTTCTTGGCTGAAAAATGCATTTTCGCGGGCGATCGCACAGCGACGAGGCATCTCTTGGAGAGAAGCGATTGCCTCGATCAGTCCCCAATACCATTCTTGAGCACGCGCTGGCTCAGTGAACTGAGAAAGACGTAGAAAGGCTGCATCGGCGTCAGCTTGAGCTGTGCTAGACAGTTCGATGCGGTAGGTCATGCTTCAAGGGAAAGACCATACTTTTGATTCTGATCTGCTATAAATTCCTCAAAGCTGAAAAATCGGTTTTGCTCGAAATCATTAAGTCCTAATTGAATACCTTCCAACGCTTCAACAAAGTCCTGATCGTCAAAGCTTAGCCCAAAAGCCAAGAGTGCTAGGGCAACGCTAGAAACATCCTGTCCGGTACGTTCAGCTCGCTGACGCAGCAGGGCTTCGATTTTGGGCGGTAGGGTCAGGGTTAAAGTCATAGGAAGTTCGCTTGTCTCTGAGCTTATTATAAAGACGAAAGATGCGTTCGTACGCCGCGAGTCATTTGACCTGTTGTACTATCAGACTTCTGGCCAATTAAAGTGTATTCAATTCAAGTGACCAACGCTATACATAAACACAAGCCTGACGTTATGAGAGACAAGCGGATTCACCTATTGAATAAGGAAAGGCAAGAACCCAAGTAGATAAAGCGGATGCGAATGACGTATCAAGTTTTTTTAGATCTGTAATTCTTCTCAGCGCTATTCAATCTGCCCTATGCCAGTATGGATACACAAACCCTGATGAACTCTATCGGCTATGGCTTCTTCACCGTCTAGCACCGCTCGGTTTCGCTCTGCAACTGACTTTCCTCAAAGCATTCAGGAATTGGAGCGATCGCAAGGCGAGGCAATCTACGAGGAAATGCGAGACTGCCTGATCTTTACCAATCGCAGCCGCGCGCAGCTCGTTCGTCGCAATAGCGAGCACAAGGATAAAACGCTTGAGCTGAGAGCAAAGGTCGGTCATTTTCAGGAACTGATCAACCAGCTACAGAGCCAGAAGCAGGTGCAGCTTCAGCAGAAGGCAGACCTCATCGATCAGCTCGCTGCCGAAATGGCTGAGATGCACTCGCAGATGGGCCTACTCTCTGAAGCCTTTGAGGCAGTCGGCGATCCAGAGAGCGAAATGCAGCAGCACTGGGGACTCATTTCATTCCCTCAGCGCTTTATGCGGCTGATCAAAGCGGTCAAATCTTTGATGCAGTGGTGGCACAGTCAAGATGACAGTCAAGACCGGCTAGCGGAAGGGTCGCCAGTTGTCATCACTGATGCGGAAGCGGAGGATGAGCAGGATCGGCGTGATCGCCCTCAGCTATACTCAGACCAAGCCTCTATCAACCGCTCGCTGCTAGACCCCTAAGTGCGAACCGGCATGACCACTCTAATGCTCGCAAGGCGCTTGTAAGGCAACTATGGGTAAGCAAAACATAGACCAACTGCTCGCACAGCTCAAGGACAACCAGCGTCAGGATGTTCAAAACGCCGCAGCTATTTTCACGGTGGCTCAGGGCGCGGTTAACCAGCTATCCCAACTAGAACCGCAGACAGAGGCCGGTGCCAAGCCCACAGCTCTCTCAGATCAGCCACCCCGACTAACCAAAGCTGACCTAATTGAGCGCTACGGCAGCTACAACCATTGTCGCAAAGCCGCAAAGCAGCTCGGAATCACCTTCAGTAAGAACCCTCGATGGGAACAGCTCGTCGCCGCCTTTGGCTATTTGCCAGCCTGCCAAAGCTGTGTCGATGCCTATATGCAGCGTCATCCCCACCCCGATATTAAAGGCATCAAGATTCAGCTAACGCTGTAAGACGTGGGCAAAGCGGCAGGCTTTAAGCTGACTGACGAGGTTGAATAGTCTTCAGCGTATCTGCTTCGCTCTGCTGCGCATGGTACAGATCCCAGCGCAGTTGCAGGGTCATCCAAAAATCAGCCGTCATGCCAAAGTACTTCGCTAGTCGCAATGCCGTGCTAGGTGTCATGCCTCTGCGACCGTTGATGATTTCGTTGATGCGCTGATAGGAGACATGGATGGCTGCGGCTAGGGCGCGCTGTGTCATCTCCATCGGCAGCAAAAATTCTTCTAGCAGCATCTCACCCGGATGGGTCGGTGGCCTGTGGGTTGGAAGGTTCATCATGGCCTGAGCTTATTCGCCTGACGAGAGACTTGCATAACCCGATAGAATAGCATCATCAAGTGCCTATGGAGTTTGTGCAAGCGGATGGCCCATTTGAGTTTAGAGATGCCCGCAGAGGTTTTTTCGGCCTTGAAGAAGTCGCCGGATGAGTTCGTTCAAGAACTTCGCTTAGCCGCTGCGATACATTGGTATCAGCGAGGGACGGTTTCTCAAGAAAAAGCAGCCAGTATTGCGGGCTTAGATCGAACTGATTTTTTAATGGCGCTGACGCGCGAAGGCATTGATGCGTTCACCGTTGATTTTAAGGATTTGCAGCGAGAGCTAGAGCGTGGATAATCCACCCGTTGTCAACGCATCACCTTTGATCTATCTCAGTAAGGCTGGATTGATCGACTTACTACAGATTCTCAGCTCGGAAATTTTCGTGCCACGAAAGGTGGCGACGGAGATTTTACAAAGAGGACGGTCAGATATAACTGCAAAGGCAGTTGCAGAAACGTCCTGGCTTCAGATTATTGAGACGCCTGATGTTCCAGCTATTATTCAGTCGTGGGATCTAGGTGCGGGCGAGTCTTCAGTGCTGACTTGGGCTTACACTCACCCCAAGACAGAAGCGATTGTGGATGACCTAGCAGCAAGGCGCTGTGCGACTGCCTTAGAAATTCCGGTTAGAGGAACGCTGGGTTTAGTTTTGGTTGCTAAACAGCGAGGTGAGATTTATAGTGCGCGTCAGCTTCTAGAGCGGCTACGTCAGGCGGGTATGTATCTGTCGGATAGCGTGATGAATCGGACGCTGGCGCTAGTGAAAGAGTGATTATTTATACAAGAGACTGAATTTTGGCGGTTAATTAATGAAAACTCATGAAGGTATCGCTGCTATTCTCTAGTAAGTGGGAGAATGCGAGCGTGTGTCGTAAGCGCGAAAGATGAAGGCGAAGGAGCTGCTAAGGCGCTACCGTGGGGGTGACCGCGATTTTCGCGGCGTAGATCTGAGTGAGCAGTCGCTGCGGGGGATGGATCTGGCGGGAATTAACCTATCGGGAGCAAACCTGACCGGGACCGACCTGCGAGGCACGAAGCTTACAGATGCAAAGCTGATCGGCACTCAGTTCTGTGAAGCAAAAATGGGCACGCGGCGACGGTGGGCTACCCTGGCTTTCTTATTTTCGCTAGTGCTTTCAACGGTAACGGCCTTTTTTTTGGCAGGATTTGCCGTGACCTGTTTTGTTGCCATTGTTGAACCTGGCCAAAATTTATTTGGCTCGGATAGTAACCTCGTTGAGGGTTTATTTGGAATTCTCGGATTGGGCACGATCACAATTATTCTCTGTTTAAGCTGCCAACAAGGAATATTAGCGACGCTAGGTGCTTTCACTTTTGCTGTCGCCGTCGCTTTCGCTTTCGCTTACGCTATCGCTGGCACTGTCGCTTTCGCTGGCGCTATCGCTTTCGCTTTTACTGTCGCTTACGCTATCGCTGGCGCTATCGCTATTGCTATCGCTGGCGCTATCGCTGGCGCTATCGCTATCGCTATCACTGTCGCTTTCGCTGGCGCTTTCGCGGTCAATGTCGCTGAATCTTACAATAGTTCCAATGTACTGCTTGTCACTGGACTGACGGTTATTTTTGCTCTTTTCGTCACTTGTCTTAACTTTGTTATTAGTCGTCGTGCGCTCTCAAGCGACCCTCGCGACATGCTCATTCGCGATCTAGCAGTGGGTTTCTCATCCGTAGGCGGCACTCGCTTTCACGGCGCAGACCTTACCGATGCTAACTTTTCTCAAGCCGTTGTTAAAGGCGCTCATTTCAAAGCAGCTAAGCTTACCCGTACCTGCTTCCACCTCAGCCAAAAGCTGCATCTCTCCAGAGCTTATAAAACTAACTTGACCAACCGCACAGCGCTCAATTTGTTAGTGTCGCTTCGCCCTGAGCCTGAAAAATCTTACATCGGCCTGAACCTAAAAGGTGCCAACCTTAGCCATGCTGAGCTAGCCGACGTAAACCTGACCGAAGCCGACATTAGCAATGCAACGCTCGCAGGCGCAAATATGCAGCGAGCAACCCTCACCAAAGTGCAGGCACTAGGCACTGACTTTCACCAAGCAACCCTCACCGCCACCTGCCTAGAAGCTTGGAACATCGACAGCACGACTCAGCTAAAGGGCGCTATCTGCGAACACGTCTATCTACTGCGAGATCAGCAAGAGCGTCGCCCCAACAGCGGCACTTTCGCAGCCGGTGAATTTGCCAAACTGTTTGAAGAAGTCCTCAACACCATCGATCTAATCTTTCGCAATGGCATTGACTGGCGCGCCTTTTTGCAAACTTTTCAAAGCATTCAGGTGCAGCACGAGGGCGCAAACCTCGAAATTCAAAGCATCGAGAACAAAGGAGACGGGGTAATGGTAGTGCGTCTCAATTCCGCACCCGAGGCCGATAAATCTGCCATTCATCAAGCCTTTACTCAGCGCTATCAAGAGGCGCTCAAAGCGGTCGAGCACAAGTACAAGGCTCTACTAGAAAGCCGAGATCGAGACATCCAGCACAAAGAAGCCATCATTGCAGTGCATCGTCAGCAGAATGCTAGCATGACTCGGATCACTGAGGTGTTAGCGCAGCGACCCATCAATGTAGAGGTGAACGCTACTGCGGATAGTAAAGCTATGCAAGGAAATGATCAGAGCCAAAGCTGGAATGTCGGGGGCGACTTCAACCTTGACGCCAATAACTCGATTGTCAGCCTGCGCGATATCAGCGGCCAGGTAAGCAACCAGATCAATCAGCTCAGTGGCAGCGAAACACAAGCTCAGCTCAAGGACTTGCTCACTCAACTGCAAGCCGCTATTGAGACAGAACCGGCCCTGAACGAAGATGACAAGACTGAGGCGTTGGAAGAAGTTGGAAGCATCGCTGAGGCAGGACAGACCATGGCAGCCGACAGCGGCAAGAGCCAAAAGCTTGCAAAACGAGCGATGAGGACGCTGAAAGGAATGACAGCTGGGCTGACGGAAACGACTAAGCTTGTCGAGGTTTGTAATCGGCTACTGCCTGCGATTGGTTTGCTGTTTGGCCTGTAATCTGTCTTTTGGGGTTTCGAGGACTCAACCCAGCCTACGGAGTATTCGACGATACGTCTTCCAACCATGGGTTAAGCCAAAAGGGATAACAGACGTTCTTACGATTGTAGACCTATTCCAAAGACGCTGTCGCTTTCCCCCTGACTAGCGATACACTATGGCGGCGCAGCTTTTAGGAATGGTATGACGGTTGGTATTTGGGTATTAGGCGATCAGCTTTGGCAAGGGCAGTCAGCAATAGAAGGCTGCGCGACAGATAAAGCAAAGACGCCTATTATCCTGATCGAATCGCTGGCCCATGCAAAGGAGCGGCCATACCACAAGCAGAAGCTGATCTTGATTTGGTCGGCGATGCGTCACTTTGCTGAAGAACTAAAAGCCGATGGCTGGTCAGTCACTTATGAGATGGCCGCGTCATTTGAAAAGCCTTTGGCTAAGTGGATTAAGAAAAATAAGATTTCCGAGCTGAGAGTGATGGAGCCCGCCGACCGGCCATTTGCTGAGTTCTTAGCAGACCTGAATCTCCCGTGCGATTTGGTGCAGACGCCGAACAATCACTTCCTTTGGTCTACAGATGAGTTTGAAGCGTGGGCCGCTACTCGCAAA
>JBARVU010000480.1:0-4949 GCA_049646425.1 Phormidesmis sp. | reverse complement strand
GCACCATCTGCTGCTCTGCCGTCTCAATATGGCCTGACAGCATCGTGCTGGTGGTCGGCAGCCCAATTTCGTGAGCCAACCCGACAATTTCTAGCCACTGCGCCGCCGTTGTTTTCTCCGGGCACAGTATTCGCCGCACGCTGTCGTCAAGCACCTCTGCCGCCGTTCCCGGCAAAGATCCCACGCCTACCGCTTTCAGGGCTACCAGCACCGATCTCAGGCTCAGCTTGTCCTCGCGTGCGATAAACTGCACCTCCTGAGGAGAAAACGCATGAACATGTAGGTCAGGCGACGCCGTTTTGATCGTTTCTACTAGCTTGCAATAGTAGGCCAAAGAAGTCCCGTCAATCTTCGCCTCGGGATTCAGCCCTCCCTGCATGCAGACTTCTGTGGCGCCGAGTGCTGCTGCCTCTGTCGCCTTTGCCAAAATGCCATCCCAGTCCACCCAGTAGGCCCCAGGCTGATTGGCATCCCGCCGAAACGCACAAAAACTACAGTGCTGCTCGCAGATATTGGTGTAGTTGATGTTTCGATTCAGCACGTAGCTAACCGTATCTCCTACCTGCCGCTGTCTGAGCGCGTCCGCCGTCGCTCTAACCGCCTCTCTTTCTGCCGGAGTTGTCGCGCCTAGTAGCACAACTCCTTCCTCAACAGAAATATCTTCTCCTAACAGCGCCCGATCTAGAACCTTTTCAATCACTGACATTAGCCACTTAACAGCTTTTATACCCATCCTAATAGATTTCTTCTGTAAGGCTGCGCGATCGCCCCTCCGAACCATCGACTGCAAAGCGCAAGTGATACGGATAATTTTGCGTCTGCCCACTTTTTTAGCTGCCTGCGAGGCAGAAAGTCAACGGAATCGCCAGAAGACTCAGCCATCTTCAGAATCATGCCTACTTCAGAAAGGGCCGTCTGCTATTAATGACGTTTTCTAACATAATAAGAGCGTACAAATGGTTTTCCCTTAAAGCATATGACGGCTACCCAAGATGACATCTCGACTCAGATCCTTGAGAGCCCCCCTCAGCTTCTTGCGGGTGGACTAGACCCCGATCATTTTGATTGGTCTGAAGCCTGGTATCCCACTCACTACGTGGAAGACCTGGATAAAACTAAGCCAAGCCGCTTTACCTTACTCGAACAGGATGTGGTGATCTGGTGGGAACCCCAATCGCAAATCTGGCGTGTCCTTGCTGACCAATGCCCTCATCGCCTTGCGCCACTGTCAGAAGGCCGGATTAACGAAGCTGGGCTGCTGGAATGTCCTTACCACGGCTGGGCCTTTTCGGGCAGTGGCGCCTGTGAGCATATTCCCCAACAATCCCCTGAAGGTGAAGCGCATCTATCCAATCGAGCTTGTATCGACTCTCTGCCCACGAAAGTTTACCAAGGTCTTCTCTTTGTATATCCAGGTAAGCCAGAGAATGCTGCGCGAGTGAGTGTTCCTGTGATTGAACCATTAGAGGCAGAGCCGGAGGGTTGGGTGATGCTCGAAACCTTTCGTGACCTACCCTACGATGCTCTTACTTTATTAGAGAATGTCTTGGATGTCAGTCATGTTCCCTATACGCATCACAAGACGGTCAGCAAACGAGAAAACGCTGCGCCGATGCAGATGAAGCTGGTAGCATCAGATAAGCAAAGCTTTCAAGGGATCTGGCCGGAAGGACCCCGTAAAGGCGAATTAGGGACTCAACATACAACCTTTGTGGCCCCCTCGTTGATGTACCACGATCTAACCTCAAAGCAGTTCGGCAGAACGTTGACAGTTGTCTACGTAACCCCCATTCGCAAGGGAGAATGCCGCGTGATTGCTCGGTTTCCTTTCAAGTTTTCCTCAAAGCTGCCGGGCTTTTTCATCAAGCTCACCCCTCGCTGGTATAGCCATATCGGTAACAACCGAGTGTTGGAAGATGACCAAATCTTTTTGCATATCCAGGAGAGATTGCTAGAGAAAGAGAGCGTTGGCAAAGCCTCGCCAAAAGAGACTCGCCCCTATGCGCAAACCTGCTATCTACCGACTCAGGCAGATAGCTATGTCGTGGCTTTTCGCCAGTGGGTCAGTGAGTTTACAGCTGATCCCTTCCCGAGCCAAAGCCTACCTCCCAAGTGGTCAACAGAAGCGTTGATGGATCGCTATCACTCACACACCAAACATTGCAGCAGTTGCAGTTTAGCGCTTCGGCGTATTCAGCAAATCCGGCAACTTGCCCTGGTATTAAGTATCATCTTTTGGTCTCTTCTTCCGCTGACGATGGTCGTTTCTGCACCCATTCCTTTACCGATGAGTGCTTTTTTAGCCGCGATTCCTGTAGCAGCAGGAGTTTCGTGGCTGTGGTTGGGCAAACTGGAGCAGAAGTTCTACCAGGGCGCAACAACGCCCCCTCGGAATTTACCTGATTAAAATTGCGATGACAACTTAGATACGTTCCGGTGCAGCAGGCTTGTTGGGCGGCGATCGCGTTCGATCTGAGTGCAATCCGCTTAATCTGAACAATAGTCCGACTGTCTGTTTTGGATAGCGGCGAGTTTCACGTTCACATCGCGCAAACGTTTCCGCTCGAAGCGACGGCACAAGCGCAGGAAGCAATGAAACAGCATTACTTGGGCAAGATTGTGTTGCGCGTGAGCGGCGAGTAAGCGCTTATTGAAAGCGTATTCCCATAGCTCATCAACTTCTGCCCAAGGGGTGGGTTTGTAATTTATGAGCTCGAATAGTTAGGGCTTGCTGAAAAAGACAGCTTTCGCGAGTAGCAATCCGCGATTCTCCGAGGGAGAGGCAAAGCCAACGCAAATTTCTGCCCGCTTTAGCAGGTCACCTCAGCCGTTACCCAAACGGCGATGGACTGGCAAATAGCCGCTCTGAAGGTCTTAGGGAAGGCGACAACGCCCTTCAGAGCATCAAAGCACCCAGCGCAGCGCCCAAAAAGCAGGGCTAAGAGCTGGCGGAGCCGCCTCTATTTTTGACACTTTGATTGTGACATAAGTTTTGATGCACAAATAAGCGCCTTTATTGGCCTTGTTTCAGGTTTCTGCCGATAGTACCGAAAACGGTCGTTGCGGGACAATTTCATGACTGATAGGGAATTTTAATCACGAATTCGGTTCCCTGTCCCAGTTGCGATAGACAGGTTAATCGGCCCTGATGCCGTTCCACCACAATTTGATAGCTGATGGAGAGGCCCAAGCCAGTGCCGCTCCCAACCGCTTTAGTCGTGAAAAATGGCTCAAAAATGCGGTTTTGTACGGCTGGATCAATCCCACCCGCGTTGTCAGCGATCCGAATTACGATCTGGTCTGACTGCGCCTCGGTACAGATGGTAATGACTGGGTTTGAGACGCGATGTTCTTCAAGGGCATCAATGGCATTGGCCAAGATATTCATAAAGACTTGGTTCAACTGATTGGCAAAGCAAGATACTAAAGGAAGCTGACCATACTGTTGGCGAACCTCAACGGTCGGTCGATCACTCTGCTCAACCAAACGATGATTCAAAATCATCAAAGTGTTCTCTATCCCTTCATGTAGATCCACCGGTTTTTGCGCTGACTCATCCAAACGCGAAAAATTACGCAGTCCTAGCACGATGTCTGTGATGCGCTTACTGCCTACACGGATGGAACTCAGAACTTTGGGCAGATCTTCTACCACATACTCCAGATCTACAGCCGCCAATTTATCGACCAGTTGAGATGGTAGATTAGGTCGCTCAGTCTCACATAGCTGAGCCAATGCTAAAAGATCCTGAGTGTATTCTTCGACGTAATCTAGATTTCCTGCGATAAAAGTGGTCGGATTATTGATCTCGTGAGCAACGCCCGCGACCATCTGACCTAAACCTGCCATCTTCTCTGACTGAATTAGCTGAGATTGAGTTTGGCGTAGGTTCTGCAACGTAGTTTGCAGCTCAGCAGTGCGGCTAGCCACCTGAGCTTCAAGTGTCCGGTGTAGTTGCTGACGGCTCAACTGCGTTCGATGCGCTTCCGTGGTAATACTCGCTAAGTGCGCAGCCGCATTGAGGACAGCGCGGTGGTAGACCGTAGGCTGGCAGGGCGATTGGTGAGAAATTGCAAAGGTTCCCAAGACCTCTCCGTTTTTTGAGAAGAAAGGGGTAGACCAGCAGGCTCTGATGCCATGTGAGAGGGCAAAGTCTCGAAACGGTGCCCATAGTGGATCGCTAGCAATATCATTTACAAAGACGGCTTCTCCTCTGTAAACTGCCGTCCCACAGGAACCGGCACACTCGCCTACGAGCAAGCCATCGACGCCTTTTGCATAGTCCAGAGGCATGGTAGGCGCAGCCCCGCCCCCTAGCCGCTGGGTCTCTGGATCTAAGATCAGAACAGAACAGTAGGCATCAGGCAATTGCTTTTCTAACAACAGACAGAGAAGGTTAAAAACCTCTGTAGCGTCCGTTTCGGCAGCGACTTTTTCTAGGATGTGACTTTGAGTGCTCGTCAGTGCTTCTGAACGATGCCGTTCTGTGGCACTAGCCAAGATATGACCGACCGTTTGTAGAAAATGGATAGCTTTTAAATCGAAGTCGTAAGCATCAAAAGCATGGACTTCAATACAACCTATCCAGCGCGTCTGCCCGGGGATTTGGGTGATTACTCCGCTGAGACTCTCCGGAGGAGAAGGAATAAACAGATTTTGTTGAGCCGATACCAGTGCATGTTGTGCAGACTCGACCATCTCGGTGTTTGGTAGTGGAACAACCTGACTGGCAGCAGGATCTATGTCTCCGGCTATTTGCCGAAGCCTATAGCCATCGGAGGTAACTTGCCAGATGCGACAGAAAGGAACCTGTAGGGCTTCCTTAGGAACGAGGATTTAATAGGATCCAATTCTAAAGCGATTGCGGGCGAGCCACATAGTTCCAGTTTGGTAGGTCGTCATCAAAGACAATCGGCATCTGCTGCTTAAAGTCATCAGTTGCTTTTCT
>JBARVU010000479.1:0-2044 GCA_049646425.1 Phormidesmis sp. | reverse complement strand
GCCTTCTCAGCTAACACCGCCTCAATCCGCTCTGGTGTCACCTGGAACGCCAGTCGCAAAGGCCGTTCAACGGTGATGCGCCGGTACCCAAACGCCTCTACCGGAAATATCTTGCTCTGGGGCGTCTCTTCAAAACGGCCATACAGCCGCACCAGCTCTTCAATCTGCTCATCGTTGATGTACTGCCGCTTACTGCCCAACGACTTGCGCATTTTGCTGTAGTGCTCGGTGCCATCTATGAGCTGCACCTTACCTTTACGCTTCGCCAGTTTGTGGTTCGACAAAACCCATACGTAGGTCGCAATGCCCGTGTTGTAAAACATATCGGTCGGCAGGGCAGCGATCGCCTCAACCAAATCATTTTGCAGCAGATACCGGCGTATCTCTGATTCCCCGCTGCTCGCGCTACCCGTAAACAGTGGCGAGCCATTCAGAATAATCCCGATGCGCGAACCACCCTCACGCGGGTCGCGCATCTTACTGACTAAATGCAGCAGGAATAATAGCGAGCCATCCGACACACGGGGTAGACCTGGCCCAAAACGGCCATCGAAGCCTTTAACTTTGTGCTCGTCAGTAACCTGCTTCTGCACCTTCTTCCACTCCACCCCAAACGGCGGATTGCTCAGCATGAAATCAAACCGGCTAGCGGCAAGCTGATCGTCTGATAGCGTATTGCCCAGCTTGATGTTGCTGACCGTTTGCCCCTTAATCAACATATCTGCCTTACAGATGGCGTAAGACTCGGGGTTTAGCTCCTGCCCATGTAGCGAGACGGTGACGGTCTTACTCGTCTCTTGAATGTACTCATCGCCCTCAGACAAAAAGCCGCCCGTCCCTGCGGTGGGATCGTAGATGGTGACGATGCTATTGGGCTTTAGCTTCTGGTCTTGCCCGGTGATCACCAGCGAAGTGGTCAAATGCACAATGTCGCGAGGGGTGAAGTGCTCTCCCGCCGTCTCATTTGAGCTTTCGGCAAACTTACGAATCAGCTCCTCAAAGATGCCGCCCATACCAAAGTTGGTAATCGTCTCCGGGCTCAGATCCACCGCTGCAAAGCGCTGCACTACCTGATAGAGCAGATCGCCAGTAGCAAGCTGCTGCACAAAATCCTCAAAATGAAAGTGCTCAAAAATCTCGCGCGCATCGGTGCTGAACGACTGCACATAGCTCATCAGGTCATCAGCGGTCTGAGTATCAGATAAGGCGGCTAACGACAGCGGCGAGGCATTATAGAACTGCTGTCCAGCAGCGCGTAGCAGCAGCTTTTCGCGTACCAGGTCGGGCTTAGTCTGGTGAGTCTTGGCTGCGGTCAGCACCGTTTCTTTGGTCGCTTCCAACACGCATTCCATGCGCCGCAAGAGGGTAAAAGGCAGGATAATCCGGCCATACTGCGACTGCTTAAAATCGCCGCGCAGCAAGTCGGCAATCGACCAAAGGAAGGCAGCGGTTTGGGAATGGCTTTGAGTATTCATAGGCGCGAAGGGCCGACTGATGCTAGATGCTACAAGTAGTAAACCCTAAATGCCAAAGCTTTACTAGCCCTGGCGTAGCCACTTACGTGAATACCAAGTAATTCTATAAGGATGCAGCGGGCAGGCGAAATCGGTACTGTAGGGAGAGGGCGACGAAATTACGTTTTGGTTTGCTATGACTAAGGGTAGTCGAGCCTTCAAAAGGCTGCTTCCTTTCTCGTGACTCGGATCACTTTGCTAAGTTTATTTGCGATACGCTGCTACTTTTTAGCCAATCGGTAATTATCTGAATAGTAATGATTATGGCTTGAGGTTCTAGGTGCTTAGCTATGACTGAGGCGGTCTACTCGCGTAAGCAAATTGATGAATGGCAAACTAAGCTAGCCAAGCTAGCTGAGAAGCCCAGGACTCGCTTCACTAAGAAGCAGGCGGTGGAAACGCTGATTGAGCAAATTGAGCAGGCGCTGATGTCACATCCTTATGACCAGGTCGCCGAGAATATGAAGGAGTGGGGGCTCGATATCTCACCCGGTTCGCTCAAGCAATATGTCAATGCCTACAGGCGATCA
>JBARVU010000478.1:0-7890 GCA_049646425.1 Phormidesmis sp. | reverse complement strand
CTGAGCGACCAGGCGCCGCATGTCGATACCAATCAGCCGGGTATTAGCCTGGCAGTTGATGCGGCCATCGAACATTTCGGGCAGCAGCCAGCTGCCGACCGGCTGGGTCGGAATGCTGTCTGAACTGACGAACCACAGGCGGTGGGGATCGCGATCGCTCAATCTCACCTGGCCGCTGCCAAGAGTGGTAGCGATCGCCTGTGCCTGAAGCTCCCGAGCCGTATCGGCCAAGTCACTGACGCTACGCGCTTGCGCTTTGTAGTACTGGCTGACCAAATCGAACACTTCAGCCAGGTAGCATCGGCTGGCGACTGACTGGGCAAACCGTTCGTGCTCACCCATGAGCTGCTGCACAGCATAGATAGGGACGACAACTGCCACGACTTCCGAAGAGGCGATCGCACTCTCACAAGGCACCCCCCGTACCAGCGAAGCCAAGCCTAAGACAGCCCCTGCTTCTAGCAGTGTCAGGGTCATGGGCGTCTTCTGGTAAGGGTCATAGCCCAACAGTCGGCCTTTCCCTTCTTCGATCACGATCAGCTGGTGCGGCATAGATTCTTGCCGCAGCATGGGCTGACCGATGCGATAGCGAAGCCTTTGGCTACTGCTGGCCAGCTTCTCTAAAGCAGCGGCTGGCAGCTGACTAAAGGGAGAAAGCGCTCCCAGCGTTTGTTTAAGTGAAACTTCGGTGTAAGTCATAGCAAACGGGCGGCTAAGCGTAGGGCAGTCGATTTAGCAAACGGGCGCTACAAGGCATGAGCAGATGGAGAATCGGACGACTGTAGGATCATGGGCAGTTCGCCGTTAAGCTCCTCACCGTGGAACTCCTCGGTGCCGTTGAGATTCTCGGTCCCATCGAGATTCTCGGTATTGGCCTCATCGGTCAGATTTCTCACAGGGGTCTGCTCTATCTGCTGCTGTAGCCACTGCTGAAACCTCTCTGAGAGCAACCGCTGACGCATCGGCGCATCGAACTGAGCTGGGACAAATTGCTCTAGCCGGGCAATGACCAGCCATTCGCCTATCGGCGTAGGGGGCCAAAGCTGACCAGGCTGGCTGACCATCAGCATTCTAGCCAGTGTCGGGTGGGGCACGCTAAGTTCTACAGGGCCAATCAGGCCGCCAGTTTTAGCTTCCTGACCTTCCGAGTATTGACTGGCTAGCGTGGCAAAAGACTCACCATCATCGTTCAGACGGAAATAAATTTCTTGGGCCAGACTCGTATCTTTCGTGCGAATCAGCGCGTATCGCACCTGATCTAGCTGAGATTTTCGCTGTAGAAAGTAAGACTCTATCTGCTTTCCCCAGGTCTCTTCCTGAAATTGCGTCAGCTGATATTCTCGGATGGCAGATTGCATCATCTGCTCTGGCGTTTGCTTTTGCTGCTGGCACCAAGCCTGCTGCTGCTCTTGGGAAAACAGTCCGCGCTTGGTACAAAAAGCTTGGATCGCATCTGAGGGATCGCAGGTGACAGAGGCGATCGCCCTATCAATAATCGTTTCCTGCACCAGCTTCGGCATTAGCTGATACTGCTCCAGCTTAGCCATCAGCGCTGACGCACCTAGCTTCTCCTGTCCAATTTGAAGAACTGCCGTCTTACCCATACTTTTTCTAAATATCTAGCCGAGAGATATGGTTGTATGCCTTCAGATAGATACCAGGATATAATGCCTCGTCCGCACAAAAGCTTTACAGCAGATGTGAGGAGAATACTGATCTGGGCACTGACCTAGTAAAGGTATAGCCTCCTGCGTTGTTTAAACATCCGGTTAAGCACCATAAATTTTATATTTCAGCGGTGACAAAACTTAAAACTAATGGGTGCTAGCAGACGCTGTGCCGTGACGCTGCAAAAGAGTGTCAATTTCGGCGGGCTGAACGTGACGATATTTGACATTCTCGGGCAGCAGGCGAATGTTAGGGCCATTTTTACAGCCGCCTAAGCAGCCGACAGCTTCTATTTGAAAGTTCTTCTCACTGCGACTAGCCGCTTCAAAAGCCGTCCACAGATCATCCCCGCCCCGCTTACAGCAGTTTTTCTTCTGGCATAGCTGCACGGTGAGCTGAGTCTTGGACTTTTTAGACTTGGACTTTTTAGACTTGGACTTTTTAGATTGAGTACCTTTTGAAAGGGTCTCAGTATCCAGCGGCGCTGACACTCTCGCTTTGGGCGATAGCGGAATCAGCTGAGTGGCCCATAGCCGCGCTGATTGCTTTTTATTCGCGCCTTTCTTCGGGGAATTCTCTGAGGAATCTGCCCAAACCCGGACAGGTTCGCCGAGAGTGAGTTCTGCTTGAGCGATCGCTCTTAGCGACTTCGGCAGCTGCACCGTCTGTTCTCCCTGCGGCGTCTTAAGCACGATGGCTTTGAGCTTGCCTTTACCTGATTCAATTCTTTGGAGATAGCGGCCTTGAATAACGTTCATATTTACCACCATATTGGTGTCACAGGTCGGAGCTTGACCTTCTACAGATAGTTTTGGGCTAAACTCTACACACGCTCAGCGCTGGGATCATTCTAGCTGCCAGCGTGCTGACGGGTTATCGCTAGCAGCGTAAGGATATTGAAGATTGCTAGGACTGTTAGATTATAGGGATATGTCGCCTATCGCAAGCCTATGAAAGTTGCCCTGGTGCTGCTGATCAAAGGATATCGTCAGCTCATTTCACCGCTATTTCCCCCCGTCTGCCGATTTGAGCCTACCTGCTCCTGCTATGCCTTAGAAGCAGTTGAGCGCTTTGGCCCTTGGCAAGGGAGCTGGCTTGCCGTCCGCCGGATTACCCGCTGCCATCCGTTCCATCCCGGCGGCTACGACCCGGTTCCGCAGCGGCATCCCCCCGACAGCCCAGCTATCAAATAATGCTGTCTCCTGTCTCCTGACCCCTGTTCTCCCCTCTACCACCCAACCAGCCTCCACCACCGAATCCATCGCTCTATGAAAAAATTTTACGTCCTCGACACCAATGTACTGCTGCATGATCCCAATGCACTACTGAGGTTCGAAGACAATGATGTCGTGCTGCCGATCACGGTGATTGAGGAGCTAGATCGCTTTAAAAAGCGACCCGAGGAAATGGGGCGAAATGCCCGCCAAACCTCTCGTATGCTAGATGCGCTCCGGCAAGAAGGCAGCCTGACTGAGGGCATTGCGCTCAAGAACGGCGGACGCATTCGAGTCGCGCTGTGCCACCGAGAAAGCTTAGATAATCTACCGGCTGAGCTTTACAGCGGCGGCGGCGGAGATGGGGGGGACAATGCCATCTTGGCGGTGGCTCTAGAGGTCAAGCAGCGATCCGATGCCCCGGTAGTGATGGTGAGTAAAGACACCAATATGCGCATCAAGGCAGATACCTTGGGGCTGACGGCAGAAGATTACGAAACCGACAAAATAGACGTTGACGATCTCTATACAGGCATTGGGGAAGTGCTGGTCAGCCCTGAGCAGATTAACGACTTGTTTCAGGTGGGAGAGATTCCGTTTGAAGCCTTTACCAAGGCAAGCGGTAAATTTTCGCCGAATCAGTCGCTGACGCTGATCGATGTGAATAACCCTAGTCACACCGCTCTGGCCACGCTGCGAGCCGACGGTCAGCTGGTACCCCTGCCCAAAATTCCCTACCACGGTGTTTCTCGCATTCATGCCCGCAACCGGGAGCAACGCTTTGCGCTGGCAATGCTGCTGAACGATGAGATTCCGCTGGTGACGCTGGTGGGCAAAGCCGGAACGGGGAAGACATTGCTGGCGATCGCCGCTGGCCTCCAAAAGGTCACCGAAGAAAAACGCTACACCCGGCTGCTGATCTCTCGCCCGGTGGTGCCCATGGGTAAAGACATCGGCTATTTGCCAGGCGATATGACCGAAAAGCTCACGCCTTGGATGCAGCCGCTGTACGACAACTTCGATCTCATATTTAACACGCAAGATAGTACCGACAAGCCCGATCACTGGCGGCGGGGTCACGAAGAACTTCTGGAACTCGGACTATTGCAAATCGAAGCGCTCACCTACATTCGCGGACGCACGATTCCCAAGCAGTTCTTCGTGATCGACGAAGCCCAAAATTTGACCCCGCATGAAGTGAAAACGATTTTGACTCGGGCAGGCGAAGGCACCAAAGTTGTGCTCACGGGCGACACCGCCCAAATTGACAATCCCTATGTAGACGCGGCTAGCAACGGGCTTACCTATGTGATAGAGCGGTTTCGCAATGAGCCCTTAGCGGGGCATGTAACGCTTTACCAGGGGGAGCGATCTGATTTGGCAGCGCGGGCAGCCAGCCTGCTGTAGCGGTCTATTCGGTATGATTAATCTACTATAATTTTTTGCCCGAGGCGGACGTCATGGATAGCGCAATTGTCGATCCCACCCTACAGCGGTATCGAGTGGCGATCGCCCAACTCCTCAGCCAGCTCGAAAGCTTCGCCCGCTCCATAGACAATGGCCCCCTGGTCAAAACCATCCAAAACCTCCAGGAAAACATCAATCAGCCCTTTCTGTTTGTGGTGATTGGCGAAGTCAAAGCCGGTAAAAGCAGCTTCATCAACGCTTTGCTTGGCAGCGGTGAAATTTGCGAAGTGGGCGCCGATCCGCGTACCAATCGAGTGGCTAAAATCGTCTACTCAGAAGACAGTGGCTACAGCCGTGATATCAAACCGGGTGAGCTGCGCGAAATTGGTCGACCGGTGCCGATCCTGAAGCAAATTGCCATCGTCGATACCCCTGGCACCAACAGCCCCTTCCAGCAGCATGAAGACATTACCAAGGCGTTTATTCCCAACAGCGACCTGGTCGTCTTTGTCTTTTTCTCCAAGAATCCCTATACAAACACCGCCTGGTCGCTGGTAGACTTTGCCCATCGCCAGTGGAAAAAGCCGGTTATCTTCGTCCTGCAGCAGGCTGACCTGGCAGATGAGGTTGAACTACAGGCGTCTCGTCAGTACATCGAAGAAGAAGCCAAAAAGCGCCAGATCTCTCTCCCCAAAGTGTTTGCAACCTCTGCCAAGCAAGCGATCAATGGCGCGGCGGGAGGCTTCGAACCCATTCAAGACTTCGTCCGCGACACAATTACCGGCGGTAAGGGCTACCAGCTCAAGCTCGCTTCCAACATCGGCTCAGCAGAGCAAATTGTCACCCGCTTGAGCGATGATATGCAGCTCATTCAGCAGCAGCTCGAAACCGACGAAGCCGTCGTTACCAATATTCGGCGGCGGCTAGAGCACGGCCAAGGCCAGTCTCGCTACGAGATAGTCTCTCTGGTAGACCGGCTGATGGCCCAGTACGAGCGAATTATCTATCAGCTCAAAAACGAATTTAGAGAAGGGCTCTCCATTTTTGTGTTGGCCAAGCGATCTTTTCTCTCGATGTTCAACCGCAAGCAGCGCATAGAAGTTTGGATTAACGGTCTCAAAGACCGGGCTCAAGCAGATCTAGAGTCCACGCTAGACGAAACCTCAAGAGAGGGTGCCAAGCGATTCCTGGAAGGGATTGCGCAGCTGATCGCCCAGCTCAACACCGAGCTGACCCTGTTGCAAAACGACAGACTGAAGCACACCAACATTTCTTTGCCTGTCGTGGAGTATCGTTACGAAGTCATAGAAGATGTCAAAAGCAGAATCTCCACGCTTTTAGATGACAAGTCGTTTATTGACTGTTTGGCCGACAAGGCAGACAGCGTCGGCCCCGGCGTTGCCAGCGGTGGACTGTTAGCGGTGATTGGCGGGGTAATTGCGGCGATCACCCGAGTCGTCTTTTTAGATATTTTAGGCAGCGTTTTCTTAGGCGTTGGTGTGCTGTTTGCCGGGGGCGTTTTGGTGATGAAGCGACGCAGCCTGATCCAAAAAATGGACAGTGAGCTAGCCCGTAACCAAGTGCAATTTGAATCGATGATCTCTGACCGGCTGAACGATAAGCTCAGCGTCATCTACGCAGAAATTGACCGCAGCTTTGCCGACCTCTATGCCTACGTCGAGCAAGAACGGGTCAGCATCGCCCCCTTGATCGAACAGTTTGAGCAAATTCAGCAGCGGGCGCGATCGCTCTCCCGCGATATTCAGAAGTTGTAAAGGAAAACGATACTATTGTTTCACACAGATATTGAGATCATCCTGGCTTGATACCTTATACCACTCGCTTAGCTAAAGCGGCGGAGATTGCTTCCTTGCCGGATATAGAGCGCGCTGCGGCCCAGAGCTTTGTGCCCTATCTAGACTGGTTAAACATTCCCGGCAGCTCACTAGAGGGACTGACAACGCCCAGCTTTCTATTGCGTGCGCAGGCTGAGAGACGGCTGTGGGTCTCGACTGTCGGCACGCAACCGGTCGGCTTCGTCGTCGCCAAGTTTTTATCCAAAAGCTGTTTTATTGTGGAGCTAGACGTGCATCCAGACTATACCAGGCAAGGCATCGGGACGTCGCTGGTAGAAGCTTGCTGCCAGGGCGCACAGGCGCGTGGATTTGAGCGGGTGACGCTGACCACGTTTCGCAAAGTCCCTTGGAACATTCCGTTTTACCGGCAGCTAGGGTTTGAGATACTGCCACCGGAGCGCTGGTCTGCGGAGATCAGCGCGATTGTACAGCACGAGGCCCGCTACGGCTTTGCCGTAGATAAAAGAGCCGTAATGTGCCGGGCAATACGGACGGATTCTTCGGGAAGTTACCGATGACAGGTGGGGCAGCTAGAGAGATAGAAAGTACCCTGGTGAAGCAGCAGGCACTCGCTCTCGGCTTCCACCAAGTCGGCATTGCCAGCATTCCCGCCCAGCCTTCAGATGCAGAACAGGTGGCCAAAGCTGCCCTACAGTCCTGGCTAGCCCAAGGCTTTCAGGCCGACATGGACTGGATGGAGAGCGCCAAACGTCAGGATATCCGGCAGGTATTACCGGGAGCGAGATCCATTGTCTGTGTAGCGCTCAACTACTACACCGGCGATCAGCGACCGAACGACGCCCGGTTCGCCAAAATTTCGCGCTATGGCTGGGGCCGTGACTATCACCGCGTGCTGACTAAAAAGCTCAAGCAGCTAGCTGCGTGGCTACAGGATCAGGGCGCAGCTGCTCGCCTCTACGCCGATACCGGGCCAGTTCAGGACAAACTTTGGGCGCAGCAGGCAGGTCTCGGCTGGATTGCGAAAAACGGTAATGTGATCACCCGGCGCTATGGTTCCTGGGTCTTTTTAGGCGAAGTGATCACCGACCTGGTGCTGACGCCCGACCAACCCCACACGGCTCACTGCGGTAGCTGCACGCGCTGTCTGGAAGCCTGTCCCACCGAGGCGATTCGCAGCCCTGGTGTGGTCGATGCCAATCGCTGCATTGCCTACCATACGATAGAAAACCGGGCAGCAGAACTGCCAGAAGCGATCGCTCAAAATCTCCAAAACTGGGTCGCTGGCTGCGACATTTGCCAGGACGTCTGCCCCTGGAATCAGCGATTTGCCCAGGAGACGGATATAAAAGCCTTTCAGCCCTACCCCGGCAACGTCGCACCAAGCTTGGCCGATCTTGCCCACATCACCGAGAAAGACTGGAATCAGCAGTTTCCCGCTTCTGCCCTGAGACGAATCAAGCCGCAGATGCTCAGGCGAAATGCCCGAGCAGCGATCGCCGCCCAACCGCCACTTCACGACGGCTCCTCAGAACAATGATATGGTATAGCCCGGTACGGAAAGGATGCGAACGGGTATCGGTAAACAGATGACAGCTAAAAAATCTAGCCCTAACAGCGACCTCGAAAAGCAAGGCTCTATACAGTCTGAACCTATAGACGCTTCAATCAAAGGTAAAACCCCAGCCAAAAGCGGCTGGCGACAGATCTTTATCGACAATGCCAGACTGGTGGCGATCGCCCTCGCCATTGCCCTCTTTGTGCGTATATTCATTGCCGAACCGCGC
>JBARVU010000477.1:0-3036 GCA_049646425.1 Phormidesmis sp. | reverse complement strand
GGCAAAATCTTATCGGGCAAAGGTTTAAGTCTTTGATACTCGACCAAAATTATTATCCTTGTTTGGAAAATGCCTAGATTCGCTATCATTGGCATTTAAGGAATAGAAAAATTATGTTCTTAGTAATCAAACTACCCAGAACCGGTTCATCAATGTTTGGAAAAGTTCTAAATTCTCATCAAGAGATTATCTGCAAAAATGAAATTCTAAATCATTTAAGAGAAGAAACTTTAGAAAAAAAAGTAGACTACCTGAACCAATATTTTTCGGGGAACACCTTAAGAGATGAAAATGCATTAGAAGACAAGACTATAGGAGGAATGATTAACCCTTTCAAATATCAGCTATCACCCTATAGCTTGCGAGGCATTGTCTACAATCATTCACAATCAAAAATGGGTTCCTGGATTACTAAAAATGTCATTAGGAAAGAGCCAGAGATTCGAGTTATATTATTGTTAAGGAAAAATATATTAAAGCAAGCAATATCTACCTATATAGTCAAACAAGAAGGAACATATCACAGTACCCGAACAAAGTTTCAAAATAAAGATCTACTTCAAAGCCAAGAATTTGACCTTGAAAAATTGTCAGAAGAAGTAAGTTTCCTTCAACAGTTATCGAAAAGATCAACCAAATTTACCAGAGATACTACTAACGAATACTTACCTATCCTTTATGAGGATATATACCAGAATCCTGAGGAGACTTACAAGAAAGTGTTTGACTACATTGGAGTGTCTAATGTACAAAAAGACTTTGATTTTACAGGAGGATACAAAAAAGTACTATCAGACGACATAAAAGACATAATCAGCAATTTCGATGATATTTACAAATATCCATTGTTAAAAGAATATCTCTAACGGTCTTGAAACATCAGGTACATAATTTCGTTGAGCACTGCCCCCATATGGTCTGCTCTGCTTTGTTATGCTACTAAACTGGATAAGTCGAGCTCAGAGGATGTTGTCAGAAAGACCTCACAGGGTTAAACAGTAGAGGAAGCAGCAAGCGTAGCAAGGACTTCTCAGGTGCGGCAAATTGGGGTAATTGGCGGCGGGCAGCTTGCCTGGATGATGGCGGCAGGCGCTGAAGCGTTGGGAATTGAGCTGTCTGTGCAAACGCCTAGCTTAGCTGATCCAGCCTGTGCGATCGCTCACCAAACCTTCCTCGGCCCGATCACCGATGCCGCCGTCACTGCCAAACTCGCTCAGCAGAGTGACCTGATCACCTTTGAGAATGAATTTATCGACCTGGCGGCACTGCGTCAGCTAGAAGCCCAAGGCACCCAGTTCTACCCCCAACTTGATTGCTTAGCGCTGGTGTTAGACAAGTACGACCAACGGCAATTTTACGACCGTCTCAGCCTCCCCTCCCCGCCGTTTGCCACTTTACAAAGCAAAGCTGATCTCAATTCTTTACCCCAAGAAATAGCCAAAGTCGGGCTGCCGCTAGCCCTAAAAACACGCCGCCACGGTTATGACGGTCAGGGTACCTTCATTCTCCAGACGGCTGAAGCAGTTGAAGCGACCTGGCAGAAATTGAACTATCAGCCCGTCCTGCTAGAAGCCTTTGTCGCGTTTGAAAAAGAGCTGGCAGTCATGGTCGCTCGGGCTCACTCGGGTGAAGTCGCCGTGTATCCAGTGGTCGAAACCCAACAGATAGACCAGGTGTGTCGGCGAGTGATTGCGCCAGCTCAGCTAGCGGAAAGCGTGGGAGATGAGGTGAGGGCGATCGCTACCCACTTGGCGCATAGCTTGGGCATCGTTGGCATTTTTGGCATAGAGCTATTCCTGAGCAAAACCGGCAGCGTCCTGATCAATGAAATCGCCCCGCGCACTCACAACTCCGGCCATTACACCCTCGATGCCTGCGCAACTTCTCAATTTGAGCAGCAGCTCCGAGCGGTGTGCGGCCTGCCTCTGGGTTCGACTTCGCTGACCTGTCCGGGGGCTGTCATGGTCAATCTGCTAGGCACCGAGAAGGGCCCTAAGAATGAGGCTGAAAAGCGCGCCATCATAGCCCAAATTCCCAATGCTCACCTGTACTGGTATGGCAAAGAAAGCTCTCGTCCAAGCCGCAAAATGGGCCATGTGACGATTCTCACAGACAGTCCAAACGATGACGCTGCGGCCTGTGCCATCATTGAGCAGGTGGAGCAAATCTGGTACTGAGCCCGATTGAGTTTTGAATATTTAATTAATAGGGCAAATAACCGTCACCCTTCTGTATGGTTAGCCCCTTGTCGGATTGCGATCAAGGTTCGCTATGATGATTGCAGTTCTGCTGCGGCGTTGGTGACTGCCAACAACGTTTTCTGATCTATGTTTTTCATTGAAAGGGTGTCTAGTTGCTGAGGTGGCAGTATACCGAGCTTGTACTCGGAAACTATAAGCCTACAGCCGAGACGCCCACCTGGTCACCCCAGGTCAAAAACTGAGGTAAGACGGCGCTGCGGTTGAACTATCTGAGATCCTTGCCTTTTGGGTGAGGATTTTTGCGTTTTGGCATTTCTTCAAAATTCTGGGCGTCATCATTTTGGTAGCCATCGACACATCGCATTGACAGCAGCTTTTCGCTTCAGCGGGAATGTAGCCTGCTGAGCCTGTCGATATTACCGGTCTCTACGGCTACTATGCCACGATTGCCGACCCCACCCTGGCCCTGGCCTATCCCCAGTATTTACAGGCTCATACGCCCGCGTTGCTCCAGCAAACAGCCCGCCAATACCTCAGTGCCGAGCGTTACACCACCGTCGTGCTTCAGCCCGCCTGACCTTAAGTATCGTTTAGGCGCTGCGAAGGGGGTCTTTCCGAAGATAGAGCAGGAAATAGGTGATCTAAAAATGGGTGATCTAAACTAGGTATAAATACCTTATTATAAAGTTATGGATACCTTATTATGAATTAATATTTCTTTTTATGTTTCTCCTGTAATAGGAATTCATACCCGCCTTCCCGATTAAGTGCCGACCCTGCGGGCGCATCAGCTTTCATTTTTCTACCTCTCTAAACTTGCCTGTGACTTCCTCCA
>JBARVU010000476.1:0-10588 GCA_049646425.1 Phormidesmis sp. | reverse complement strand
CGCTAGAACGATTGCCGACTTCCGAGCTCGCATGGCAGCCAACGGCACGCTTAGCGACAATCTGAGCAATCCTTTAGAGGAAACTGCGGTGACGGCCTCTTAAAGCCAGATCTGAGCGCGCTTACCTTTGACGATCAGTAGGTATTGTTTACTAAGCCTTCGAACAGTTCACAGCCTTGGCTCAAATAGTTACTCAGATAATTACAAATAGCCACCCGCGACTACATTGTTAACCCATTAGAGAGTTTTATCATCATGCGTGTTTGCGTTATCGGCACTGGCTACGTAGGTCTTGTCACTGGAGTTTGCCTCTCTCATATTGGCCACCAGGTGATCTGCGTTGACAACAACGAAGAGAAAGTGCAGCTCATGAAGTCGGGCCAGTCGCCGATCTATGAACCAGGGCTGTCAGACTTGATGAAATCCTCGATGGAATCTGGAAACTTAGAATTTACCGCTGACCTCGGTGCGGGCGTCAGCCACGGCGATATCTTGTTTATTGCTGTGGGCACACCAGCGTTGCCGACGGGCGAAAGTGATACCCGCTATGTAGAGGCCGTCGCCCGTGGCATTGGTGAGCATCTCAACGGCGGGCACAAGGTGATTGTCAATAAGTCTACCGTGCCGATTGGTTCGGGTGACTGGGTACGCATGATCGTCTTAGATGGCATCTCTGAGCGTCAGCAGGTTCCGGTTGGGGCAGGCGCTCCAGCGGCGGAAGGGGATGCGGTTTTTGACGTCGTCAGCAATCCTGAGTTTCTGCGGGAAGGGTCAGCGGTGTATGACACCTTTAATCCTGATCGAATTGTGCTGGGCAGCGATAGCGAAAAGGCGATCGCTATGATGAAAGAGCTCTACACGCCCATCGTAGAGCGCAAATTCGCCGTCGATCAGTCCCTGCCGCCTGTGCCTGTGGTCGTGACTGACCTCAGCTCTGCCGAAATGGTGAAGTATGCCTCGAATGCTTTCCTGGCCACTAAGATCAGCTTTATCAACGAGGTGGCCAACATTTGTGATCGCGTCGGTGCAGATGTCACTCAGGTTGCCAAAGGCATTGGCTTAGATTCTCGCATTGGCAGCAAATTCCTGCAGGCGGGCATTGGCTGGGGCGGTTCCTGCTTTCCTAAAGATGTATCGGCACTCGTCCATACCGCTGATGACTACGGCTACGAAGCTGAACTGCTTAAGTCCACGATTCGGGTAAACGACCGCCAGCGGCTGCTCACCGTTGAAAAGCTTCAGCAGGTCCTGAAGATTTTAAAGGGCAAAACCGTCGGACTACTCGGCTTGACCTTTAAGCCTGACACCGATGACATGCGCGATGCCCCTTCTCTGATCATGATTGAAAGCCTGAACCGCTTAGGTGCTCGGGTAAAAGCCTACGACCCCATTGTCTCTCAGAGCGGCATCCGCAATGGACTCTCTGGCGTCATTGTCGAAACCGATCCCGAACGGCTAGCTGATGGCTGCGACGCCCTGGTGCTGGTGACAGACTGGGCTAACTTCAGAGAGCTGAACTTCACAAAGATGGCTAGCTTAATGAACGCCCCGGTGATGATCGATGGTCGTAACTTCCTCGATCAGGCGAAGCTAGAGCAGGCTGGCTTCCGGTACTTGGGGATTGGTCGTTAGGATGACAGATGGATGACTATGACGACCAGCGCTCTAATGCCCTTTGACCGCCCCAGCGAGCGACAATTTCATCGTCGTAGTCATCTGCTAAGCGAATGACCGTGGTGACCGACTGCTTAAGCTCGATTTGATCGCAGGTTGATCCGATCAAGCTATGCTCGAAGACGATATCGTTTTCACCATCGAGCGCAAAGCGTCCGAACTGAATGCCGTTGTTAGCCCGCAGCAAGTAATAGCTGAGTTCTGGTGTAACCGTGATATCGGTGACCACAAAAGAGCGGGTAGTAATCATGGCATCATTGTCTGCCCAGGGCACTACCCGGGTCGAGGCAACCGCCGAACCAATCGTGACGATAAACAGCGGTTCATCTTCGAACACAACGGCGGCTTCGCCGAACAGATCTTCCATCCACGGCACGATTCTGCGGTAGCAGGCGCGCTGTGCGTTACTTTCAAACTCCATGGGTGCTCAAAATGATAGGGGATCGCTTTCATTCTCTCACTGTTTAATGAGATGTCAGGCTATGAGATAGCTGGTAATCACCTAAGCATCATGCTCATTCCCATCGTTTCCAGACTTTTCGCTATTTGTTCAGGCTTTGGGAGGGGTTTACCGTCCCTTGACCGCACCCGCCTTTGGTAAGCGGCTCTCCTATGCTGGTAGAGACAGCTCATTTACTCTGGCCATGGACGATTTTGAGCAGCTTACTGACGATCTGCGCTACGAACAGGCGATCGCCGCTGTCAATAGCCTGATTGCCAAGCTCGATCTCTCCCCGCGCGAACGGGCCGGTCTTGAAACCGAGATCACTCATCTCCACAGCGTGCTGCACAAACTGGAAACCCAGGTGGTTCACATCGCGGTTTTTGGCATGGTGGGCCGGGGTAAATCATCTTTACTCAATGCTCTGGTCGGCCAGCCAATATTTCAGACCGGGCCTCTGCACGGGGTAACTCAGCAAGCTGAAAGCGTTCTCTGGCAGACACATGCCTCAGAGGAGGCTGATATTTATCGGGCGACGCTGCCCAATCAGCTATCTAGTCAGCGGCCAGATCAGCAGGCGGCGCGAGTGGAGCTGATTGATACACCTGGAATTGATGAGGTGGGTGGGGATCGGCGACAGGCGATCGCTCAAAAGATTGCCCATCAGGCCGATCTAATTTTGTTTGTGATCGCAGGCGATCTGACCCAGCTCGAATACACGGCACTAGACGAACTGCAGCAGGCAGGCAAACCGATTTTGCTCGTTTTCAACAAGGTCGATCAGTATGCAACTGCTGACCAAGAGCAAATTTTGACAGTGCTGCGCACAGATCGCTTAGCAAACCTGCTGCCGCCTAGCAATATTGTCGCCGCTGCCGCTGCGCCCCTTGTTACCCGGGCGAGTAAAACAGCCAGCGGTCAGATCAACACCCATACTGAACGCGCTGCGCCAGATATCAGTGCCCTTAAACTCAAAATTTTAGAGATTCTACAGCGTGAAGGTAAAGCTCTAATTGCGCTGAATACCCTCCTGTATGCCGATGAGATCAATCAACAGGTGGTCGCGCAGAAATTGGCCTTACGTGATCGCACCGCCGATGACACCATCTGGAAAACGGTCATCATCAAGTCTATTGCCGTCGCCCTCAATCCTCTGACGGTCATAGATTTGCTCAGCGGCGCAGCAATTGACGTCGCTTTGATCGTTGTCCTAGCTCGAATTTACGGGCTTGAGATGACGCAGCAAGGCGCGGCTCAGCTCCTCCAAAAGATCGCCCTGGCCATGGGCTCACTGACCGCCAGCGAGCTGGTTATCAGCTTTGGCCTGAGTGGGCTCAAGAGCATTTTAGCCGCAGCAGCGCTGCCGACCGGCGGGCTGACGGCGACGCCCTATGTCTCGGTGGCGCTGACTCAAGCAGCGGTGTCGGGCGTCTCTACCTATGCGATCGCTCAGGTCACCAAAACCTATCTGGCCAATGGGGCTACCTGGGGCAACGACAGTCCCAAAGCCGTCGTCGCCAAAATCCTCAGTGACCTCGACGAAGACTCGATCATGAGCCAAATTCGCAGTGAACTCACTGCCAAGCTCGACCTAAAATCCCACTGGCTCTAAACTGGGTTGAGCTTAGCTGAAAACCTAACCCGCTAATTCACAAAGTCTGTTGGCCCTTCATATCCCGATGCCTGCGCCAGCATATCCAAACTTTGCGCCCCCTCCAAAAACTGACCATTCATCTCCCAAGTTGGATAGCCCTCAAGCTCTGGCACCGCCTGACAAACAGCCGTCTGCGAGTTTTTTCCATCTGGAGCGCACTCCACGTAAGGAATTTTGCTAGTCGCTTCTTTGCCAAATAGCTGCTTTTGGTCGTGGCAGTGAGGGCACCAGTAAGCGCCATACATCTTGGCCCCCGTATCAGTCAGATGGTTCGCCAAAGCAACTTCAGCTTCGCCAGACTGCGTAGTCACCGGTTCGCCAGCGCCTGCTTCCGCAGCCACCTCACTCGTCTGAGTGCCACTACTGAGCGGGCCACCGGGCACCGCATAAATCCCAAAGGTCGCAACCAAAGCCAGCATTGCCACAATCGCACCGGTAAACATGAGCTGACCGCGATCATCCCAGCGTCGTCCCAACACCGTCAGTAAAAACATCAGCACTGTCATCGTGGCCGAGGCAATACAGTACAGGCACCACCCCTTGATGTCAGTGGTCAGCACGTACATCAAGAAGCCGCTAAAAATCATCATGCCGGTCGCCCCGACAAACAGCAGCGGCCAGGTGATGCCTTCTAGCTTGGCGCGCAAAGCCTTGTCTTTATCGGCATCTACCAGCAGCGGCGCGACCGCCAGCACCAGCATCGACAAATATGACAAGCAGCCAAACAAAGTCAGTGGCAGTCCAAATACCGTTGCCCATTCGCTGGAGAGGACGCGATCACACCCGCCCAAACAGGCCGCCGTCTGATTCATCAGCTTGACAGCCGTCAGGTAGCCCGTACCCAGCGCACCTACTGTGGCGATTATGCCAATCAGCGGACGCGACCAGCGGTGAATCCAAAGTGTTTCTTGACGACGACGTCTCATAGCGAGTGCCCCACGAACAGCAACTTGAACATCAGCAATACTTAAACTTGAAATTTTGAGGCAACCACCCCAGAGAAATCTTAAAAGCATCCTAGACAAAAAATACCCGGATTGAGCCACTATTTTGTCGGCCAACTCATCTAGCTGCTCAGTCGCTATTTGATTGCCATCGAGTGACCCGCTGGAGACGTCTTTGCGCTTCGTGATGTCAGTCCTAAATCTAAAGCCGTAATGAACTCACGGACACGAATCGGATCAATTGACTGCTCAATTTGCCCTTTGCGCTTGAGTGAGCTAGAGACGATTACCCCATCGGCTGCCCGAATAAGCTGAGCGATATTGTCAATACTTGCCCCGCTGCCGATAAAGATAGGAGTCTTTCCAGCGGCAGCTCTCGCTAGCTCCAGGTCTTCTTCACTTGGCGGCTGCCCGGTCGCCCAGCCTGACAAAATTACCCCGTCGGCTAGCCCCCGGTGAATCGTATCTTGAACCACAGTCGTCAGATTAGGCGCGCCTAAAGGGCGAGCGTGTTTTACCAACACGTCGGCCAATATTTTAACCTCTGAACCCAGCTCACGACGGTAGCGTAGAATTTCGTGGGCCTCGCCCTCGATCAAGCCCTGGTCAGTCGCCATGACGCCCGTCAGGACGTTAACTCGGATAAAGCTGGCCTCGGTACAGCTGGCGATCGCCAACGCACTGCGCGCATCGTTGCGCAATACGTTGATCCCAATCGGCAAGGCGACCAGCTGCTGCAATCGCTGTACCACTAGCGTCATGGCGCTGACCACGGCCGGGTCTACTTGTGATTTGGGAAAGGGAGCATCAAAAAAGTTTTCGACAATCAGGCCGTGGACACCGCCTGCTGCCAAGGCCGTTGCCTCCTGTTCAGCGCGGGCAATCACGGCCTGCAGATCGCCTTGCCAGCGGGCAGAGGTTGGTAACGGCAGCAGATGAACAACGCCAATTGCAGGGTTGGCCGTATTAAAAATCTGGGTTAAGTCCACGGGGGGGTTCTTATTTATCTCGATCTACATTAACAGCCTGCGATGGGAGTTTGATATGTCGGGGCAATAGTCGGTTCAATATCCAGGGTGATCGCGTCAGCGGTCGTTTTTCCTCGTCAATTATGTAGTTATGTTATGATCTCTTTGTAAAAGATTTGCCGACTGCTTCTGTATTGCGTGGGGGGCCATTCCCAGGGTGATCGCTACAGCTGCCCTGTGGCAAGCGCTTGACATAGCTGACTGTTTTAATCGAGAGAGTATTTCATGGGACGCAAACCCACTATTGCCGTTTCACATTTAGGCTGCGAGAAAAACCGGGTCGATAGTGAGCATATGCTCGGCTTGCTGGTGAAGGCAGGCTATGGGATAGATGCCAATGAAGAACTTGCGGACTATGTGATCGTCAACACCTGTAGCTTCATTCAGGCTGCCAGAGAGGAGTCGGTGCGAACGCTCGTAGCACTCGCCGCAGCCGACAAAAAGATTGTGATCACGGGCTGCTTGGCTCAGCATTTCCAAGATGAGCTGCTAGAAGAAATCCCCGAAGCCGTAGCGCTCGTCGGTACCGGTGACTATCACAAGATAGTCGATGTGATTGAGCGGGCTGAAGCGGGCGAGCGGGTCAAGGCAGTCTCTGCTGAGCCGACCTACATTGCAGATGAAACGGTGCCTCGCTACCGCACGACTTCAGAAGGCGTCGCCTACGTGCGAGTCGCTGAGGGCTGTGACTATGCCTGCGCCTTTTGCATTATTCCTCACCTGCGGGGTAAGCAGCGATCACGCCCCATCGAATCTATCGTCACTGAAGCCCATCAGCTCGCCGCTCAAGGGGTTCAGGAAATCATTCTGATTTCTCAAATCACCACCAACTACGGGGTTGATATCTATGGCAAGCCTCGACTGGCAGAACTGATCCGCGCTCTGGGCGACGTCGCTGTGCCCTGGGTAAGAATGCACTATGCCTACCCAACCGGGCTAACATCAGCCGTTGTTAGCGCCATTCGAGAAACACCTAACGCCCTGCCCTATTTAGATCTGCCGCTACAGCACTCCCACCCTGACATGCTCAGATCAATGAATCGTCCCTGGCAAGGACAGGTCAACGACACTATCATTCAAAACCTCAAGGCAGCACTGCCTGAAGCGGTCCTGAGAACGACCTTTATCGTCGGCTTTCCAGGAGAAACAGACGAGCAGTTTGAGCATTTAAAGGTCTTTGTGAAGCGCCACGAATTCGATCACATCGGCGTCTTTACCTTCTCCCCTGAGGAGGGCACGGCTGCCTACGACCTGCCCAATCAGGTTGAGCAAGCTGTCAAGGAAGCCCGCCGCGAAGACCTGATGCTTACCCAGCAGGAGATTTCCTTTCGGCGCAATCAGACCCAAGTCGGCCAGATTGTCGATGTTTTAATCGAGCAGGGAAATCCGTCTACGGGTGAACTGATTGGCCGTAGTGCCCGCTTTGCGCCCGATGTTGACGGACTGGTATATGTCACCGGGCAAGCACCGCTCGGACAAATCATCTCTGTCGCTATCGAAGCAGCCGATACCTATGATTTGTATGGTTCTGTCGTGCCGACCCCCGTCCCGACTCTGCTGACTACTGCTGTACCAACCGGCGTACCTGTAAGCTTTTGACGACACTTAGCAGCTTACTCTCTCACTCTCATCTCTAGGAACGTATGACCTCTTCATTTGCTGACTTAGGACTGTCTCCCAATCGAGTCGAGCACCTGATCTCCATGGGTTTCACCCAGCCTACGACAATTCAAGCTCAGGCGATTCCCCATTTGCTCTCTGGTCATGATGTCGTGGGGCTCGCTCAGACCGGAACCGGTAAGACAGCCGCTTTTGCCCTACCGATTTTGGAGCAAATCAACGTTAGCAGTCCCGCCGTGCAGGCGCTGGTACTCACCCCTACCCGTGAGCTGGCGATGCAGGTGAGTCAGGCGATAGAAAGCTTTAACCCTCACGCAAAACTGCGCGTCACCCCCGTCTACGGCGGACAGCCCATTGGGCAGCAGCTGTATCGTCTCAAACGAGGGTCTCAGATCGTCGTAGGGACACCCGGACGTGTGATTGACCTGCTTGATCGAGGTGGCCTCGTCCTAGACAATCTCAGCGTCATGGTGCTGGATGAAGCCGATGAAATGCTGAATATGGGCTTCATTCAAGATGTGGAAAAGATTCTCTCTTGCACGCCTGATGAGCGCCAGACGGCTTTTTTCTCCGCCACCATGGAGCCCGCCATTCAGAAACTATCTACCCGCTTTCTCAAGTCACCCGTGACGGTCAGCGTAGAGCCGCAAAAAACCTCGACTGCTCGCATTAAGCAGGTTGCCTACGTCGTTCCTGCCGGATGGACTAAGCCTAGAGCGCTCATGCCCATTCTAGAAATAGAGGATCCTGAGAGCGCAATTATCTTTGTGCGCACTCGTCGCACTGCCGCAGAACTCACTCGCCAGCTGCAAGCTGCCGGACACAGCGCTGACGAGTATCACGGTGATCTAACTCAGTCTCAACGAGAGCGGCTTTTGCAGCGCTTTCGTCAGCGGCAAGTACGCTGGGTCGTTGCGACTGACATCGCCGCTCGGGGGATTCACGTCGAAGATCTCAGCCACGTAATCAACTACGAGCTGCCAGACAGTCTAGATAGCTATGTGCACCGCATTGGGAGAACGGGCCGGGCCGGGAAAGAAGGCCGGGCCGTTTCGATTGTGCAGCCGCTGGAAAAGTACAAGCTCACCCGCATCGAAAAACGTTTTAGCAAGAAAGTAGAGTACTGCAAAGTGCCCACTCAGGCTGAAATTGCCGCTCGCCACCTTGAAAAGCTTCAGTCTCGCGTTCGAGAAGCGATTACCAGTGAGCGGTTGGCCTCCTTCTTGCCGATTGTGTCTCAGCTCAGTGAGGAATACGACATTCGCACGATTGCTGCTGCAGCTTTACAAATGGCCTACGATCAAGCAAAACCAACTCATTTGCGGACGGATGAATACGCTGATAGCAAGTCAACACCCAAGCCAAAGCTGATCGACTCACCGATCACTCAGTCTTCTTCTGTAGAGAACCGCATTTAGACGCCTTAGAATAGACGCCTTGGAAGCCTCGTCTAAAGCTGTGTAAAAATCCATACAGATTCTTTGGGAAGGTGGCCTACGATAGGAGCATTAGAGCGCTTCTACAGGGCGTAATATGGATGGAGCGGTGACTTATGTTAGTCATTCTGATGAAAGATCGGCTTTTGCCACCCGCAACTGTTTGTCAAAGCTGTCCAATGGCCAGTCAAAGCGGACTCCCCCGTTGGCATCAGGGTCAGCTGGGTTGCGGTCGTCCGATTGCGGGCGTGTCGGTGAGCAAGGCGCTAGACCAGGCATCTGCCCAGTATGAGTGCACAATGGGCTTTCGGATCGCTAAACTCTCAGACTGACGAGTTCTCAGACTGATGAGCTTTTAGAGCCAAAACTGAATGGAGCAGATACGCTATGCTAAAGCGGTGTCCATAGTTGGCTTTTGTAATTCGTTTTTTAGCTTGTAGGAATTTATCATGACTGGATCTGCAACCGCCCTGGATAGAGCTTTTGCAGCCTTATCGTATGTGATGCCCCTGGCTTCTGCGCTGCGAGCGGGTGCTTACTTTTTTGCCTTTCTTTCAGAGCAAGCACCGCCAGTGCTAAATGTTTTGCAAATACTGCTGCTGCCGCTATCTCCGCTTCTCTTCATTGAGAACAACCCTATTTTGGGCCTAGGGATCTTTATTTTGCTGTTTGCCTTCGTGGTTAGAAACACGGATATCAGCCGATTCATTCGCTTTAATGTGCTTCAGGCTATTTTAGTGAGCTTTGTTATTTCGATTGGTAGTCTGATTTTGAGCGTGCTGGGCATTACTAGCGGGATTATTGGCGAAACCCTCCTGAACGTATTGTTCCTAGGGGGAATGGCCATCGTAATTTATTCAATTGCTCAGTCGGTTTTGGGTCGCTACGCGGAAATTCCGACGATTTCAGAAGCGGTTAATATGCAAATGCCTTATTAGGTCTCGGCATCAGTTCCAGAATAGTTAGCCGAGAATAAGTGGCTATATTATGGCAGTGCCAGCTCTTTTGGAGCGGGCGCCTTCTTAGTAGCTTTGGCCAGCACCGGATTTTCTAGAGAGCCGATGCCTTCGATTTCGATGCGGACGCGATCGCCTACGACCACCGGCCCGACCCCTTCAGGCGTACCTGTTAGAATGACATCTCCCGGCAGCAGCGTCATCGTCTGAGAAATGTAGGCAACCAGATACTCCGGAGAGAAGATCATGTCAGCAGTGGAGGCCGACTGAACAGGCTGATCGGCACTGTTAACAAAAGTTTGTAAAACGGCACCCGCTGGAATCTCTCGTACAATCCACGGCCCCAACGGACAAAATGAATCGAACCCTTTTGCCCGAGTCCACTGGTTCTCTTTGCGCTGTAGGTCACGAGCGGTAACATCGTTAGCGATGGTATAGCCCCATATTTTGCTGCGTACCTGCGAAAGTTCACAGTTAGTAGTTAGCTCACCAATAACAATGGCCAGCTCACCTTCGTAGTCGACCCGCGCTGACTGCGACGGATAAAAAATAGGAGCATCGGCAGCGGTCACCGCCGTTGGTGGCTTCATAAACAGCAGCGGCGTTTGAGGCAGCTCGTTCCCCAGCTCAGCGGCATGCTTGGCATAGTTACGGCCGACGGCAATCACTTTAGACGGTGAACAGGGTGCGAGCAGCTTGTAGTCTTCTATAGCTAGCTCGGTAGCGGTCACCTGCCCATTGCGCCAAGGGGGAGCGTCGAGTACCTGCACTCGGCGGTCGGCTTGTAGAAGGCCATAGTGAAGCTGCCCTGATGACGATTGAACTCGGACATAG
>JBARVU010000475.1:0-23676 GCA_049646425.1 Phormidesmis sp. | reverse complement strand
CCGGGTGGCTATCGCAAGGCCATGCGATTGATGGAACATGCCAACCGGTTTGGCATGCCGATTCTGACCTTTATTGATACGCCGGGTGCCTGGCCCGGGTTTGAAGCGGAAGAAATGGGTCAGGGAGAGGCAATCGCCTACAACCTCAGAGAAATGTTCAGCTTGGATGTGCCGATTATCTGCACGGTGATCGGCGAAGGCGGTTCGGGTGGTGCGTTGGGCATTGGCGTGGGTGATCGCCTGCTGATGTTCGAGCATTCGGTATATTACGTGGCCAGTCCGGAAGCCTGTGCCTCTATTCTGTGGAAGGATGCGGGTCGGTCGTCACAGGCCGCAGAAGCGCTGAAGGTCACTGCCTGGGACTTGAAGAATTTAGGCATTTTAGATCAGCTTCTGCCAGAGCCGATTGGCGGTGCTCACGCGGCCCCCATTGAGGCGGCAGATACCTTGCAGCAGGCCCTGGCCCAAAATCTTAACGTCTTACTGGAGCTGAGTCCTGAGCAGCGGCGATCACAGCGGTATGACAAGTTCCGGCAGATTGGGGTGTTTTCTAGTTGAGTTAGCTATGCCCGATCAGGAAGCTGCTTCGCCGCGTCGAGTGCTCATTACGGGGGCTAGCTCTGGCATTGGTCAGGCGATTGCTAGGGCGTTTGCTCAGGCAGGGTTTGATGTCGCCCTTGCGGCTAGATCGCAGGCTAAGCTGACTGCTTTGGCTCAAGAACTTTCTATTGCTGGGGTGCAGGCGCAAGATTTTGCCATTGATCTGGCGGCGCTCGATCAGGTAAAGGCAAAAATGGCTCAGATTATCTCGCAGTTTGGCCCGATTGACGTGCTGGTTAATAGCGCTGGAATGGGTTATACCGGCAGCTTAGCAGAGATGCCTTTGGCCGATTGGCAACAGGTGATGGCGCTCAACGTGACCAGTGTATTTTTGGTAGTGCAGGCAATACTTCCGGGTATGAGAGAAAGAGCAGACGGCCTGATTGTCAATATTGCTTCGATTGCGGCGCAGCAGTCCTTTGTTGATTGGGGAGCGTATGGGGTGAGTAAGGCAGCGCTGGCGGCATTGTCTGGGGCGATCGCCGCCGAAGAATCTGCCTACGGCATTCGCGTTGTCACCCTATTTGCGGGCGCGGTCAATACCCCAATTTGGGACAGCGATACCGTTCAGGCCGATTTTGATCGGACGGCCATGCTCAGCCCGGAGACGGTCGCTCAAACTGTCTTACACATCGCCCTTTTGCCCCCGAGTGCAGTGATTTCTCATCTGACCATCACACCTGCGCAGGGAGCGCTATAGGACAGAACAAGCGCCTAACGTTTATCACTTGGAAAACACCTATGACAACATCCGATGGAATTCCCGCCGACAATGGTCAAGACTTGAGCGATCGCATTCTTAGCAGCCCAAAGCCCAAAAGTCGCCCTGATCGCCAAACCAAACATCCCGAGATTCAGAGCCAGCCCCGTCAGCCTATTGCGTCCGATCCAACTCAGGACAATGGCCCCATGATGGAGGCAGTCAGAACGATGCTGCTTTCTGTCGGCGAAGACCCGGACCGCGAGGGCTTGCTCAAGACACCTCACCGCGTCGCCGAAGCCATGCGCTTTCTGACCCAGGGCTATACGCAATCTTTAGAAACCATTGTCAACGACGCCATTTTTGACGAAGGTCACAACGAAATGGTGCTCGTCCGCGACATCAACTTTTTTAGCCTATGCGAACACCATATGTTGCCCTTCATGGGCCGCGCTCACGTCGCCTACATTCCCAACCAGCAGGTTGTCGGCTTGAGCAAGCTCGCTCGCATTGTCGAAATGTATGCCCGTCGGTTGCAGGTGCAAGAGCGCCTTAACCGCCAGATCGCAGAAGCCGTACAGGAAATTTTAGATCCTTTGGGCGTAGCCGTTGTGATGGAGGCCAGCCATATGTGTATGGCCATGCGCGGGGTGCAAAAGCCCGGCTCTTGGACGGTGACTAGTGCCATGGTTGGCGTCTTCGACAAAGATGCCAAAACACGTGAAGAATTTTTAAGCCTGATTCGTCATCAGCCTGGGTTTGCCAACTATTGATGTGCTGAAAGCACAAGCGGGTAAAATCGAGACGGTTCGCCGCTCCCTCCGATAGAGTCTTCCCTTTTAGAGACAGCAGCGATAGAGTTGGGATGTTCTGTTTATTGCTGATGTAAGTTACTGATATGGCCACTAACACGTCCACCGCCGAACCGCGCTCAAACTTTCAGGATGAGAGTGACGAAACTTCCTTTACCACCAGCTATGTGGAAGTGATTGAAACGGTTATCTCCAGCCTGGAGCAGGAAGGCACGGCCATGGTCAACCACACAGAAGATGGCTATGTATGGAAGTTTCGGTACGGCACGGTCGAGGTGTATGTGCAGCTTTCGGGCGAAAGTGACGACGATACTCTGACAACTTGGTCGCCCGTGCACAAGCTGCCAGTACAGAACGAACCGGAGATGATGCGCCGGCTGCTGGAGCTAAACTGCGGCAATACGTTTGAAGCTTGCTTTGGCCTGATTGATCAGAGCGTGGTGGTTTTTGCTAGCCGTACGCTCAAAGATATTAACGCGAGCGAAATTTCTCGGCTGATGACAGTTGTGGCTTCGATTGCTGATGAAAATGACGAAGTGCTGCTAAAAGACTATCCAACAGTCTAATTTTTCAACGCGTTTCGTTACCCGTCATTTTTATGAGCTTTATCACGGCCTATGCGCTGCTGGTCACCAACGCTGCCTGCCTATTTGTCAAAATCGGTTTCCTGGTGTGGGCCTATATGAGAACGCGCCAGCTAGCGGCGATCATCTACGGCCTGTACATACTCATGGGCGTCGCCGTTCCGATCGTCGTTTTCCCTCAGGTTGATCCTGACTCTGACTTTTTCTACAGATATCAGATTGCCACAGCTGTGATAGAAACAACCCTCTTTGTTTGGCTAGTGCGATCGCTCATTAAGCGCCCTGCCAGATCGCTGCCGCACGATGTCTAATTGGCGACTCATCCCGCTCTACGAGGGAACAGGCGCTGAGCAGATGGCAGTCGACAGTTGGCTGCTTGATCAGCATGTAAAAGGATTGCAGCCACCGAGTTTGCGGTTTTATACCTGGCGATCGCCCACCCTTTCGCTCGGCTACCACCAGCGCCAGTTTCCTGAAAGTTGGAGATCCTTATACTGGCAGGGTCAGCCAATAGATCTGGTACGCCGACCCACCGGAGGCCGCGCCGTCCTGCATCAGGGCGACCTGACCTATGCTCTGGTGAATTCGGGGCTCACAGGTTCACGGCGGGATGTGTATCAGCAGCTCTGTCAGTTTTTGATTGAGGGATGGCGGCGCCTGGGGATAGACCTGACCTTTGGCAGCGCCGAACGGAGCTACCGTCATAATCCCAACTGTTTCGGTACCGCGACAGCCGCCGACCTGGTGATGGATGACGGCTACAAGCTAATTGGCAGCGCTCAGGTTTACCGTAATGACTGTGTGCTACAGCACGGCTCTATCCGGCTGCATCCCAGTAGCGAGCTGTTTGAAAAGGTGTTTGGCGAGAAGATCCCGTCGCCCAGACTGCCGAAGCATTTGCAGGGGGTGGGAGTAACGGGCATCGCTCAAACGCTGGCTGAGGCCGCTAGCACCACTTTCAATGTCTGTTTTCAAACTCGACCACTGGCCCCTGACGAACGGCAAAGTGCCCTTACAGCTTGCCTGCCAACACTTGAGCAGCCGTCAGCGCTAGATCAGAAAAGGTAGGCGACTGGACTTTCTCCTCACCGCTAAATTCTGACGCGTCGTAGAACTGATTATCTAGGATGCAGATTGTAACTTTCTGGGCGAGCGGGTCTACAATCCAGTATTCAGGGATCTCCAGGTATCCGTACTCTCCGCGCTTAGCCCGGTAGTCGTCGCTTTTAGTCGAGGGGCTAACAACTTCCACAACCAGCAAAGGCGGCGGCTCATTCAAATTGATGACCGCTTCGCGATCGCTCATTGCTTCCCACTGTTCTGTTGGCAGCACAGTCACATCAGGAATGCGCGAAGTATCCCACTGTCTTCCTCGGGGCGACTGCACCCCGATCACACCTGGCCTGACTGTCCAAGGTCGTCTTATCCGAATAATCGTTTCTTCAAAATAACGAGCCAAAAACCAGATAATATCGCCATGTCTACCGGTACCTAAGCTCATCGGCACAAGCTCTCCATTAACCAGCTCGTAGCGAGTATCAGTGCCATCTTCATAGGTGAGGTATTCCTCGAAGGTGAGCTTTTGGGTGGTGACTGCCATCGGGATACTCCATAAAGTGCAGCTACAGACCGCCTGATAGAACCTGAGCAGCTGTCAAGCCGAGACTTGGAAACATTCGCGATTGAATCTCGTCATTGTCTCGAAATTCGGTCAAGTCGTATAGATCGTCTTCTAATTGGCAAATCGTAATTTGTTCGCTGAGCGGATCGACGATCCAATATTCTGGAATGTTCAAAACGTTGTACTTCAGGCGTTTTGCCCGGTAGTCTTCTCTTTGGGTAGAGGGACTGATCACTTCGACAACGAGCAAAGGCGGCGGTTCGTCAAGGTCAATCACTGCCGCTCTCTTCAACATTGTTAACGCCTGCTCCAGCGGGAGGATCGTGATGTCAGGAATTCGTGAGGTGTCCTGACGGCCTCCTCTAGGTGTTGGCGGAGCCTCTCCACCGGAGAATCGCACTCCAATCGAACCCGCTAAAACTTTGCACGGTCCGGCAGCCTCTTCTATGTCGGACAGCACCCCTTTAAACTGATCGACTAAAAAGTCAATAATGAGCGCATGTATTCCAGTTCCCACACTCATCGGCACCAGCTCCCCGTTGACCAGCTCGTAGCGAGCGTCGGTACCATCCTCATAGGCGAGGTACTCCTCGAACGTGAGCTTTTGGGTGGTGACTGCCATGCCGATAGCCTGTCTTACTGATGGGAAGTGCTGTCTTAATTTTAGGCTTGTTCTACCGATTGGGCGATCGCCCCCAACTGCAACCCAGCCGGGTAAGCGCCCTCCTGCTTAATCTTTTGAATCAGCGCTTCAGGCACTTGAAACTTCAGCTGCTTCGCCAGCGCGCGCACAATTTCGCCGCGATCCAGCGTACCTGCAACGGCATCAGCCGGGGTGAGCACCGTGAGTCGGTTCAGCTTTTTGGTCTCCATCAGGTTGATCACATCAATCAGCGGCGCGTCTTCGCGAACGTGAGGAATGTCTAGCAGCGGGTGGGCAATGCTGTTCAGATCACGGGTCTCCCATTCACTGCGCTCTACCTGACGCAGATCGTCTACAGACACCATGCCGCGATAGCGCCCGTCAGAGGAAGCATAGTAAGCCGGTGCCTGCTTATCTTGCAGCAGACAGTCATCAGCAAACTGTCGCAAGGACATGTTCGCATCCAGCACCCGGAAATCTCGAATGGTCGCATCAGCTGCTGTTAGCTTAGCCAGGCCTTCTTGCAGGTCGTTCATACGGTTGTAAGCACCGGCATTGCGCAAGATGAACAGACCGATCAGACCCGGCCAGATGGCTTCTAGTCCAGCCCCTGAAAACAAGGCGATACCGCTTAGGACAATCGCCCCCCAGCCCAAAAGCTGACCCGACTTTGCCGCCCAGCGAACGCCTGTGGCACGGCTGTCGGTCGCTTTCCAGACGGCGGCTTTGAAGATTTGACCGCCGTCTAGCGGTAGACCTGGTATCAGGTTGAACAGCGCTAAAATCAGGTTAGTCGTCGCGACGCTGCTGGTAACCGCTTGGGCAATCGGCGGCAGATTTGCAATCAGACTGATCGCCGTAAATGCCAGGAAGAGCAAAATGCTGACGGCAGGGCCAGCGATCGCCACCTGAAAAGCCTGACCGGGCGTTTTAGATTCGCTCTCAATCGAAGCAATTCCCCCAAACAAAAATAGCTTGATAGAGTTCACCGTAATCCCCTGCGTGCGGGCCACCAGGCTGTGACCGAGCTCATGCGCCAGCACCGAGGCAAACAGCAGCAGCGCTAGCAAAAGCCCTGCCCCATAGGCGCCCACTGGGCCGACAAGCTGAGCCCATCTGGGATCGCTGCCCTGCACAAAGGTGATCAGCAGCACGATAAAGAACCAGGAATTGTCAATAAATAGCGGGATATTAAAAAGGGAGCCCACTCGCCAACCAGTTTGCATAAGCGATATCCTTCGGGGCCGGTCAAAGCCTGCGGTAAAGAGTGTGTCTCTATTGTACCGACTCGTCCGCTAAGGCACGGCAAACAGCGTTTGTGGATAACCGGCTATGCTAGCAATCAACGGGCTGACGCCTGAAAATTAGAATCAGAAGGATCGTCCGGCAATGCTACAGGTAAAGATCTGCGGAATTACAAGGGTTGAGCAAGGGCAAGCGATCACGCAACTCGGTGCCACTGCGCTCGGCTATATCTGCGTTGAGCAATCGCCCCGCTACATCACCCCTGAGAAGATTGCGGCCATCACTGCCGATATTGCTGCTGTCAATCCTGAAATAGAGCACTTTGGCGTCTTTGCTGATGCCCCTCTGACCGAAATGCTCGCCATCACTCAAACCGCTGGTCTCGGCGTTATTCAGCTCCACGGCGACGAAACGACAGCCACCTGTCAGCTTTTGCGCGATGCCCTTAAAATGGCTAACCTTCCTCACGTAAAGCTGGTCAAGGCCATGCGCATTCGCGCTGCTGCCGACTTAGCCGCCGCCATCGCTTACGAGCCTTATGTCGATACCCTTTTGCTGGATGCTTATGATCCTCAGCAGCTTGGTGGGACTGGCCATACTTTAGACTGGCGATCGCTACAGACCTTCACACCAAACCGCCCCTGGTTCTTAGCCGGTGGCCTGCGACCTGACAACGTTCGCAGCGCTTTAGCCCAGCTTTCCCCTAGCGGCATTGACCTCTCCAGCGGCGTAGAAAAATCGCCAGGTGACAAAGACCTGGCGAAAGTTCGTCAGCTATTTGAGCAGATTAGGCAGATGGCTTGAGCGCCACCCAGTACTTGCTCATAAAGTGATTAAAGGTTCTCACCTCAGTAAAGCCTGCCGTTTCTAACCGAGCTACCAGGTCATCAGAAATGTAGTGACGGTAGTAAGGCTCGTGGAAAATTTCAGGAAAACTCTCCATCATTGGCTCAAGTTCGGGCGTGTCCAGCTTTTGGATAGAATCACAAATGACAAAAACACCGCTGGGCTTAGTGACCCGATAAGCTTCATTGATCACGTTTTGGCGAGCCTCTGCTGGCAGCTCGTGAAAGAGAAACGTGCTGGTCGTCGCTTCAAAAAACTCATCGACAAACGGCAGCGCTTCCCCATTTGCCTGCACAAGCTGAGCCGGAATCCCTTTAACACCCGCCAAGTTTTCATTAGCTTTGCGCAGATAAGCAGGCGATAAATCCACACCATACAGGGCTGCTTCGGGCATGGCTTGGTTAATCAGCTTGAGGCTGTTACCCGTACCGCAGGCAATGTCCAATACCTTGAGGGGCTGAGGTGTCGTACCAACAGCTATTTTCATAGCACTGAGGTGCTGTTTCAGCGGCGCCAAAATCCGACGACGCATAGGGTCAGCGGTACCGCTGAACAAAACTTCTACCTGTAAGTCGTACAGGTTTGCCGACGTGTCGCTGAAGTATCCATCGGTCTGATGGTGAAAGTTTTGGACGTAGTAGTCAGGGTAACCCGCTGTCTCAATCCCTTCGCTAAACTCCTGGTAGCGCTTACCGTTCGCGCGCTCCCAAATACCGGGTAAGTCCAAGCACAGCTCTGGGTAGTAGCGGAAAAAATCATCCCAGCGATTCTCAAACAGAGCCGACTTAGGGTAGACGCCGTTTTCAGCATCTTGCCAGTCGACTTCGAGCAGGGTATTGATCCGAGCTTGAATATTTTTGATCATCTCCGGAGTGAGCGGATTCGGCTCCTCTCGCTCCTTGGGCGATACCGTATTGAGAATGCGGGTGCTGAGCGTTTTATGGGCAAAGCTAAAGACCTGTTTGCCCTGCTGAAACGTTTGATAGGCAACTTTAGTGAGCGTGTCTGGCGTGAGGGTATCTGGCATAGAGAATCTGAGCGCGACTGGTTGTAAGGGTTATCAGCGGTATTCGTGGCAATTAAGTTCCTCCATTGTAAAAGAGTGTTACGAAGAATGTGGGAGCAACCCAATCAAAATCTGCCTAGAGACGGGTATCCTCAAGCGCTTTAAACAAAAAGAGGTCGCCTACTTACAGGCAACCTCTTCTCATAAAACCCAGCTCAACTCGCGGTTCAGAACCTACTTAATAAAGAGCATCTCTTCGTAGGTAGGCAAAGGCCACAGGTCATCGGCGACCTCACCTTCTAGAGTATCAGCGGCGTCACGGACTTTGTTCATCATGTCGCGAATGGTACTAGCGCAGTAGTTCATGTGATCTTCGATAGAGTCGAAGTCATGCTTGGCGATCGCCGCTAGCAGCTCGTTGGCCCCATCAAATAGGGTTGTGGCCAGACCCGCGACTTTTTCAACCGGGGCTTTATCTACGCTGATGTCGATGTCGCTCAGGTTAGCAATTGTCCCTGCGGACTCACCGAGATGACGCATCACAGCCGGGTAAATCAGGGTTTTTGCCATATCCGCAACCAGCTTGGCTTCCACCTCAATAGAGAGAATGTACTGCTCAGCATAGACTTCAAAGCGGCTCTCCAGTTCAGTCGGTGAGAGCACACCTGTGCTCTCAAACAGCGTTTTGATGCTCGGATCTTTCAGGTAAGGAAGCGAGTCTGCCGTGGTTGGAATGTTCAGCAGCCCGCGCTCCTCAACGGCCTCTCGATGCCACTCTTCAGAGTAGCCATTACCGCCAAAAACAGCTGCGCCATGCTTGTCCATGATGTCTTTGAGAATCGGCTGAATCAGCTGACCGACTTCTTCAGGGCCAGCCTTGCGATCACCTAGCTTACTCTCTAGCTGATCGGCAATCCAGCTCAGCGAATCCGCCATCATCGTATTGAGGGCAATCAACGGGCCAGAGACAGACTGGCTAGAGCCTACAGCGCGGAACTCAAAGCGGTTGCCAGTGAAAGCAAAGGGAGAGGTGCGGTTGCGATCCCCTGCATCCTTCGCCAAAGGCGGCAGCACATCGACCCCCAAATTCATTACCCCTTTATGGCTAGAGCCGGTCAGGTTACCGCTCTTAATCTGATTGAAAATATCCTCTAGCTGAGTGCCCAAGTAGACAGACATGATTGCCGGAGGGGCTTCGTTGGCCCCCAGGCGATGGTCGTTACTAGCCGTGGCAATCACCGCGCGCATCAGCGGCCCGTATAGATGAACGCCTCGAATCACCGCCGCGCAGAAGGCCAGGAACTGTAGGTTTTCCTCTGGGGTATCCCCAGGATCAAGCAAGTTGCCCTGAGTAGAGTTACCAATCGACCAGTTCACATGCTTACCCGAGCCGTTGATGCCAGCAAACGGCTTCTCATGTAGCAGGCAGACCATACCGTGCGCCTTGGCAGTATCGCGCAAGGTCGTCATGATCTGCTGCTGGTGATCGCTAGCAACGTTGGCCGACTCAAATACCGGCGCAATCTCAAACTGACCGGGCGCTACTTCGTTATGGCTGGTCTTGGCCGGAATGCCGAGCTTGTAAAGCGTTTCTTCGACACTGTGCATGTAAGCCTGCACACGGGGCGGAATCGCGCCGAAATAATGGTCATCAAACTGCTGACCCTTAGCGGGGGACTTACCAAAAAGCGTGCGGCCAGCCATCAGCAGGTCAGGGCGCAGATTTGCAAAGTTAGCATCGACTAGGAAGTACTCCTGCTCAGCCCCACAGCTAGAGTTCACGGATGAAATTTCGTTGTTACCCAGCAGCTTTAGCAGGCGCTTGGCAGCCTTATCAACCACTGCAATAGAGCGCAGCAGCGGCGTCTTTTTATCGAGGGCCTCTCCCGTCCAGGATACAAACACGGTCGGAATGCAGAGCGTCGCGCCGTGATCATTTTCCAGAATGTAGGCCGGGCTGGTCACATCCCAACCGGTGTAGCCACGGGCTTCAAACGTATCGCGAATGCCGCCATTGGGAAAAGAAGACCCGTCAGGCTCCCCTTGAATCAGCAGCTTGCCAGAAAACTCTGAAATCACGCCGCCATCGCTCTGCGGCGAGATGAAGCCATCGTGCTTCTCAGCCGTGCCCCCCGTCAGCGGATAAAAGACATGCGCATAGAACTTAGCACCCATCGACATGGCCCAGTCACGCATTGCCCCCGCAACGGCATCAGCCACATTTGGGTCGAGCTTCTCGCCGGTCTTGACTGTCTTCTGAAGCGACTTGAAGACGCTTTTGGGAAGACTAGCCTGCATCTTGCTCAGGCTGAAGACGTGCGAAGCCCAAATGTCTTCTAGCTTATTTGGCCCTTTAGCCTCAACAGGCTCTTTGTTCGTAATTTCGTAAATTGCTTGGACACGCGGCTCGTTTCCAGTCATATCTCTCTTCCTGGGTATTGCAGACAGGGGCTATCTATATAGGTCGTTACTGATCGTATGGATAGCGATTGATAGGTTTTGTATAACCCTATACAAAACGTTCAACAAGTTCGGTGAATCTAATTCATAAAAGCCTTTCTACCCGGCGCACTTCTCTAAGAAACTTCACTGAAGTGAGCTTTATCCAACCCTAATCCGAAGGCAGCTCTATTTTCGTTCTCTGTGAACGCTTTGCTCCTGTTTGCCGCTGTAGAGAGCTCCATCCTTGACCCTTAGCTGCAGTGTTTGCAACCTTTACGGAATGTTTCAAGATGGCTTAGAGATGTAAACTTTTCCTTCGATAACCCTCGTCTAACCCTGGCTGGCGCGGAGGGAATTTAGCTCTCGTGATAGACTTGTACGTGATTGAAGAGAAGGTCGAACCTTTGATGTCATTGCCTTTTACGGGCTGGCCGAAGGTCTCATCCTTCAGTAGAAATGCAGTAGGAATGTAGTTTTAAGCCTATTTTTAAAGCCTGCAGTCTTAAGACTGCAAGCCTTGGGCGCGTTCATTTGGTCGCTAAGCGTTGGGAGAATTTCATGCGAGATACGGTCACAAGTTTAATCAGCAATTATGACACCACAGGCCGATACCTAGATCGTGATGCCATGGAATCTCTCCAGTCATATTTTACAACTGGAGTCAACCGGGTAAAAGTCGCAGCGATGATCAGTGCGAATGCGGCTGAGATTTCTAGGGAAGCGGGCAAACGCCTATTTGAAGAAGTCCCTGAGCTGATTCGGCCTGGGGGCAACGCCTATACCACTCGTCGTTACGCGGCCTGCCTACGCGATATGGACTACTACTTGCGCTACAGCAGCTATGCCTTGGTGGCAGGCAACAACGACGTGCTGATGGAGCGGGTGCTCCAGGGCCTGAGAGAAACCTACAATTCTCTGGGGGTGCCCATTGCACCGACGGTACAGGGCATTCAGATCATGAAGGCTATGGTGAAGGAAAAGGCAACCGATGCCGGGATTGAAGACACTTCCTTTATCGATCAGCCTTTTGACTTTATCTCGCGCGAAGTCAGCGAAGTCAGCGTTTAGCCTGCACTGACCAATAGAGATAGCAAAAAGCTTGGGACACAGCAGGGATGTAGCAAAAACGCGCGCCTGCTATGTCCCATTTATTTTGCTTTATCTTGATAGGAATTTTGCTGTGTACGATTTTGCCTGGTTTCGACCTGGCTTTACTTGACTGCTATTTAACTGCCCTTTGGGATAGATGCTGAGCCAGCACCTCTTTCAAGTATTCACCCGTATAGGAACCTTCTGTCACCGCAACGGCTTCGGGCGTTCCTTGAGCGATGACTTTGCCGCCGCGATCGCCCCCCTCTGGCCCAAGATCAATCACCCAGTCACAGCAGCGGATCATGTCGAGATTGTGCTCGATCATAATCACCGAATTGCCCTTATCCACCAAGCGCTGAACCACATCCAGCAGCTTGTGCACGTCGTAAAAAGAGAGGCCGGTGGTCGGTTCATCAATCAAATAGAGCGTCTTACCGGTGGAGCGACGAGCCAGCTCACTGGCCAGCTTCATCCGCTGCGCCTCTCCTCCCGAGAGCGTTGGCGCCGTTTGGCCCAAGCGCACATAGCCGAGTCCCACATCTACCATCGTTTGCAGACGGCTCGCCGCTTTAGGAATATTCTCAAAGAACTTTAGCCCTTCCTCAGCTGTGGTCTGTAGTACGTCGGAAATGTTTTTCCCCTTGTACTTCACCTGTAGCGTCTCCCGGTTGTAGCGGGCGCCTTTGCACACCTCACACTCAACATACACATCCGGCAAAAAGTTCATCTCGATTACGTTTACCCCTTGCCCGCCGCAGGCTTCACAGCGCCCGCCCTTGACATTGAACGAAAACTGTCCGCGCTTATAGCCTCTGGCCTTCGCTTCGATGGTTTCGGTATACAAATCGCGCACCACGTCGAATATGCCGGTGTAGGTGGCCGGGTTGGAGCGCGGCGTACGACCAATCGGCGACTGGTCAATCACGATGGCCTTGTCGAGCGCCTTGAGTCCTTTGATCGGATCCATCGCTTTGGGTTCGGGGATCTTGCTGCCAAAGAAGTGGCGAATGGCCGGGTACAGCAGGTCATTGATCAGGGTAGATTTGCCGGAGCCCGACACGCCGGTAATGCAAACGAACTTACCTAGCGGAATGTCGACAGCGATATTTTGCAGATTGTTGCGGTGGGCATTGCGAATTTGAATGCTGCGACCGTTGCCAGACCTGCGCTCAGCGGGCGTCTCAATTTTTTTGCGTCCGGAGAGATATGCCCCGGTGAGCGAGTCTTCGGCATTGAGAATATCTTCTAACTGACCCTGCGCCACAATATTGCCGCCGTGAATACCCGCGCCGGGGCCAATATCAACGATGTAGTCAGCGGCCCGCATCGTATCTTCGTCGTGTTCCACGACGACCAGGGTATTGCCTAGCTCTTTTAGCCGACCGAGCGTTTTGAGCAAGCGGTCATTGTCTCGCTGGTGCAGACCAATACTCGGCTCATCGAGGACATACAGCACCCCGCTGAGCCCCGCGCCGATTTGAGTAGCCAGGCGAATTCGCTGGGCTTCGCCGCCTGAGAGTGTCCGGGCAGTTCTATCGAGCGTCAGGTAGTCAAGACCGACATCGAGTAAAAAGGTGAGGCGGGCTTTGATCTCTTTGAGCACGAGTTCACCAATCGCCATTTGCCGGTCGGTGAGCTTTGGGTGTTCGCCGTTTTCGCCGACAAGTTCGTAGATGCGATCGCGGCACTCGCGAATCGAAACGCTGGTAAAGTCTTTGATGTTGTAGGGGCCAATTCGCACCGCCAAAGACTCCGGCTTCAGCTTTGCCCCTTTGCAGGTAGCACAGGGCTGATCGATCAGATACTTCTCTAGCTTTTGCCGGTAGGTCTCTGAAGAAGACTCTTGATACTGTCGTTGCAACATGGGCAGCACGCCCTCATAGCGGCGGTTGTAACCCTTTTGATTGCCGTAGCGAGAATCGGTTTCGATATAGATCTTCTCTTTAGAGCCGTGCAGAATTGTGTGCTGCTGCTCAGCCGCGAGACTTTGCCACTGAGACTGCAGTTCAAAGCCGAACGCCTGGCCAACGCTGTACAGGAGCGAAAAATAGTAGGTGTTGTCTTTTTCTGACCAGGGAGCGATCGCCGCATACACCGGCGCACTTGGATCGGGCACCACCAGATCTGCTGAAAACCGCCGCAGGCTTCCTAAGCCATGACAGTCCGGGCAGGCACCATAGGGCGAGTTGAACGAAAACAGGCGGGGCGATAGCTCATCCATGACTGCGCCATGTTCTGGGCAGGCAAAGTTCTCCGAAAAGATGATATCGCTAGGCGTTTTAGATTGTTCTTCTTTATTTTCTGCTTCCGCCTGCTGGCTGGGCAAAACATCGATGATCGCGATTCCGTCTGAGCGCTTCAGTCCGGTTGTGAGCGAATCGACCAGCCGCTCCTGCAGATCGTCTTTCTTCACCAGCCGATCTACGACAACTTCAATATCGTGGGTTTTGTTTTTGTCCAGCTCAATATTGTCGTTCAGCTCGCGCGCTTCGCCATTGATGCGCACTCGCACAAAGCCTTCTGCCGCCAGCGCCGACAGCAGCTTCTGATGCGTGCCTTTTTTGCCGCGCACCACCGGCGCTAAGATCTGAAACCGGGTGCGGTCTGGCAAGTCCATCACCTGATCGACCATCTGATCGATACTTTGAGGAGCAATAGAGCGATCACACTGCGGGCAGTGCGGCTGTCCGGCCCGCCCGTACAGCAGTCGCAGATAGTCATAGATCTCTGTGACCGTGCCGACCGTAGAGCGCGGGTTGTGCGAAGTCGATTTTTGATCGATTGAAATTGCCGGACTGAGCCCCTCAATCGCGTCCACATCAGGCTTATCGACCTGGCCCAAGAACTGCCGAGCGTACGCACTGAGCGACTCTACATAGCGCCGCTGGCCTTCGGCAAAAATCGTATCAAAGGCCAGCGATGACTTCCCTGAGCCCGACACGCCCGTAAACACGATCATCTTGTCGCGCGGCAAATCAAGATTGATATCTTTCAGGTTGTGCTGTCTGGCACCGCGAATCCGGATCAGGTTTTTTGTATCTGATAGGTCGATCTCACTGTTGGGGCGATCACCATTGATGTGGGCAGCGGGCCTAGCCTTTGCCGATTTTCTAGCAGTCACACTCTGGCTGGCTTTAGCCTCACTCGCCTGAGCGGTCTTAGACCGGTTGGCTTTAGCCGCTTTAGCCTTAGCAGACTCTGCTGGCGGGTTGTCCTGAGCGGATTTCTTTTTGGATGAAGGCATGGGGCAGGTTAAGAGCCAGGGAGGACGACAGGCGGATCAGCGGACATTGACTCGCTTCGCAGTACAGGGGTAGGCAGGGGCTGTCTGCGGTTGAGTCTAGTTGTGTCTACCGTAGAGAGCCGTAAAAACATTGCTTCATGATAGACCACTGGGCTGGGTCTATGCTCAATGGCGACTGGTGATTCTTGCAGATGTACAAAGCACGACGGCTGGCCGGCCTCAGCCGTGCCAGGTGACGATTGGGGGTGCCGTCTCTACCAGCAACCGCCCCCGAGAAATCACATATCGTACCGTCGCCCGGTTCAAAATCGCCTCATACCGGCTTTGCGCATCGAGCACTACCAAGTTCGCCGCTTTTCCCTCAGCGATGCCATAGTCTGCCTCGACCCCCAGCGTTCGCCCGCCGTGGCTGGTCACCATGTCAAAGCAGGCGTCAATCTCCGCGAGCCCCGTCATCTGACAGACGTGCACTGCCATGTCAGCGACCGCCAGCAAATTTCCCGTCCCCAGACTGTACCAGGGATCTTGAATACAGTCATGGCCGAGACTGACATTCAAGCCGTTTTGCCACAGCTCCTTGACCCGTGTTACCCCGCGCCGCTTGGGATAAGTATCCGTGCGTCCTTGCAAGGTGATATTGATCAGCGGATTGGCGATGAAGTTCAGCTGAGCCCGTCGCAAATTCCCGATTAGCTTTAGAGCGTAGGCGTCGTTGTAGGAACCAAAAGCTGTCGTGTGGCTAGCGGTAACACCGCCTCTGAGTCCACTGCGAATCGCGCCGGCCGCGACCACTTCCAAAAAGCGAGATTGCGGATCGTCAATTTCGTCGCAGTGGATATCGACAAGGCGGTCGTACTGCTGCGCTAGCTCAAAAATTCTGTGTACTGACCGTACGCCGTCTTCGCGGGTGAGTTCGTAGTGGGGAATTCCGCCGACTACATCTGCGCCCAGCCGCAGCGCCTCTTCCATCAGCCCCTCATTGGAGACCGCCGCATCAGGTTCACCGCCGTACAGGCCGTCCTGTGGGAATGCGACTACCTGCAGTGTCATCCAGTCTTTGACTGCCTCTCGAACTTCTAACAGTCCCTTGAGCGCGATCAGGTTCGATTCACTCACATCAGCATGGCTGCGGACAAAGAGAACGCCGTGTCTAGCCTGCTGCTTCAGTGCCTGAATGGCTCGCGAATTGACATCTTCAAGGGTGAGGTCGGCTTTGCGATCGCGCCAAATCTCGATCCCCTCAAACAAAGTGCCGCTCCGATTCCATCTCGGCTGCCCCGCTGTCAGCACCGAATCCAGGTGAATATGTGACTCCACAAACGGCGCACTGACAAGCTGGCCATCGATACTCAGCTCTGTAGGTGCAGTGATCGGCAGATCAGGTGCGATCGCCTGAATGCGGCCATCAGCGATCGCAATATCTACCAGCTGGTCTTTATCAATTAACTGGCAACGCCGTAGCAGCAAAGAAGCATCCATACAGTCAACCCCTCAAAATCACACCTTCATGGTGCTATTAAGTTTGCGCAATATAAATCAAAGCAGGCTAATCTCCCTAAAAAGTATAAAATCTGTAGCAAGGGGGTTGTTTGCCTCGCCATCAGCAGGTGTCCTTAAGCCAAAAAACATGGAAATACAGCAGCGCATCAGCCAGCAGCGCGTCAAACACATCGTCGATAGCTACTGCCTCGCTGGTGCTGAAACAGACGCCTTTCAGACCTATCTCAGCGAGCTGCTCAGCCAGTATCCCCATGGCCTGATCGAGTTAGCGCTCGTAGAAACGCTGGTGAAAAACTGGCTCATCATCCCGATGCAGAAAGGCATCCCGTTCTTAGCTGCTGCTCACAATCGTCTCAAGCAGTGGCGAGCAGAACCTGTTGGGACTGTACTCACAAGTAGTCTGTCGCCCGGCCAATTCTCGCACATCACGGGTTTAGATCCTCAAGCGGCCTTTACCGCCTTATCTCAGGTAACCGCGCTGCCGACCCAATCTGCAACAGAGTAATCCTTTTCTTCAGTAGCATCAGCTGCGGTTAGAACGTTGCTTTGGCGACGACCAGTATCCCCCTAACGGTAAAGCCTGCCTGGGTGAGCGTATCAGCGGCACTCTGCACCGTAGTGCCCGTCGTATAAATATCGTCAATGAGTAAAACGCTGGACCGGGCGGCCCGCTGTAACGACGGGCCGATCTGAAAAGCCTGGGTGAGGTTTTGCTGTCGGGCCTGCAAGCTGAGTAAGTGCATAGGGAGCGTCTCCTGAATACGCACGATTCCCTGAGGCAACAGCGGTAGGCCGCTGACCTGACAAAAAGCGCGGGCAACGAGTTCAGCTTGATTATAGCCACGCTCTTGATATCGACTGGGATGCAAGGGGATAGGCAGCGCGTACAGGCTTCTCATACTTTGCCTGTCAGGTTTGGACGCAAAAGCCTGTTGAGCTAGCCACTGCTGGGCTAAAGCTGCGCCGAACGGGCGGGCGAGATCAGGGCGATCGCCATATTTCAGCTTCAAGATCGCTCGCTTAAGCGGGCCGTCGTAAATGCCCAACGACATGACCGGCAGCATAACGCCGTCTGTAGAAGGATGGCGGCGAGCTAGCTCAGGAGATAGCCCGACGGACGACGGTAGGATTTGACGCTGGCAGTCAAGGCAAAAGGGGTGAAGGGTAGGGCGATCACACACCGCACAGCCCTGAGCTAAAAATAAACCTGTCAAGCTTCTAAAGCTGGCTTTGCCAACTTGTCTGGGTCTCAGACCGCTTGCCTTCATCCGCTTTCTCGCTCCTAACTAGGACTATGACATTCTCCCGAAATCAGCTGGTCGTAAAATTGTTCCGCTCAGGCACGTCTGCTCAGAGACTTCTGTCTTAAGAAGGACCGCGCTGAGTAGCAACGGTTGTTACACTGCCATCGGGATAAACCAAACACATCACATCTTGCTCAGAGCTGTCTATTCGTTTCAATGGCAGGGAGCCTGATTTGTCAGAATTGTTACCTGCAGCCGATCCAGACGACTGGTCAGTCTTGGATGAACACATAGTGAATGGTTGACGCAGCGACGAAATTTGGAAACTGCTATTCTCATATTCGGGCTCTGTGCGGAATTTTGGAAGCGTATAAGTAGCCAACTTTTCGAAGGCTTACTGCGGGCAGCGCGAAAAAGGCAGCCCAAACGCTCAATATTCCTTCACCGGGGACTATCTGGCTATATTTTCATAGCGGATGCAGCTGCGCTTCCCACAAATTCCTTTAAACTTCTATCCAGATAGGGATGCCAAGTTCATCCCAGCTTCATACGAATCCTTCCCCTCTCTGTGGATTCACTGATGTTTGGTGAAGCTCTCCACCACCAGTTCATACGGTAACCACTTAGCAACGTCATGATGGGCCACGGCTAGCGATTTAGTCCGCTGGCGGTGTAGCCTGTTAAATAATGTTTCATTTTTCCGGCAAGGCTCTTGGGTGTAGAACTTCGCAGCTACGTTTATCTCGACAATCTTCAACCTCAGCATGCTGCCTACATCGGAACGGTTTCCATTGGGTTTTTGCCATTACCGGGCGACGCTTCCCTTTGGATTGAAGTGTCACCCGGTATTGAGATAAACCGGATTACCGACGTTGCCCTCAAATCTGCCGTAGTGCGCCCCGGCGTACAGGTTGTAGAACGTCTATACGGCGTGTTGGAGATTCACGGCAGTCAGGGTGAGGTCAAAGCGGCAGGGCGAGCAATTTTAACCTATCTAGGGCTGAGCGTCGATGACTCTCTCAAACCAGAGCTCATGTCCAACCAAGTCATCCGCAATCTCGACCCGCACCACGTACAGCTGATCAACCGCACCCGCCGAGGGCAGATGATTTTAGCGGGTGAAACGCTCTATGTGATGGAATGCCAGCCTGCTGCCTACGCTTCCCTCGCTGCTAACGAGGCCGAGAAAGCAGCCTTTATTAACATCCTGCAAATTTCGGCGATCGGCAGCTTCGGTAGGCTTTATCTCGGCGGCGCTGAACAAGATATTTTAGCCGCTGCCCGCGCCGTAGAAGTCTCCTTAAACGCGCTTCCCGGTCGGATTGATACAGATAACGATCCTGACGAGTAGCGCTCAGTAGCAGGGGATACCGAAGCAAGGGATAGTGGAGGGCATTTGTTAGCTGTTGGTGACATAGTGACGCTTTGTTTTATCTCAGGCTTTTGACGACTTGCAAGGTGAGATACGCCCTACAATGAACCTTCAGTTATGAACCTTATGATTAGGAACCTTGGGATTAGCGAGTGATCCTGGCTTTCTGACCGCTTTTTTTCATGGAATTGCCTTTTCATGAGTAGCCCCCGTCTTCACCCCAATACGATTGAATCGGTTCGCGAACGAGCCGACTTGGTAGATATTGTTTCTGAACAGGTCGTGCTCAAAAAACAAGGCAAAGACTTTGTTGGTCTGTGTCCTTTTCATGACGATAAGTCTCCTAGCTTTAGCGTCAGTCCTACCAAACAGTTCTACTACTGCTTTAGCTGCGGCGCTGGCGGCAATGTCTTCAAATTTTTGATGGAGCTGGGGCAGCGCTCTTTTACCGATGTGGTACTCGATCTGGCCCGTCGCTATCAGGTGCCGGTGACGACGATGGAGCCCGCTCAGCAGCAGGCGCTACAGCGCAGTCTGACGCTGCGTGAACAGCTCTATGAAATTGTGGCAGTAGCCGCTAAGTTTTATCAGCACGCCCTGTTTCAGCCGGACGGACAGCGCGCCCTGCGCTATCTACATGAGGAAAGACTGCTCGACGATCAAACAATTCAGCAGTTTCTCCTGGGCTACGCACCCGAAGGCTGGCAAACGCTTTACGGCTATTTGGTGGAGCAAAAGCGCTATCCGGTAAACCTCGTCGAGCAGGCGGGGCTGATTGTGCCACGCCAGGGTGGGGGCGGTTACTACGACCGGTTTCGCGATCGCCTCATGGTGCCCATCCACGATGCCCAAAATCGGCTGATTGGCTTTGGCGGACGGGGGCTCACAGCCGATGCCAAGCCCAAGTATCTCAACTCTCCAGAGACTGAGCTATTTGACAAGGGCAAGACCCTGTACGGTCTCAATAAGGCAAAAGCGGCGATCGCCAAACAAGATCGCGCCATCGTGGTTGAAGGCTACTTCGATGTGATTGCGCTGCACGCGGCTGGCATCTCCTGCGCAGTTGCTGCACTGGGAACCGCGCTCAATGCCGGTCAGGTAAAGCAGCTCTTGCGCTACACCGAATCTAAGCAAATTATTTTCAACTTCGACGCCGATGCCGCTGGGCTCAAGGCGGCTGAGCGCGCCATTGGGGAAGTGGCTGAGATGGCCTATCGCGGCGATGTTCAGCTGCGCATTCTCAATATTCCCGATGGCAAAGATCCCGATGACTATCTGCGTCTGCATACGCCTGAGGAGTACATGGCGTTGGCGGATGCGGCGCCGCTCTGGCTGGATTGGCAAATTGATCGGCTGATAAGTGATCGTGACTTGAAGCAGGCCGACCAGTTTCAGCAGGCTTCTCAGCAGGTCGTAGTTTTGCTGAGCGACATTGCCAACGCTGACACCCGTACCCACTACATTCGCTACTGCGCCGAAATCTTTAGCCAGGGTGACGGCCGGATTGTGCCTTTACTCGCCGAAAATCTGCTGGCTCAGGTACGCCGCAAGCGCCGTCAACCAGCCGAGCAAAAAAACAAACCCAATGATGTCCAAATCCTCAACCGCAGCTTTTTAGAAGAAGCAGAAGCTGCGCTGCTGCGCATTTATATTCATCGCACTGAGCACCGGCAGGCGATCGCCCAGGGACTCGAAACCCGCGATCTGCAGTTTAGCTTTTCTCATCACCGGGCTTTGTGGCGCATGGTCACTGAGCTCAACGGCATCGAGCAGCAGGCCCAATCTGCGACGGGTCAACCCCCCGAGCAGAGCTTGCTTGAGACCTTGCGTAACTTTTCAGCAGAAGCGACCGGGCCGCTCTCTCAGGTGCATCACCTGCTTTATCTCGAAGAAAAAACGCGGCTCGATGTGCTCCGAGAGCCTTTGGTGATCCGAGCGGCGATCGCCTGTCTCGAAAAAAACATGTGCGAAAAGCGCTACCGTCTACTGCTGAACCTTTGGTCTGCCAGCGACTTTGCGGCCACACCCGAACAACATAGTCAATACCAGAAGCAAATTATCGCTGAAAAACACCGCATCGCCGAACTCGACAGAGAACGCAGCGTAGACTTTGCCGATTTGGCCAGTGTTCCGTGGGTACAGACGAGACCATAGGCATTGCAACAGCGCAGGCCGGGAACTCTGGGTGAGTCTTCTGGAACATAGTTGCCATGACCCCTCCGTCCGGACAATCAGACGATTTAGATATCGGCAGGCTGGGCGAGCAGCTGGTTTGTCAGTGGCTGATTCAAAAAAACTGTCAGGTGATTCAGCAGCGATGGCACAGCCGCTTCGGTGAAATCGATCTGATTGCCAGAGGGCAAAGCGGTCAAGGCGCGCTCAGGAGCGAAACGTTGGCTTTTGTTGAAGTCAAAACGCGCAGTCAAGGAAACTGGGATGCCGATGGCCTGCTCTCTGTGACCCGATCTAAGCAAAAGAAATTACAGATAACGGCCCGCTACTTTTTGGTGCGTCACCCTCACCTTTCTGAACTGCCCTGCCGATTCGACGTCGCGCTTGTCGTTTGCTTGCCTTCCCCACCTGCGAACCGCTTAGCCCTGCAAGTTCCTAACGCCCAGAAATATTTGAGCCTGCAAACCTATATTCGCGATGCATTTTGATCGCTAAGCCAGGGTCTCCGGGCAGTAGCCTAACCCGGTCACAAATTGCTGACGAAACTCTTCAATCTCCTGACGATCTGGCTTTCCGTGAGAAACAACGGCCACCTGATAGCGCCGCATCACATCGACTGCCGACTGACCCATTTCTAACCCCCAGAGCGCCATCCGCACCCGAATACCCGGCTCATAGGCTGTTCCGATCTCGTTGAGGAAAGCCAAAAAATTTTGCTGGGCTCTGCTAGTAGCGCTATCGTGCAGCTTTACCTTGACTATCCAACCATTGATTTGATGAATGACCGTCATAAATTCGAGCGGTAGCTGAGTGACGCAGAGCAGGCGTTCAACCACACGCAAGGTCAAGCTCGCATTCGTCAAATAGTAGATGTATTCCATCGTCAGATTTATATAAGGGGCTACAGTATGGATTTCTTCAAAGGAGAGAAGCGCTTTCGCAGCGTCTAGGATGAAAGTCTAATAGTTGAAAGCTGTTCAGCATCTAGCTAACGTAGATTGAGCTGATTGCTTGCCTTTGTAAAACATGTCTCTCTATTATGGCGCAGTGTTCTACTGAATCTTCATTTGTGAATTCAAATAACGACTGGCGGACTGACAATATCGACCATCAGCTCACAGCCTACCGCTATGAGCTGCCAGCTACGCTAATTGCCCAAAACCCAGTCATTCCCCGAGATAGCGCAAAGCTAATGGTCGTCTGCGATCAGCAGACTCATCAGCATCGAAATTTCCAAGACTTGGCTGATTTGTTATCGCCAGGTGACCTATTAATTCTTAACAATACGCGGGTGATTCCTGCCCGACTGTTTGGCGCAAAACAAACCAACGGCCAGCGGGGTGCGCCTGTAGAGGTCTTACTGATAGAGCCTGTTTCTGCTGACCGGTGGCTAGCGCTCGTGAAGCCGGGACGACGTCTTCAGCCGGGCAGCACAATTATCTTTGGCAGTCCAGAAGAACCGGTGATGACAGCTTTGGTCGAATCGCGAGACAGCACCACAGGCGGACGTATTCTCCGCCTGACTTCGCAGGGCGATCGCACCATCGATGACCTGATCCACCAGCTTGGACAGGTGCCGCTGCCGCCCTATGTCACCCACTCTGAATCGCTACCTGAGCAATATCAAACAGTCTTTGCTCAGCGCGAAGGGGCAGTTGCAGCCCCCACTGCTGGCCTGCATTTTACCGAGCGGCTGCTCACCGAGCTCGCTAACAAAGGTATTCAGGCAGCCGAGATTACTTTGCACGTCGGCGTGGGCACCTTCCGTCCCGTTGAGGTAGCCGATATTGAAACTCATAAAATGCATCAGGAACGGATCGAAGTGACTGCTGACACCGTTACCAAGATTCGGCAAACCAAGGCGCGTGGAGGCCGCGTCATTGCCGTTGGGACAACCTCTACACGAGCACTAGAAGGCGTCGCCGCGCACTTCGGCGAACTTCGACCATACAGCGGCAAAACCGAACTATTTATCTATCCCGGCTACCGCTGGCGGGTGATCGACGGACTAATCACTAATTTCCATCTGCCGGGATCGAGTTTGCTCATGATGGTCAGCGCTTTGGTCGGCAGAAAGCGGCTGATGGCGCTGTATCAAACGGCGATCGCTCATCAGTACCGTTTCTACTCCTTTGGCGACGCCATGCTCATCCTGCCTGAAGCGACCCTCGACAGGTGAATTCTCTTTAGCTAGTCGAAGATAGCGTTGAGTTCAGACCCAAACAAAAAGCCCCCCGCACAGCGTGCGGGGGCTTTCTATTCGTCTATTCCATCAAGGAGCAGTCAGATGACTACGCGTTGATAGCAGGTGCAGTCAGAGCAACCGGGGCTGCTTCACCTGCCGCCAAGTCCAAGGGGAAGTTGTGAGCATTCCGCTCGTGCATCACTTCCATTCCCAGGTTGGCGCGGTTCAGTACGTCTGCCCAGCTACCAATCACTCGACCCTGTGAGTCAATAATCGACTGGTTGAAGTTGAACCCGTTCAGGTTGAACGCCATCGTGCTGATGCCGAGTGCGGTAAACCAGATGCCGACTACTGGCCATGCACCCAGT
>JBARVU010000474.1:0-6120 GCA_049646425.1 Phormidesmis sp. | reverse complement strand
CAAGCTCCCTGAAGTCGAACAGCTTGTTAACGCGTATTCTGAGACGTTAAACAAAGCGAATGTTGAGTTGAGTATCAGTACTGCGCACGCGCTCAGAGCTGGGAACTTACCTATTGCCCACCGCGATCCCTTTGACCGAATGCTTATGGCCCAAGCAGAACTTGAGAATCTACCCATACTTCCTTACGATGCAGCCTTTCTGACAGGATTGATTCAGGTGATTCCTGCGAAGCCATGAAATCCGCAACGAAAATATGCTGGAGAGGAGTTAGGTGAAGCTAGGGTCTTTTCGCTTACGGATTGCGCTGCTGGCGGTGGCGCTGGCGGGTGGAGCGCTGGTGAGCTTTGGGCTGGTGGCCTGGAGGCTGATCTATGTGGCTAAGGTAAGCAGCCTGGATGCCAAGCTAGGGGCTCAGCTACAGCGAATGGCCGCGCGCCGATCGCCAGAGTGGTGGCAAAGCTTTGGCGATGAGCTGCCGCGCGAGCTGGAGACTCAGGTGGATACGCCAATTACCTTTCTGGCGGTAGACGAAAAAGGGCGAACGCTTTACTATTCGGTGAGTGAAGCCCGGTTGGGCGATGTCACCTTGGAAGTCGGGCTACTGCTCTCTACGGTAGCCGAAGACCTCGCTGAGAAAGCGACAGAGACAGAAATTGCTACCAATCCGTCACCTGGTAACCGAGCCGCCCAAGTCTCGACGCGCAACACGGCGACAGGAAGCTGGCGCATTGGGATCGTTACCGCTGAGCAAGGGCGAGGGGCGATCGCCGTCAGTCTCCAAACCATCGATCAGGATATGGCCGTTATTCGCAATATCTTCTTGGTCGCCATTCCCAGCACCCTGTTGATGATTGCGGCAGGCGCCTGGGTGCTTTCAGGCAGTGCCCTCCGGCCCGTGCGCAAGCTCACAAGCGTGATTCAGCGGGTGACCGTGACCGGGCTAGATCAGCGGGTGCCTGTCGGCAGCGCCGATGTAGAATTTGTTGAGCTGATTGAAGTCTTCAATCAAATGATGACCCGGTTAGAGCGTAGCTTTAAGCAGTCTTCTCGCTTCAGCGGCGATGCGGCGCATGAACTGAAGACGCCGCTGGCGATTTTGCGCGGTGAGCTAGAGCTGGCCATGCAGCAGGCTAAACCGGGCTCGGCGTTGCAGCAAAGCCTGAGCAACTTAATGGATGAGGTCTCTCGGCTGAGTGCAATTGTCCGCAAGCTTTTGCTACTGTCACTAGCAGATGCTGGCCAGATCAGCCTGCGACAAGATCAGGTGAATCTCGCTGAGATGCTGGTGGTGCTAGTTGAAGATATCGAACTGTTGGCACCAGATCTATTGGTGAAAGTAGACCTCGATCAAGACCTATGGGTGCAGGGCGATCGCCATCTTCTCATGCAGATCCTACAAAACCTGATAGACAACGCTATCAAGTACAATCTGCCTGAATCAGCGAGGCGATGGCTGTCGGTTACCGGTCGTAGGCAGGCGAATACTGTGCAGATTACGATTGCCAATGCCTCTAGAACGATTCCTCTAGAAGAGCGCGATCTCATCTTCGACCGCTTTTACCGGGGTGATCTTTCTCGCAACCGCAAACGAGAGGGCTTTGGACTGGGCTTGAGCCTATCGCGGGAGATTGCCCGAGCGCACAGCGGTGAACTGCGCCTCGACGACACGCCCGAGGGAGTAACCGCCTTGACCTTGACTTTGCCTGCTTGCTAAAACCATCTCCTTATCCGTAGTCTGCTACGCTAACCAGCAGGAGGGCTCATAAGCAGTCAAGCGGGGACTTATGAGAGCAGGAGAGAAGGGTCAGCGGTCAGGAAATCGAGCGTTTCAGCTCACGCTGATTGGACTGAGCGTGGTGGCGACCGTCGTTTGTGCGGGGCTGCTGGTGCGATCGCGTCAGCGCAACTATACCGTGCGGCTAGCGACGGGTGGAGAAACCGGTGAGTACTATGCGTTTGGCGAGGCGATCGCCCAGGTCACCGAAAAACACGCACCCAACATTCAGATCGAAGTCATCGCCTCGCCGGGCTCCAGCCAAAATATGGCCAGCGTTCAAACCAGGGCCGTTGACATGGCGCTCGTGCAAAGCGACACGCCGGTACAGCCAGCCGTTCGAGCCGTCGCGCAGCTTTACCCAGAATTGTTTCACCTGATTGCGAGCAAATCAGCCAACGTCGACAGTATGGCCGACCTCAGAGGTAAGCGAGTAGCGCTAATGCCCGCTGGCAGCGGTTCCTACGAATTATTCTGGCCGCTAGTGGATCACTATGACCTCTCTCCTCAAGACTTTCGTGCCCAGCCGATGGCCCCAGCCGACGCTCATCAGGCGCTAAAAGCAGGTCAAGCCGATGTTCTCTTCCGAATCATTGGACTGGGCAATTCGGCAGTCGGAGATCTGCTCAAGACCGGTCAGTTTGAGCTAGTGCCGATTCAACAGATCGGCGCTTTGCAGCTCAGTCAGCCTTACCTGGAGCCGACCGTTATTCCGCAGGGCAGCTATGACGGGGGCCAGCCCATACCGCCAGAAGACTTGCCTGTAATCGCCGTCAGCGCCTTGCTGGTCGCAAATGAACAGGTCAATCCAGATATCGTCAAAATCATCACGCAAATACTTTACGAGCACCGCAATGAATTAATTTCGCTCAATCCGCGAGCTGCCAGTATTCAGTCTCCAGCTGCCAGCCAGAACTTGGGGTTTCCGCTGCACCCGGGGGCCAGCGCCTATTACACCCAGGACAGACCGCCGTTTTTTGTCGAATATGCGGAGGCGATGGGATTTTTTCTCTCTCTGAGCATTTTAGCGGTTTCGGGCATCTGGCAGTTTCGCCTGTGGCTAATTGGCCGCCAAAAGAACCGAGCCGATGACTACAACCTGGAGATTTTGGCGGTGATTGCAGATGTCGAGCAGGCTACTACTTTTCAAGAGCTGCAAGCGCTCAGGCAAAAGCTGTTTTTGATTTTGAGGCAGGTCGTGGTCGACTTAGACATCGACAAAATTTCACCGGAGTCTTTCCAGTCATTTACCTTTCCCTGGGAAGTGGCCATGACAACCCTGCATCACCAGGAGCAGGTGCTTCACCGGGCTGAAGGTATGGCTGCTGAGAAACCCACTGGAGAGACCGGCTGATTCTGCGTTCAGCAGGCACACACACAATAATAAATAGCGCTTTCTGTACAGCGGCATCAGGGCCGCTCATACCTGCTGCAAAGCCTCACTATCTCTCAAAGCGTTGACATGCTCATAGATTGTTCAGCCACGCCGGACGCTGAAGCGATTGGCGGGGTGGGTGAAGACGACGTTTGGGATTGACTGCTGTCGAGATACGTTGCGCAAAACCCTCAAATCACCTCAGTCGATGTGTTCGAACGCTGACGCGCGGAATTTCCCACACTTCCTATCAAGCTGATTTGGGAGGGTGCGCCCTATCATCGGTCGCCCTCAGTGCACGATACTGCCCAAACCCTCGATATTGACCTGTGCCCTCTACCTGCCTACAGTCCTGATTTTATGCCGGTCGAACAGCTTTGGCACTGGCTGCGCGAAGACCTGACTTATCACACCTGCTATGACCGCCCAGATGACTTAATTGCTCAAGTGGAACTCTTCCAGGCGCGGCTCAATTAAGATCCCTTAGCGCTCTCTCAGCGTTTGCTCAGCGTTTGTGGGTTACCACCCAGCTTGATCCTGAAATCGAAAAACTCCGGCTCTCAACTTAGACAGGGTTTAGACGGTGAGTTAGCGGTTTATTCAACGGCACTCATTTATTCTTCTAGCACTGCTGTGCATTTGATTTCTACGATCAGTCCTGCTGTTGATAACCCCGTCACCCCGACCCCTGTCCAGGTGGGATATTGCTGTGTGAAATAGCGCTCCTTGACCTGAATAAACAGCGGCAGATGAGGAATCGTCACGGGCTGTTGGACAGAGCTGCTGCCATCAGTGACATGGTAGGTGATCATCTCGACCACATCATCGAAAGTTGCCCCAGCAGCCGACAGCACCTTTTTTACGTTCTCAAAAGCCTGAACAAATTGAGCCTCTGTGTCCTCTACAATCTGTAAATTCTCATCTCGTCCGACCTGCCCAGAAATATATAAGGTGTTACCGATCTTAATACCTGGGCAATAGTGATATTTTTCGTATAGGATTTCCATTCCTCGGGGCACGATGACTTCTCTGTTCATCAGCACAATTCTCCTACAGGTTTACGCTATAGATTATAGAGCGAGTTAACCCAGGAACACCAACACAATGACTACAAATGATAATAACGACCTGGTATTTTCAAATTTTGAATTTTACTGAAACAGTCACGGCAAACAGCTTTATTACAAATGGAGGGTGAGATTTGGTGGAAAACAGTCCCGACTGCCACGTTGGAAAGACTCTTTTTGATCGTAGTGCTTTACTTCCTACGTGAGCAGGCCAGGGTTTACAGGTGCGCCGCCGGCTAAATGATTGAATCCGAACTTGGTTGAACTTGGGGCGATTGCGCGTCCCCATTTACGAGTTTACTCCCGGTCACCCCGATGAGCCGAATGTCACCAGCATTCTCTACTTTAAGCAACACTTCGATGCCTATTTGAGATAGGAGAGAGGGAACCAAGCGTGAACAAACTATCTTCTTCAGAAACCTCCAAAACTGATTGGGAGAGAATTGCCACTATGAAAGATGAAGATATCGACCTATTCGATATTCTAGAAACAACTGAAGCGCAAATGGCGCGTGCTCTCCTGCGGGTAGGTGGCAAAAAGATCGGGAGAGGGAAGCAGCGCGTCAATATGTTTGTAGATACGTTTATCGTGGAGTATTTCAAGGCAAAGGCGGGTGATCGTGGCTACCAAACACTTACCAATGTTGCCTTATGCGAGCACATTCAAAATCACGATCTTAAGGAAGACTTACGACACATCTTTCGAGAAGAGCTAGAAAGAGCGAGGAACGCGTCCTAATCAAGAAAGATACAAAGCCCTTCTAGTTATATCGGGACTTTCAAAAATGGACGTACGCCGACTCGAACGGCGGACCTCATCGATGTCAACGATGCGCTCTAACCAACTGAGCTATACGTCCGGGCTCTTGAATATACCATAGAGGTTTGCTCGGGCGCAATATTGGATTTTCCTCGGCAGGCTGAGGCTCAAAGTTACTAAGATAAGGCAGTGAGCGGCCTCTTCTGACGATTTTTATGTACTGGCAAGAAGTTTCTGGCAATTGGTTTCTGGTACCTGAGCGGCCTCGGGCGATTATTCATTTTTTGGGCGGTGCCTTTGTGGCGGCGGCTCCTCACCTGACCTATCGCTGGCTGCTAGAAGCGCTGTACAGGAAAGGCTATGCGGTGATTGCCACACCGTTTGTGAATACGTTCGACCATGGGGCGATCGCCCAAGAAACCCTGGTCACCTTCGAGCAGGGACTGACCTTCCTCTGTAAGCGCCGCCCTGAGCTACAGTCCCTACCAATTTACGGACTAGGTCACAGCATGGGCTGTAAGGTACATTTGCTCATTGGCAGTATTCACGGCGTCAAGCGAGCAGGCAATATTTTCGTTTCCTTTAATAATTACCCAGCCCGTAAGTCGATTCCGCTGCTCGAACAGGCGCTGCAGCAGGCCAAGCTATTCGTGCCCGACTTCCAGCTAGATACCCAGCTAGAATTTACCCCCAGCCCTGAGCAAACCCTGACACTGATCGCCAACCAGTATGAAACCCCATACAACCTCTTAGTGAAGTTTCGCAGTGACAATATCGATCAAACTCGCCCCTTGAGCGATGTCCTCATCAAGCGCTTTCCACAAACAACGACGATCCGAATCATTAAGGGCACTCACACCACGCCAATTGCGCAAGATATTCAGTGGGAAGCCAGCAGCTCCTTTAGTGCCTTCGATGCTATCGGGCAGTTTGTTAAGCAAGAGTTTTATCGGGATATCAAGGTATTACAGACAGAGGTGCTGTATTGGCTGGCGGGAGAATAGCGAGGGTGAACGGCTCCGCGCGCTTCCGGCGGCTGCAAAATAAACCGTTAAAATAGCTGTGATACTGGAGAGGAGTCGTTATGGATGCAAGCTTTTGGCTGCAAAAGTGGGAAGAAAACAACATTGCTTTCCACAACAG
>JBARVU010000473.1:0-6796 GCA_049646425.1 Phormidesmis sp. | reverse complement strand
GCTATTAACGAGCTGGACTGCATGTTAGACCAGAAGAAAAACGACGGGGTGGTTCAAGTTTGGGGAGATTTGTATCGAGATCCCTTCACGGCAGGCTTTCTGATGGTGCCACAAAAGCCCTTCTGGGAAAAAACGAAAGATCTCGATGCAACCCGAAAGCTGACCTATGCCGAACTAGCGTCATTTTTACTGAGCAACCAGAGCGTTGATCTCTATGAAAGTTTGAGGTTACTCAATTGGGTAGGGGCCTCTCCTACTCAGCACTCTGCCGCCCGTAGCCGCTACGGAAAGCGCTGGTGTCACATTCTTGGATTTGTGGATCTCAAGGAGACTATGCCTGAGGTAGACACCCTGCCAAGCTTACTTGGGTTGACAGGCAATAAGTATAGCCCTGATTTCTTTGAGATTAGAACCTCTGCGAGTAGTGAGACCCTATCTGATGAGGTTCTTTCTGAAGTCGCCAGCACCATGAACAAAGTTTTTTCACCGCTGGTTGAGCCTGGAATTGTTCGGACTGAGTCGGGCGGTGAATCCACCGTTCGATTTATCCTACCTGGCGCAAGCAAGAACGATTTAGAGATCTTTTTCTCCTCTCGGGATAGCTACGATCAGATGGAGTGGGATGAAAAACTACTGGTTCACGCATGGTTATTGGAGCTGGGCGTTTTACTTTCAGAGCCTGCCATTCGCTTCCAAGGCATGGCGGGTGAGTGCCTGTGGGGCTGTGCCTGTTGGGTAGTAGTGCCCTATGATGCGATTCGGGGAGACGAGTCTGCGCTTCAGCCGGTAAATACGCCGTTGAAAGAGAAGGTTGAGCAAATTGTGTCGGTATAGGAGATATGAGCAGTTATGGCACTCAGATGGTCAGTCATTAAGGAAAAATACGGCGCTGGGGCACAGGTTCGAACTGTTGCAGGCAACAAAATTCTTCAAATAACTGGGGCGGATGATGAAAATATTTACATTCGCTCCCCGCTTTGGAAAGCCAGCCTTCAACGTAAAAATCTTGAGAAAGGTGCGCTGCTCATTGAGGAAGGGCTGGTCTCTAAAGATCCAGGATATTTTGTTGAGGATTATAAAATATACGTTGCCGATGAGCGGGCAACTTCTGTGGCCCATATTTTTAGGGATTTAGGGTTAATTGATGAGGACACCGGTTTTCGACCAGGGGGCTGTTAGGGGGTGCCCTTATCCAGACCTCACCCAAAAGTTCAGAGATCCCAAATTACCGATTAGCTATTTATTAGGAGTCTAAACAATGTCATTAGGTTCGATGTATCACAGCGCCTCTGGGGCACAGTCACCTCACTGCTTGCATGTTGTAGGTATCGGTAAAGACGGAGCGCGGATGGTAGATGCCATGCTGCGAACTGGCGAAGTGGAAGATATTTTGGACGATCCACGTGCTCGATTTACCGCCATGATCGTGGACATAGGCGAGCAGAACATGATGCAGGCTAAGGACTATGCGGATGGTCTGTACAAGCGCTTAGAAGAGCGTAATATTCCCACTGAACGATTTCAGTTTCAGCCGGTTTCTTTGCCGGTGCCGAGTCGAGAAGAGTTGTTTTCTTCGCTGCGGCGCTATCGAGAGTTTTTAAAGTTGGAGTATCCTCGCTACTACTGGAACCCCAACTACGAGCCCTGGCTACCAGAAGATATAGAGATTCCAGAGGCCGGTGGCACCTTTCCTCGGGCGCTTTCCAAAGCCATTTATGGGATGAATTACTACGATGGCGAGAGAGTTTTAGAGAAAGAACTAGAAAAGTTTGCTGATAGTGTCGATCAAACGCGCATACCTTCTATGGTGCTGATGTGTTTTGGGATGGGCGAAAGTACGGGCAGCGGCATGGTGGTCGATTTGGCTCGCCACTTATCCAGTGTTAAGCTAGGTCGCCGGCTCCCGGTCATTGGAGTTGGTGTATTACCTTGTGAGGGCGAGCCCGATGTCAACAACAGCAGCAGTCTGTTCCCCACTTTCAACGAAATTGACTGTATGCTTGATGACGATAAAAATGCAGGCGTGGTTCAGGTCTGGGGTGATCTTTATCGCAATCCCTTTACAGGTGGCTTCCTGGCGGTTTCTTCGGAGCATTCTTGGCAGCGGCTGAGTCGCTATACCGCAACAGGTGAGCCTGCTGTGCGCGATCGCATTCGTCTACAGGTCACCAAAAAGTTTGTGGCCGATTCCTTCATGCGCCTGGTACAGCACGACTCCGGACGCACCCTGTTCAAGGCCCTGCGACCCTCCGGCCAAACCTCAGCGCCCCACGAATGTATCAGTACAAAATCTCGCAGCTGGACGCTGTTTAACATCGCTAAGCTCAGTCACCCTGCAGTTCAGGTCTTGCCGGGAGAGCCCCTGAGTAAGTGGCGACAGGTATTGAGCCAATGGATGGCGCATATTAAAGACTACGACGGTATCAAGGATGACTTTGAAACTGACTATGCCGAGTGTTACATCCATGCCCCCCGCGACATGTGGAACGATGGCTTAGATGAGAAATTCAAGAAGACCATGATGGGCTACTTGGGTAACGATCTTGAAGACTCTACGCTGATTTATTCCCACGATGAATTCTTTGATCGACTGACTGCTTACATCGACATCATCATGCCGGGCTTGGCCAAAACTGACTTTATAACCTACTTCAAGAGCCGCGACGGTTACGACCAAATGAGCTGGGACGAAAAGCTCCTTGACCACTCCTGGCTTCTTGACTTGGGTGTGATGATGTCTGAACCGGCTATTCGCTTTGAGGGGATGGCGGGCGAGTGTCTATGGGGCTGTGCCTGTTGGGTAGTGGTGCCCTACGACCAAATTCGTGGTGAGGCAAACTTACCTGACACTCGCAAGTTTATCTTGCAAGAGGGCATTGCTGCGATGACCAAAACCGTAGTAGCAACACCGTAGTAGCAGGACAGTAGAATGGTACAACAACTACAGAATAAGCCCGGACAAACAAAAGCTGACAAGCGCATTCCTGTTACCGTAGTCACAGGGTTCTTGGGCTCTGGGAAAACAACATTAATCAACAAAATTTTGCAGGGCCAAAAGGAGCGCAAAGTTGCTGTTATCGTCAACGAATTTGGCGAGATTGGGATTGATGGGCAGCTTGTGATAGAAGATGGTGATGAGCAGCTAGTCGAATTTAACAATGGCTGTCTTTGCTGCACGGTGAGGGACGATTTGGTCAAAACGCTGACCAAATTGACCGAAAGAACCGACCTGGATTCTATTTTGATAGAAACTACTGGACTAGCTGACCCAGCACCGGTAGCCTCTACATTCTTTGTCACTGAAGAACTCAAGCCCAGCCTTAAGCTGGATGCGTTTGTGACATTGGTCGATGCTTGCAACTTTGAGCGCAATCTTAAAGGCAGTCACGAAGCAGAAGAACAAATTGCTTTTGCAGATATTCTGTTGCTCAACAAAACTGATTTGGTTGAGCCGGAGGCACTAGAGGCATTAGAAAAACAGCTCAAATTACTGAACCCATTGGCTCAAATTTATCGCTCTGAATATTCTGATGTGGATCTTTCTCGTGTGATAGACGTGGGTGCCTTTGAACTAGATGCCAAGCTAGAGGTCGATCCTGAGTTCTTGGACGATCTGGAGCACGAGCATGATACAGCCGTGGGTTCCTTTGTTTTTACAGCGGAAGAACCCATTGATATCAATCGCTTTATGCTTTGGATGAATGAGGTTGCTCAGCTCAAAGGCGAGGATCTCTACCGCACGAAAGGCTTGTTTTATGCAAGGGGCTTTTCCGAACGGGTTCTGTTCCAGAGCGTTCGGATGCTGACCTCTATGCAACGGTCGCGAAAATGGAAACCCGATGAACAAAAGCGCAGCGAGTTTGTGGTCATTGGCCGTAATTTAGATCGAGAGGAGTTTGCGGAGGGATTCTCGAATTGTCTCGTTTAAGGTCGTTTGCCCCAGCGATACCGCCAACTGAGCAGGCCACTCAACGGGCTCGTTTTGGAATTCGATGCACCCTTGCAGGAGACTATCCGAAAGCCATTGAGCTATTTAGCCAAGCGCTACTGATTGCCCCTGAGGATGCCGACATCTATGGAAATCGCTGCGTGGCACGCCATCGGGCCGGGGATAGGTCTGGGGCGATCGCAGACTGCCGAAAAGCTGCCGAACTCTACAAACGTCAAGGAAATTTACCCCGACACCGGTATGCCTTACGAGCCCTCGAAAGGCTGCATAAACCACAATCATACGTTATTGATTGCTCACCCATAACGGAAGGACATCATTCTCATGCGTAATAAAGCAATGCCTGTTCAACCTCGTCTTGAATCAAATAGAAAAAAAGGAAATGGCCTGCTCTCTGTCCTCACCGTCGGTCTGCTGACCTGCATGATGGTGTTGGCAGGGGCCTCTGCGGCCAGTGCTCACCATCCCTTTGGTGGGACAACGCCCAGCACTTTGTTTGAAGGCTTTCTATCAGGGGTCGGCCATCCCCTAATTGGGCCAGATCATTTTGCTTTTATTGTTGCGGTTGGTCTGCTCGCGGTGGTTAAAAAGCAGGGGATGCTGATTCCCATTGCTTTTGTCCTATCGAGCTTGGCCGGTACCGGGCTTCACTTGGCCAGCCTCGACTTGCCTGCGCCTGAGTTTTTCGTCTCTGCGTCTGTATTGCTGTTTGGTGTGTTTTTAGCGATGAAACAGCGACCGACGACGGCTGTTATTTCCGGGCTAGCTGTGATCGCTGGCCTCTTCCACGGCTATGCCTACGGCGAAGCCATTATCGGCGCACAAATGACGCCACTGGTCTCCTACTTAGCCGGATTCACCCTGGTGCAGTTGGGGGTTTCAATCACTGCCTTTAAAGTGGCCAAAGCAATCGTCAAAGGAGCCAAAGACCCCTCTTGGATGCCCCTACGTTTTGCCGGATTTACCATCGGCGGTATCGGCGCAGCTTTCTTAAGTTCTATTGTTCTCGGTTAGCATGGCCTCGGTTAGGAATACTATTCCAAATTAGGGAAACGCTATAGCATTTTGCCCAATTCTTGTAGAAATCTAGCGCTCTCTTTCTCTGACAAGCACAGTAAAATCCTTAGTGTTCCCTATTCGTTTTTTTCATGGCAAAGCATACTTTATTTATTTGCAAGTCTTGTTTTATCGCAGTCGATCAGCCCTACTTCGAGGGACAAACCGGCGGCGAAATTTTACTGAAAAACTTGACAAAGCTACACGGGCAATGGGCTTTGGCAGAATCCTTTAAGTTTGAGACCGTGCGGTGTATGAGTATTTGTCAGCACCCTTGTTCAGCAGCGGTTTCTGGTTCCCACAAAACGGCCTTCGCCTTTGGCGATCTTTCGCCCTTTGAAAGCGCTGAACCCCTTCTAAAATTTGCTGAGCAATATCTTCACAGCGAAGGCGGCATTGTGTCGCAAGTGCGCCAGCCCAAACAGCTCAGAAAGAAGATTGTGGCCCGCATCCCTGCCTTGACTGAGGGCAGCGAAGATGCATGAATTCATCTGCGACTTAACACTTGTGCCTTGAGCGATTCCTCGCTGACAGCGGGTTCCAGGCAGGTTAAGTCCTTACAGACAAAACCCACAACACCCTCTGGCAAATCAGCCTGGATCGCAAACACGGTGGTCGGCAAAAACTCCTGACACAAAACAGAAATCCGCTCTACCGAACTTTTGACTAACGTGACATTTTGAAACCAGTCCAATGCTCTAAACAAACTAGGACAGGCTAAGGGTTCCTTTTCCATTACGCGACTAAAGCTATCGAGTGCCCGCTCTGCCTGGCTAAGATACTCACCATTTCCTATCAACTGAGAGAGACGAACTAAGTTTGCGATCGCAATCCCATTGGCCGACGGGGTCGAATCATCTCGATAGCTTTTCTCTTGACTGAGCAGACGACTGCGCAAGTCATAGGCCGTATTGAAATACCCTCCCGACGTATCATCATCATCCCAAAACCACTTGTTCTGTTCTGCCTGGACTCGTTGAGCCTGCTGTAGCCACTCAGCTGATTGGGAAAGATAGCCGTCAAAGACCAAACAGGTCTGCTGAATATCTAACAGTGCCTGGGTGAAAAAAGCATAGTCTTCAGATTGAGCGAGAACCGCTGCTTGTCCATCGTAACTGAGCCTGTAAAGCCGATTCTTACGCCATTGATTCTGGAGAATAAACCGGGCGGCTGCCACCGCCATGTCAAGGTAATCACTTTGTTTTAGGGCGATCGCTGCCTTGGCTAAGCCAGAAATCATCAGTGCGTTCCAGGCCACAATCAGTTTTGTATCGGTAACAGGCGGAATTCGGCCTGGCCACTGCTGAGTATTGGCCATTTGGACAGTGGTCGCCGCTGGAAATCGCTGAACCTGTGGGCTTCCGTATCGAGCCTGGAACAGTTTGGTTAACCCTTGCTCTGCCAATTCACTCAGCCCGCTGCCTTCGCGTCGCTGGAGAACAGTCTTTCCTTCAAAATTGCCTGCTGTGCTAATTATGAAAAACGCTTTCAGGGCCTCAAGCTCTGGAGGTTCTAAAAGAGATAATAGCTCAGCGGTTGACCAAACATAGAAAGCACCTTCTTCAGGCTCGCTATTGGGCATTGTGAAACTATCTGCATCTTGCGCGGCATAGAAATACCCACCAGCTCCCGTCATCTCCCGCTTAACCCATTCAACCGTTAGCCTCATCGCCCGCTCTATGGCTGGACTTTTCTCTCCAAAACGGATAGTCTCAGCCAAAAACTCAAGTATTAGCCCACTGTCATAGAGCATTTTTTCAAAATGGGGCACCGTCCAGGTTGGGTCAATGG
>JBARVU010000472.1:0-4226 GCA_049646425.1 Phormidesmis sp. | reverse complement strand
TATAGAAGTCAGCCACCATATCGATCAGCAGAATCATCATACCTATACTTACGAAGTGAGATTACAAGGCAAGGCTAGCGGACAAGGTACTGGGAGCAGTGTAAAAGCAGCCAAGCAAGCCGCCGCCAAAGTCGCTCTACGCAGATTAGGAAATAGCCACGACCACTACTGACTACTCTCTGCCTCAATCTCCTAAAGCAAGCTCAGGATAAACCTGAAAATCATAGCTAGGGACAGGAAAGGCGTTACAGATAGCAGCGCAGCAGAGGTATCACATGATCACTCTGAGCCATCAGGTCAAGAGATTGCCAAGCGACGAGCCCTAGACCAGGCGATCTCACCCATAGAAAACCAGTAAACCAGTTTTTTGGTTTCTAGGGCAGGCAGGTCAAAGTGATCGCATTGTCTACCGTAAAACTTAAGGTGGCTCGTCAAACATGAGGAGCGATCTCGCCTCATAAAAAAGCCTACCGGCAACGCTACCGGTAGGCCCATCGGAATGCAGTCCCCCCGAACAATAGCAGCCTGAAGAACGTGAACAGGCTACTATTGGTCACTGGCCACTTCAGCGCCTCCTAAAGGTCACCCCCGGCTCCGATTTTGGTAGATAGCCATAGCCGCTGGGCAACTGCTCAATGATGAGCACAGTACAGAGTAATTGCGTAAACACGTAACCCCGATGCCGCTCACCAAAGCCTACTCGTGCTCTCACACCGGAGTAGAGATCGCTCTGCACAAGCTATAAACCGGGCGATCGCTCACTGTCGACACATAGAGCTGAGGAGCAAGGCGAGACCGCTGTCCCTATGGCACTGCTTTATAACCTGCCCATCAAACATCTACTTACACTGCCAGCACCTCTGCTCAGGTCATCAAAGACCAGGGCAACTCGCGGTAGAGCTCCGCAGTAGGAAGCGATCGCACTCCTGTAAAACCAAGAATCAGCACATGGGTAAACAGGGAAATGAGTAAACGGGTATGCTCGTACTTAAAGACCTGACGGGCCACAGGCACAGACGGAGCCTTTCAATAGGCAATCACCTCCCCCTGCACGATCACACCCCGCAGGCAGCATCGGTAACCTATCAACCTGGATTTCTGGACTTCTGGAATAACTGAACGTGTGCGAGGGCGTGAGAGTGTCAAACCGCAATCGGCATCTCTGAGTGTCCCTGCGCCCGATGCAAAATGCGCTTCTTCATATCCTCTGCAGCCACTGTCGCTAATAGCTGCCAATCTTCCTGCCTGAGCATCTCAGCAAGTCTTTCCTTCACTTGAACAGGGGCCGTCTGGTCGTTCTCCGCTAGTAGTCCTTCGACCCACTCTGCTTGAACTGCGATCGCCTGTACCAGATGCCCATAGACCAGGCGCTGCGCCTCGGCATAAACTGTCTCAAAGCTCGATCCTAATTCCCAAGAACTCAGCCACTCATGCAGCACTGGCAGCAAGATCGACAACAGCTTCACCTGCTGCTTCTGCGCCTTCAATGCATCTGGAGACACGCGTTTGAGCTGTTGAACATAAGACTGTAGCCCGACACCAGCCTCTACATAGCCAGTACACTCAGTCGTTGCTGCTGCATTTTGTCGCAGCCAGTCAGGATCGTTTAGCAAATCCATTAGATTGCCAGTCTTTTCAAGCTGCTCAGCGAGTTCTTTGTCGTCCATATGTTTGCTGCTTACTGGCGTACAGTTCCATATTCAAAGTATACCAACCCGTCTTTGTCTGAGTCGGCCCCATAGTCTGGCATTCCCTGGCGATGATAAAAAGCCTCTGACTCTGATATTGAGTGCAGCCCTACCCGCCCGCCATAGCCCAACGCCACGCTGCGCTGCCGAGCAAAGAATAGCAGCGTTCGGCCAATCCCCACAAAGTAAGGCGGATCTTCAATTACACGGCGGTTCCAAGGGGCCGATGCCAAGTACTCAACATAGACCAAAGGTGACCGCTCGATGCCTTGGCTATCTAGCTGAGAGCGATGCCACTCAGTTTCTAGCAGCATCACCCCATGAGCTAGCTTATCTATCTCTACTACATACGCTTCATACCGTCGCTCGCTCGCCGCTAGCCGCAGTTTATACGCCCAACTCCAATCCATATCTGGCTGCTGGGTTTCTCGCAACATCCCTTGCCAGATCGTTTCAATTTGCATCAGATGAACCTGGCTCATCTGGCAAATAAGTCCAGGTACAAATGAACCCGAACCCGTCTCAACTTGTATGCCCTGCTGCATCAGATGACCTTTCGCTACCGGTTATTGTAGGACGACCTCTTAAACAAACCATCTGTTCAAATCGCTGTGAACTCAGCTCAATACCTGAGGGAATTCCGGACGCTCAAAGCTTCAACCAGATGTCCCATAGCTCGGCGCAAACACGACCGCGCATACTAGAGGGAATCTCATCTCAACTTGGACGCGGCTACACATTACTATCAATGAGCAGCTAGCTGTCCTAGCGACGCGAAGGGGCTTCAGTGATGCCTAACCTGTTTGACCGACTCTATATGACTATTGACTATGAGCAGGGGATTACTCCCTCGGATGCAGTCGAGCGGGCAATCTCACAAGGCTGCACACCCTGGTATGACCCTCGCTTCATCAAAGGCTTTCATGAGCTACTGTTTGCCTGCTTCCAAAACACTGCCAACTGGCTCAAAGGACAGCATTACGCTCACTTAGTGCTACAGGAAATGCCCAAAGGTATTGATGAAGACCTCTGGGCTGTCGCTACGGCTTTTGCTGACGGACGATTGCCTGAAGTTGAGTCCTGGAATATGGGCAATCCTTACGCTTCTAGCTGGCCCGCTCCTATTGGGCAATACTGTTATCCCTGGAATGGCAAAATGCTGCGCTGGGCAGTTGAGACCAAAGCAAACAAACGGCTCGCGCGGCAACTCAAGCTCAAAGCAAGTGGCTATCAAAGTCCTCGGCGGCAAATGTATCTGCGCTAGAAGAGGCGATCGCTCTACACTTCAACTCGGCTGACGTTCCGCAATGGAGACAACATCAAAGCGAGTCACTAATGTAAAGACTATAGATATAGCCCGCTTCTCCACTAAATAGAGTTACGGGCTGCCATCCTGCACCTTGCTCGATTGCTAGTTTTGACATTGACCTCAAAAACCGCTTGAATCGCCGCTCCGGTTCAACACGTTTTTATGTGGCATTATCGCGTAATCGTTTGAAGTACACCAGTTCCGGATCGCCTTCGTCAAGGTTTTCAATGAAGCCACTTCGATCAAATTCCAGCGCTGCCAGTAGCCGCTGCATCGAAAAGTTGGATTGATTCGTCGATGTGAACAGTTTGGGTGTGCGGCATGCGTTGATCAAATGACGGATCAACGCAGAACCGATTCCTTGACGCCGGAATTGCGGATGGACATAGAGCATTTCGATCCAACCATTGTCGTAGAACTTGTAATTCAGCACCGCGTAGGCTACCACCTTCGCGTCGATGACGGCGACGTAACACGCAGACGATTCGATGTAGTCGTGAACGGACTGGACACGTGCTGGTTCGCATGCCGCGACGTGATCGAACGCGATAATCGCATCTGCATCCCTGATTTGGCCGATTCGCAATTCCATCACAGTGTCGCATGCCACATGACTATTTATTAGAAGGAAAGATTCCACCCAAACACCCTAGATGGCAGATTATGTAGAAATTTTTCCGCCTAATTACCCTGTGAAGGTAAATAGGTGGAATCTCGTCTATCTATTTACCCCAAATAAAATGAATAGGTAGAAAGTTTCTACATAAATATAGCTGACCATAGGCTGTCACTCCAAAGTCGTTAGCCGCAATCGCGCAATGTACTGTGTGTTTTAAATAACCGTTTTTGGAGCATGACAGCAAAACCCTAAATTAGCACCCAAAAGCGCCATATTCTCGCATCTAAACTTGTGTCATAATCAAAGTGTCAAGTGCGATTCGTTGGAGCCTAGAGCTATGAGATAAAACCCTTATAGAGGAAGGCTTCCAGCCGTTAGCTCCCTTGAGCTATCGACTGAACTCTCAGTCGGATACAGGTGCAAGTCCTGTTCATCAGACTCAGATGTAACTCCCTATCTGCCCACACCGACCAGACTCGGAACTCTGGAGAGTGAAGCTGGGATCAGGGCGCAATCAGACATCCGTTGTGGGGTGACACTGGCGCTAACGGGGCGTTCTCATGGTGAAATAGAGCCTAGAAAAGCGACTTATTTGAAAGCAAGGGCACAA
>JBARVU010000471.1:0-21991 GCA_049646425.1 Phormidesmis sp. | reverse complement strand
CGTTTTGAGCGCGCCTGTGTGGGTGAAAACGATATCTGTAAATGATAGGAGCGTGCTGGGTCTGAGCAGAGCGGTGTGACTACCGTCGCTCACCCGCCACACATCGACAACTGGTCCCAGCTGCCTGCCTGTATCGGGAGTAATGTAGCCCATCCCTGCCAAAAACTGTCCATCAGGACTAAATTCAAACTGCGATAGCTGTGCTTCCGGGGTCGGCACTAAGGTGTGTAAAATCTGGCCTGTCGCGCCATAGTGGAGCCGTTGCTCACGTTCCCCGGGCCGACCGGGCGAGTCAATGCCGAGCTTTACCTGGGTGACCATCATGCTGTCGCCTGACCCAAAAGCTACCTGAGCCGACGTCGACGCAAACTCGGGGGCGACGCCCTCAGGCACATTGGAAGTCAGCAGACGAATAGCGCCTAAAGGTGTGCTTCGAGGCGGCTCGCCCGCTAGTAAGTCCCATACCAGCAGTTCTAACCGGTAACCGGGTCGAGTTTGGGTGATGGTGGCCACTTTGGAGCCATCGGCGCTGAGGGCGATCGCTTCAAATCGAGTGGCTTCATTCGAAGACATACTGATGACCTGCTCACCGGTTTGCGCATTCCAAACTTGAATAAAATTGCCTGCTTGATTCAGCGTAATCAGCCGCTGCCCGTTTTGGCTCAAGCCAATTTGCTTAGCCAGCGTTGGAATGGTCATCACTGGCTCGGTCTGCCAGGTTGCAGTTATTGTGGTAAATAAATACGGAGTGGTTACTAACGGTTCAGCTTGTGCTTGTTTAACTAGCGCCTGATAAATCGCTGCTGCGACCTCAGCGCGAGTCGCCTGACGATTGGGATTGAGCTGGGACAGTATCGGATAGTTCACGACAAGCGCTGAGCGGGTTGCCGCCACTATGCTGGATCTAGCGTAGTCAGGAATTATGCTGGTGTCGCTGTAGTAGCTAGCGAGATCGAAGTCATCTCCCTGGTAGTCTAAGCCACTGGTTAAGGAGACTAGGGACTGCACCCGGGAAATATTTTGCTCCGGATTGAAGACGTTGCCAGGATATCCTGAGAGGAAGCCTGAAGTCCGAGCAGCGGTGATCGCTTCAGCTGCCCAGTAACCAGGCGCTACATCGTTAAACGGCTGTGCTGAAGGCGTTTCTGCTGTTGCAAAAGTTTGACGTAAAAGGGCGGCAAATTGAGCGCGAGTGACTGGGTCGTTAGGCCGGAACGTACCGTCAGGAAACCCCTTCACAACATCAAGATTGACCAGCGCTTCAATATAATTACTGGCCCAATAATCGGTAGGAACATCGGCAAATGTTGCGGTTTGAGCGTGCGCAGGGGTCACTAAAGAGGTCATTATCCCCATTCCCAAGCTACAGGCCATCATCGATGTCATGAACCATGCAGGCGTTTTCATAGCGATTGGACACTCTTTTAGGTCTAATATTGCGAGCTTAGCCTACTGCTCTAGCGGATTCAACGGTACTGAGCCAGAACGGGAACAGGCTGAGACTTTGTATCTGCGACTACATCAAAGCTTTAATCGCCGACAACAGCTTATGACAAAAGACTGGGACGCAATATATTGACAAAAAAATACAACAGGCGTAAACTCAAGTGATGGTAGTGTAAGTACTTAATCCAGTAAATTTAGATACAGGTTCTCTCTAAATTTGTTGTCTTATGAACGCTAGCTAGTCTTTAAAAAATAAAATTACCTTTAAACTTCGGACTCTTGGGGTCAAGAGGGTTGGTCAAAAGGTTTGTTTAATGGGTTCCTCAATAGGCGGATGTGTTGCCGCCTGCTGTCACCTTCGCCTATTGAACAAGCCGTATTTTTTGTGAACAATTCCACCCTTGACTAGCGTGGAAACCGTTCTATGAATAATGTTTCTGATGCTTGTATTGATCGCGTCTCAATTGTTTGTGAGCAAATATGCACCTGAAAGATGTGGCTGAGAGAGTTATCCAGTTAGAGATACAGGCTTTAAGCGGACTGTTAGATATCTTAGACGATGAATGGGAGAAAGCTGTTCAACTCATTCGCAATGTTCCTGGCAGAGTTATTCTTTTAGGGGTTGGAAAGTCTGGGCACGTAGGCCGGAAAATAGCCGCCACGCTCGCAAGTACTGGTACTCCAGCTTTTTTTGTGCATGCCGCAGAAGCGAGTCATGGCGATCTGGGCATGATTACCGCCGCCGACGTCGTCATTGCCATTTCCAACAGCGGTAATACAGCAGAAATCATCAGCATCGTTCCAGCAATTTTAGATCTGGGCGCAAAGCTTGTTGCTATCACTGGAAATCCTACTTCAAGGCTGGCGGATTCAGCCGATGTCACGCTAGATATCGGCGTTCGCCAGGAAGCAGATCCGCTGGGACTGGTGCCGACGAGTAGTACAACAGCAACGCTGGCATTGGGAGATGCGATCGCCATTACTGTTGCAGTCTCTCGCAATTTTAGTCGGGAAGACTTTAGCCGATGCCATCCTGGAGGAAGCCTGGGTCAGCTACTGGCCTCAGACAAGATTTGCGTGCCTGCCGGGCTATCTGACCTACAGCCAATACCAGACTTACAGCCCATCTCAACTCCACAGCCAATAGCAAGCTAAAAATCCAAGTGTAATTTCCCTGACAACCACAGCCTTAGTCTTTGAAGCTGTTATTTTTTGAATGAACGTTTTTGAACCCACTCGGAGAAAATTATGGCGATTTATCTCGATTCTGCCGTTGTTGCTGAGGCCGAAGCGGCCAGCAAGTTAGGTTGGATTAAAGGCATCACGACAAATCCAGCCCTTTTAGCGAAGAGCGATCTATCTCCTGAAGATACGCTCAGGGCACTCTCTGATATTGTTTCTGGAGAAATTTGCTACCAGCTGACCTCGCCCGATTTTGAAGATATGGTCACTGAAGCCCATAAAGTTCGTGAAATTGTGGGCACTCAGATTGTCCTCAAGATTCCAGCCATTGAGCTGGGGTTTCGGGTGGCGGCTTTCTTATCAAAAGAGATTCCCTGCGCGATCACCGGGATATACACGCCCGCTCAGGTGGCTGTAGCCGTAGAGACAGGCGTGAAGTACGTGATTCCTTATGTCAACCGGGCAACTCGGTTTTTGGGGGATGGTCTTGCTGTTGTCCGCAACATGTCAAGCGTTGTCGGCGAAACTGAGATTATGGCGGCCAGCATTAAGTCTCCAGAAGAGGCCGTAGCGACCTTGCAGGCAGGTGCGCATCACCTGACCTTGCCGCTGAATGTCTTAACAGCAATGACAGCGAATGAATTTTCTCAGCAAGCGGTGGATGAGTTCGCGCTCAACGGCTGCGGAATCTCTTAGAAGCTGCCGTTGAGGGCGGCCACACAGCGATCGCAAATCGTCGGATCTTCAGCCGATTCGCCGACATGGGCTGAGTAGTTCCAACAGCGATCGCACTTCTCCCCGTCCGCCTCAATGACAGCCACGGTCAGGCCCTGCACCTCACCGCTGTACTTAGCGCCTTTTACATCATCTGCACTTACCCACTCCACCTGAGAGACCAAGAACAAATAGCGCAGCTCATCTACATGGTTTGAGGGTGCCGTCACGCTGTTTGCCGGATTCATGTCCGCCAGCTTGGCCTGCAAATCGGCATCTGTTGTAAACAGCCGCAGCTTAGCCTGTAAAGAAGAGCCGATAGCTTTATCAGCGCGGGCCTGCTCCAAAACAGTATTGGCTTCATCTCGGACAGTCCGAAGCTGTTGCCAGGTCGGAGTCAAATCAGGCCGCTGCCACTTTTCTTCAACAGTGACCCAACCTGACTCAAAGACTGACTCAGCCGAGGTTTCGTAGGGTAAAGACTGCCAGATATCTTCGGCCATGTGAGAGAGCACTGGGGCGATCGCCTTGGCCAAATTCTCAATTGCCACCGCTAGCACTGTCTGACAACTCCGCCGCCGCGCTGACTCAGCTGCGCTAATATACAGCCGATCTTTCGCAATGTCTAGATAAAAGTTGGAAAGATCCACCACACAGAAATTTTGTACCGTCTGGAAAAATTGAAAGAACTGATATGACTCAAACGCTGCCCCAACATCCGCAAACACTTCCGTCATCCGGTGGAGCATGTATTGATCCAGTTCAGGCAGTTCCTCATACGGCACCGCATCCTGTTGGGGGTCAAAATCGTACAGATTTCCTAGCAGAAACCGCGCCGTATTGCGAATCTTTCGATACACATCTGACATTTGCTTCACATTGCGCATGCCCAGCCGCATGTCGCCCGAATAGTCTACCGAAGACACCCACAGCCGCAGCACATCTGCCCCGTAAGGCGGCTCCTTCTTCTGATTGTTGCCCCCTTCGATAATCACTTTTGGGTCGACGCCATTCCCCAACGACTTACTCATTTTGCGCCCGTTTTCATCGAGTACATAGCCGTGAGTCAGCACCTGCCGGTAAGGCGCGCAGCCATTTGTCGCAACGCTAGTTAGCAGGCTTGACTGAAACCAGCCCCGATGCTGGTCAGACCCTTCAAGATAGATTTCAGCAGGGTAATCCAGCCCTGTTCGCTGCTGCACCACCGAAGCCCAGGAAGACCCCGAGTCGAACCACACATCCATTGTGTCGGTACCCTTGATGTAGGTTTTGCCATCCTGGCGATAGTGCTCAGGTAGCAGTTCCTCGACGCTGAGCTCCCACCAGGCATCAGAACCCTTTTCAGCGACAATTGCCTGCACGTGAGCGATGGTTTCTTGAGTCATTAGCGGCTCACCCGTCGCTTCGTCATAAAATACCGGGATCGGAACCCCCCAGCTCCGCTGCCGGGAAATACACCAGTCTGATCGCTCAGAAACCATAGCGGTGATCCGATTTTCACCCTGAGCCGGAATCCACTTCACCGTCGAGATAGCCTTCAGCGCCTCACCGACAAACCCTTTTACAGAAGCAAACCACTGCTCAGTCGCCCGGTAAATTACAGGTTTTTTGGTTCGCCAGTCATAGGGGTACTTATGCGCATAAGGTTCGTGCTGGAGTAAGACTTGCTCTTCAGTTAACACCTCAATAATTTTGTCATTAGCCGTTTTCAGCACGTTAAGCCCTTCGAAGGAGCCTGCCTCCGCCGTAAAGTTGCCGCGCTCGTCGACCGGACATAAGATCGGCAGGTTCTCCCGCTGACCGACCAAAAAGTCTTCCTGCCCATGGCCAGGGGCCGTGTGAACCAGTCCCGTTCCTGATTCGGTCGTGACGTAGTCGCCGCCGATGACAATCGGGCTGACCCGGTCAAAGGCGCTATCCTTTTGAGCGAACGGGTGGCGGTAGGTAGAGCCGGCTAAAGCTTCGCCACTGAGTTCAGCAACTACTGTCAGACCGCTGCCAAAGGTTTCGGAAAGCTTCTCAGCCAGTTCTTTCGCCACGATCAAATACTGAAATGGCTCTCCAGACGCGCTTTCTACCACTGCGTAGGTCAGTTTCGAATTCACCGAAACGGCTACGTTCGCTGGAATTGTCCAAGGCGTCGTCGTCCAAATAGCAACGCCCAGATTCTCCAGATAGGGAGCCAAGGCCGCTTTTGCAGTCTCTGCGGCGGCCACCATCGGAAAGGCGACGTAGATACTCGGTGAGACATGGTCTTCGGGGTATTCGAGTTCGGCTTCGGCCAGCGCTGTCTGTGAAGAAGGGCTCCAGTGCACTGAGCGCAGACCCCGATAGATATGGCCGTTTTCGACCATTTTGCCAAAGACGCCAAGCTGAGCGGCTTCGTATGCTGGCGTGAGGGTGAGGTAAGGATGCTCCCAATCGCCCCAAACGCCGTAGCGCTGGAAGCCTTCGCTTTGCTTTTCGACGGTTTCCAGCGCAAAGTCTTTCGCTTTTTGCCGCAGGGCCAGGGGCGTCAGATCACGCCGGACTGAAGACTTCAGCTTTTGCAGCACCTTTAGCTCAATCGGCAAGCCATGACAGTCCCAACCAGGCACATAGCGTACCTTTCGGCCCTGAAGGGTCTGGTACTTATTGATAATGTCTTTGAGAATTTTGTTGAGGGCATGGCCCATGTGCAGGTCGCCGTTGGCATAGGGTGGCCCATCGTGCAGAATAAACGGCGCGCCAGGGTTCTCTGTGGCCAACTTTTCGTAGAGCCCTTTTTCTTGCCAGTAGGCTTGCAGCTCAGGCTCGCGCTTAACAGCATTGGCCCGCATGCTGAAGTCAGTCTGAGGGAGCAGGACAGTCTCTTTATAGCTTTTTGTGGTTTCGGAGGCGCTGTTGGATTCACTCACAGTTGTCACTAGGCGTTGGGTGGAGGCGTTTGCTAGAAAGGGAGTAGATGCCCTTCAATCATAAGGAATGGAGAAGTTAGCTGGATGGCTGTCTCAGCTCAAGTTTAGATTAGGCCATTCTGCCTTGAAGTTCGGTTCGGTTCAAGTCAATCATCCCAGTTGCTCTCTTCCCAATCGTCAGACGGGGGGTCTTGAACTGACATAAAGTCTAGCGGTGTATCGACTGCATCGGCTGTGTCATCTAGAAATGAATCACCTTCAGCCTGCTCAGGAGCTGACGGATAATTTGCTTGACCCAGGCTGGCAGAATCAGATTCTCGGCGGGGAATATCGATCACCGGCTTAGCGGACTTAGCGCGTGTGAAGGAACCGAGGACATCTCTGACCCAGCCGATGAGAATTAGGGGGGTGGCCAGTAGACTGGGTCTTTCTAGATTTTCTCTAGAGCGGGCTGGCTGAGCCTGCGATCGCCCCGCATCCGCTATTGCTTCGAATTCTGGCTCTCTTCCTCGGCCAACGCCATCCTCACTCAGTTCGAGATCCCAGTCCTCTGCATCGATTGGGATATTTGTCTCGGTCAGCCCAATATCGTTAGAAGAGTCGTCTAGCTCTGTCTTCACTGTTGGCTGATCAAAATGAATGTCTGTCACTGCCACTTGAGGCTGTGACAAATTTTGGGGATCGTCATTTTGCTTGCTGGGATCAGGCTCTGGCTCCTCTACCAAAAGGATCTCAGCGTCAGCCGAAGGGGGGGCGGCGTCGGTCGGTTCAGCAGTAGGTTCTATGGCAGGTAGCGGGTGGGCGATCACCTCCGAGGCTGCAGGGTCTGCCAGGGTTTGGCCGTCCGTCACACCATCCTCCACAAACTCATACTCATAGAGCGGACGGCGGCGGGGATCGAGGCGATCGCCGAGCTGGCGCTTTTCTAGCTGAGCAGGCACCGTCGCTGCGGGGGCTATTCGGAGCTGGTTGAGCTTACTTTTAGCCCAGTTCCCAACTCGCTCAGGCGTCAGCACAGCAGGCGTCTGCTGATAGACCGGTGTTTTTTCACGGCGTACCGTCAGCGTTTGCCAGCCCAAACCCAACAGTAGGCTCACCGCCGTCATCTGCCCTAGCAAAACAGCCCCGCTCATCTGCCCGGCGCAGAACCACAGCACCACCGCATAAAACAGACCGAGGCCGCTCCACAAAAAGTCAGAACGGCGATGCACCTCCGGATAGAAGAAGGCGGCAAGATAGAAAATTAAGCTGCCTGAGCCCAGCAGCACCGCTAAAACATTTGCGAGCATTCACTAATCGAGGTCGCCCATCCCACCGGTCTCAGCTATGCAGCCGGCGGGGCGGATTGCCATTCCCATTGTGAAGGATCGAGGCACATTGCAACTACCCTGTTGCCCGAACCAAGCGGTAGGATTCGACTACGCTCAGCCTACAGATACCTTAGCCTACAGCCTACATCGCCCCAGACTCTTTGCTGAACAGCACCATGACCGTTTTAACGATCAGCTGAATATCGTACCGTAGGCTCCACTTGCGCTGATATTTCAGGTCTAGGTGAATGACTTCTTCAAAGGTGGTCACCTTCGAGCGACCGTTCACCTGCCACTCGCCCGTCATTCCCGGCTTGACGTTCAGTCGCTGCCACTGCGGCACCTCGTACTGCTCAATTTCGTCGGGCGTCGGCGGACGAGTGCCGACCAGGCTCATATCGCCTTTTAGCACATTCCAAAACTGAGGGCACTCGTCTAAGCTGGTACGCCGCAGGAAACGACCGATGCGGGTGACGCGGGGATCGTTGTCGTTTTTGAACAGCGGCCCTTTAACTTTATTGGCAACTTCGCGTTTGCGGGCCTCCGCATCAGTCACCATTGAGCGAAATTTCCAAATTTTGAAGCGTTTGCCCATCCAGGAACAGCGGGTTTGGGCAAAGAAAACAGGGCCGCCGTCTTCATACTTGATAGCGATCGCCACCACCACAAACAAAACCGTCGTCAGCCCCAGACCAACGATTGCCCCCACAATATCCATCGCCCGCTTAGCCTTAGAGCGCACCGATGGATGGGTCTCAGGCAAATTTTTCAAAGCGGCATTAAGCTGAACTGGAGTGGCGCCAGGCGACCGCTCAGGCACCTGCTCAACATGAAAAACTTTGTCAAGTTCAGTCAGCGAGAGCGCCATCATGACCTGCGTTGGCACGTTAATCAGGCATAGCTTTGCCCCTTTGGACTCACAGAGCTTGTGGCCAATCACCAATGCCCCAATCCCGCTGCTGTCAATAAAAGTAGTTTTAGTAAAGTCTAAAACCATCTCCTCAAGATCAGGGTGCTGCACAAATGCCTCCTGACAGACCTGCCCAAAGGAAACTGCCTCAGCCACCGTAAACGACTTGCTAATCCGAATCGTACCCATTGATTCCAGTGCAGCTTGGGAACTGGCTTGGCTGAACGTGGTGGTGAAAAAATGGCGACTGGTCATAACGTCAAGCAACTAAGAACGATGGCGGCTCAACCTTTACTTTAGCGTTCCCAAAGCGCATGAACCTTTACCCTAGAAACAGACCCGCTAAAACAGAGCGTCAAGCCGGGAGACACCCCGATTCACCATACCGATGGTAATCTCTGTGCGCAGCAGGCCGCAGGATATTGTTTACAAAGTAATACACACTTTGCCAGATCTAGGCTACCAAAAAAATGACAGCCAAAGCACTTAATGCCCTCACTTTGCAAGAACCTTGTATTTAGTGTATTTACTTATTGTTTTGGTTTGAGTGCTTGACAAAACACTTGTTAGCTTGCCGCTTTCTCCAGCTTTTGGCCTGTCCAACGCTCCCAGAAGAACCCGGCCGTTGTCGCTATTTGAGACAGCATAAACAAGCTGGACAGCAGCAGCGGCGGATGCGCTACTGGGCGCTGTAGGGGATAGGTCAACAGGTCGCGATAAAATCGAAAAGGTTCGACCTGAATAGGCTGCTCAGTGCGCTTGGCGCGGGCCTGGTGGTAGCAAAAAGCGCCGCGCCCATAGCCAAAATGCTGACGCCAAAAAGACTTTAAAGACAAAAAGTGAGCATGCCGGATCGTGATTTCGGGCGCGTACTGCATCGCATAGCCGCTTTGTTGCCAGCGATCGCACAGCTCCCGGTCTTCTGCTGCTGCCAGGGGAAACGAGACGTCGAAGCCACCGATTTCGAGAAAGTGTGATCGCGCCATAGCAATATTGTTTGAGGCGAAGAACACGCCCTGCGTAGCTGTACTGTAGTAGCTATAGAGGTAGTCGATCAGCGCTTGCGAAGCAGTCGAGTAGAGATTCTCTGGCAAATCATTCACTGTCCGGCCACCGACCATCGCGTCGGGATCGCTCTGCAACCTGTCAGCCATCTTCTTGAGCCAGTCAGGCGCTGGCATGCAGTCATCATCAGTAAACGCAATAAACTCGCCCTCTGCCCGGTGTGCGCCAGCGTTCCGCGCGGCCGCAGGTCCCGCATTGGCCTGTGAGACGAGGACGACCTCAGCCTCTGAGCGAAAAGGCTCTACCGTTGCTGCTAGCGGCGTGCGGCTACCGTCATCGATAATGACAATTTGATAGCGATCATTTGGGTAGTCTAGCTGCGTCAGCGCTTCTAGACAACGAGCGAGCTGCTGAGGTCGGTTGTAAGTTGGAACAACCACAGAAAATACAGGCAGAGACATAGCACTAAACCGAAAGAAGAACCTGATAGAACAGCTTATACGAGAGAATAAAAGAGAATGTCATAGCGCTAGCTTGACTGGCCAGCAAACTCGATCCTTTGCTCAAAAAAAACAGAGTTACCCCGCGCTCAAACCCCGCTGGTGTCAAACTGCATTCGATGATATTTCCACAGCTTCCCCCGGTCTTTTAACAAATCTTGATAGCCGCCCTGCTCGACGATTCGCCCTTTCTCCATCACCACGACTTTGTCAGCGTTGGCAATAGTCGATAGGCGATGGGCGATCGCAATCACCGTTCGCCCAGCCGACAGCCGCTCCAGCGACGCTTGAATCAATCGCTCAGTCACCGAATCCAAGGCGCTAGTGGCCTCGTCCAAAATCAGAATTTCTGGGTTTCGCAGCAGCGCGCGCGCGATCGCAATTCGCTGCCGCTGCCCGCCGGATAACCGGATACCGCGATCACCTAAAACCGTATCAAACCCCTGCGGTAGCGCCAGGATAAAGTCCAAGGCATTGGCCATCCGCGCCGCTTCATAAACGTCCGTATCCCTGGCATCTTCAACCCCGTAGAGAATATTCTCTTTCACCGTGGTATGAAAGATGAAAGTATCTTGACTCACGACCGCCATCCGCCGCCGCAGCGAATTGATTTTTAGCTGGCGCAGATCAACCCCATCCACTAATATTTGGCCCTGCGTCGGGTCGTAAAATCTGGGTAGCAGGTCTGCCAAAGTTGTCTTGCCCGCCCCTGAAGATCCGACCAGAGCCGTTGTCTCCCCTCGTTTTATCGATAGGGTAATCTCGTACAGAACCGGCTCACCGGGATTATAAGAGAAGTCAACCGACTCAAAATCAATCGAGTGCTGCAGTCCCGTAAATGCTCGGTCACCATCCTCGAAGTAAGGCTTATCCTCGCGTTTTAGCAAATCAGTCACAGCGCTTAGAGAGCCTTGTGACGACATAAAGCCGACCAGCGCGCCATTGAGCGCAGAGAGCATCGGCGTCGTCCGAAGCAGCACAAATAAGAACGTGAGTAGCTCAGCTGCCTTCATTTGCCCAGTGGCAATTAAGAGGCCATAAGAAACTACCACCATGCCTACTAGCAAAGTCGCACCGACACCCTCAATCAGGGGCTGCACCAGTGCCGAGAGCTTGATCACGTTGATTTGAGCTGTGTAAACTTCGCGGGTTGCCACCTGATACCGGCGGCGCTCCAGCTCTTGAGTACCCGAGGCATGAACCGTCCGAATGCCGTTGACAAATGACAGCGCGCTAGATGTAAATATCTTGTTCGCCCTGGGCACGCCAAAGCTCGCTTCTCTTACCTGACCCCTCAGAGACGATAGGCCCACAGACATTAGCCCAAAGACTAACACCGAGGTGAGAAAAAGCTGCCAGGACAGCAGCAGCATTGCTATCAGATAGGCCAGCAGTTTTGTTCCAAAAACAAGCGAAGTCGACAGCACGTCAAAAGCCTGCTGCACCTGCTTAACCTCTCCTCTGACCGTGTTGATCAAGGCCCCAGGATTAGCGGTGGTATAAAAGCTCAGGCTGAAGCTCTTAAGCTGGTCAAAAATCCGACGACGCAGGCAGTCTACCAAACTGAGTGAGGCTTTTTTGGAATAGACAATGCTTAAATAGTCAAACCCGGCTCGCAGCCACACGCCTAACAGCAGTATCCCAGAGAGGCGGTAAATTCGGTTAGCGGCTGATGCCTCTGTAGCTAAAAATACAGTATCGAACCAGGCAACGCCTATCTGTAGCGGCGGCTCTTCAGGGTTAGTCAGCCCCTGTAAAAATGACGCAATGAAGCCTACTGTGATCCCCTCAAAAAAAGCGGCGATGAGGGCAAACCCAACAGCGAGCACCGCCACCCTGCGGAAGTGTCTAAATTCGCGCAGAATTAGATGGTTCTCTCGCCAGAAGCGAGTGGCTTTGATGGCTCTTCTAATCGCGACAGGCAGCTTTAGTCTCATGAATTTCCAGCGCTAGGTTGTTTCTAGCGGCTCAGCGTTGAAGGTAGCTAGATAGGGGCTCAACCTGTGCCTAAACTCCCTCATGATCAGTATTAGGCTGTGTGAAGGGTGTATCCGTACCGCCCACAGCAATGCCTTGAACGCTGCCTTGTTTTGCCCCATCCGCAAGCAAACTTGAGCATGCTGATAGACGAATCGAGAGAACTGTTTCGGATGCGCTTCAAACTGGGCGCGATGCTTTTTAACTAGCTGATCAAAACTCGCCTGACGCAAGGCCGGGTTACGAGAAACCCTTGGCCCCTCGTGAGCAGCCAGCTGGTAGGTTACCAAGGGCAATCCTAAAAGAGAGCAAGCCGGATTCAGTCGCAAAAACAGCTCAGAGTGAACCCGAGAACGAAACGTCTGATCAAATCCGCCGATGCTTAGCAGCAGGTTCCGCTCGACTACTAGGGTTTGCTTTGTCAGGAAAGATTCCTCTGGTTCAATCTCTTCCAACGAAAAGCAAGATCCTTTGGGTAAAGTCGGAGGCAATCGGGTATTCACGACCTGCCCGGATGAGTTCACAACCTCAATACCCGTCAGCACTGCTACCGGCTGAGGCAGGATTGTCTCTCGCAGCGCCTTCAAAGCTGCTGCAGCCATACCCGGTAGCAGCTTATCATCGTCATCTAAATAGGTAATATACCGGCCTTGAGCAACCCTAGCGCCCTCATTACGTGCGGCTGCTCCGCCGCAATTGTCTGGCAGGCGAACCAGGCGTAGGCTAGCCTGCGCCGGCAGAGAGGCAGGAACAGAAGAGCCGTCATCGACTACGACAATCTCAAGACTGCCTTCTGGCAGATCTGCCGCTTGTGCTAACGCGCTCTGCACCGCTCGCTGTAGCAGGTCCGGACGGTTGTAGGTAGGGATAATAATAGTGAGCAGTGGAGTGGACATAAATAGGGGCAAATCAGTTCAAAGGTCGAATTAAAAGTCAAAACGCTCAGAAGCTTTGCAAAGCAGAAACTGGGTGCTTTGCAAATGTCAATTTAGCTGCTGCTGCGATCGCGAATGACGACTCGTCAGATAGCGGTTAAAAAGCTGATCGACTTTGGCAAACGCTCTCATCATCAAGTTGCTACCTCTTCCCAACGTCAGCAGGCGAATGATCGGGCTTAAGATAGTGCTCCGGCGACGCCAGCCCAGCTTTTTGTACTTCGAGGTGAAGTAGCCATCTTCCACGACATTCCATTTGTCCCGAAAATGGTGCAGGCTTTTGAGCGTCCATTCGTCGCTCCAGCGCAGCATATAGTAGGTGAGATCACTACGCTCTAGCGGCGGACCCGGGACATAGGTGACGACAGAAGCCGGTTCAAAGTACACGGCTTCGCCTAGCTGGGAGACACTCATACAAAAGTCTAGATGCTCCTTGGTGTTAAGCATTCCTTCGTCGAGCGCACCGAGCTGATCGATCACAGACCGGCGAATCAAAACGCAGTGAAACTCGGCTAGCTCCGTCGGCGTGCGCTGTAGCGTCGGTAAAACGTCCTCAACCCGTTTGCCCTGCTTGAGCATTTTTTCTCGGAGGCGACGACGACCGAGCTGATCAACCCAGACGTGAGACTCACCACCTGCGAAGTGAACAACCTCATGCACCGGCTCATCCTGGCACATCAGAGGGCCTACGACGGCAGCGTTCGCTTCTTCGGCGCAGCTCAAGAGGGCCTGCAGCCAACCAGGTGAGACCACGACATCATTATCAATAAAGACCAGATAGGGCGTTTTCACCCGAGCTAGACCAATATTTCTTGCCTGGTTGGGGAAAAGGTACTGCTCGGTGCGAACCAGCTCAAAATTCCGCTGCTGAGCTTGCGCTTCGAGATATTGCTGAACGTGCGGCGGAGAATTACCGTCGACATACACGAGCTCAAAAGGAACTTGAGTATGCTCGTAAATACTTGCTAACGATGCCTCTGTACAGCTAAAGCGCTCCCGAGGCACGACCACCAGGGTGACTTGGGCTGGTCTGGCAGGATCTGCGACAGACGAGGCTGATAGAGAAGTTGAAGATGTATTCATAGGTTCGACACTCTGGTGTGGGTAGTGGGGTAGAGGGTGAGTGGGCAGATGGGCTAGCTGCTGATAAAGATCTGATAGGCGGTCATTCAGCACGTTGAGATCGTAGTGGGCTTCGACATAGGCTCTGCCTGCTTTTCCTATATCCGGCCAGCGTTCCGGGTGCTCGATCAGCGTCGTGACAGCTTGGGCGATCGCCTCAGCATCTCGTTCAGGCACCAGCAGGCCCGATACACCATCCTCTACCAGCTCGGGAATGCCCCCGTGAAGGGTGCTTACGACCGGCAGTCCTAGCGCCATGGCTTCTTTGAGAACATTGATCGGGGCATCTTGGTTGCCATCGGCTGCAGTCACACTAGGGGCCACAAACAGGTGAGCGCGCGTCAGTATATTAATAATTTCCGCTTCATCTTGCCAGCCCAGCAAACGAATGGTCTCTGTCATCTGCAAAGACTCAATCAACGCCGTTAGCTCGGCCCTCAGCGGGCCATCGCCGATAATGTCGAAGGTGACCTGAGGATAGCGCTGCGCAACTTTGGCCACGGCTCGAATGCTGTACTCGAATCCTTTTTTCTCAACCAGTCGGCCAGTCGCCGCAATCCGAATCTCCGATGTCTCCTGTGATCGCACCGTCGGTGTAAACTTTTGACAGTCGAGACCAGAATAGTGCACTTTCACCTTGTCGGGCGGGCACCCAAGCGCTAGCAATCGCTGCCGAAAGAACTCACAGTTAGTTAGGAAAAAATCCGCCTGATTGAAAAGAGCAGCGTAGAGACGATCCCCCTGACACGCCACCTGCGCGCTGATATCAAACCCGCGAAACATCACGATCAGCTTAGTATCTTCGCTGAGATCTCGCAGCGATAGCCCGCGAAACCCCAAATCGCCAAACTGACAGTGAATAATATCGTAAGGCTGTGACCCTGTTCGCTCCAAAGTGGGGATCGTAGTGAACAGCGTCCACAGAGAGGCCGCACGAGTGCCCAGACGGAAAACATTGAGCGATCGCCCAATTTGCTCAGGATAGCGAGGTCCGTATGTAGCTAGCAGCCGGACGCCCTCAGTCAACCGTGTCAAATAGTTTTTAGGTACAGATGGCATCACTTGCGTACGCGCTAGCAAACCATAGCGCGTCACATCAGGATGCACCTTCTGCGTATCGCACAGTTGCTCTGTATAAATGTCGACGTCATAGCCCCGATCCAATAGACCGGTAGCCTGATTAACCACAAACGTTTCTGACAGTACCGGAAACCGGCTGACGACAAAAGCAACTTTTAGTCCTGACATCGCTTGTTTCCCTCCGCTTCTTGCTTCTGCACTTACCTATCCCCGATGCGGAACACCACCAAACTTCAGCCGCACCTTCTCAACTGCGCTAACATAGCGCACCCAGCACAGCACCAGTGAGACGGTTGCTTTTTGTTTAAACCCAGTTAGCCGAGCATCCTTAAATGAACTCATCGCAAAATTGACAGGCGGCACCAAATCATCCGCTAACAGCCTGGCGAATGTCAGATTGCGCTGTAAAAAACTGTGCTCTGGCTGAATAAACCGACCAAAAACACCGCCCGCTAGCCGCAGCGTTCGCTTCCGCAGCTGCTCAAACGTGTAACGAGCTGGGTGGGCAACGCATACATCGTGCGCATAGATCTGCTGATATCCTGCAGCAAACACCCGTTGCCCCCACTCAATATCGCCATTGGATCGCAGGCTAGCGTCGAATGGGCCCACTGCTTTCATAACCGCCTGATAGGTAAAGACATTAGCCGTCGCTGCTCCCTGCTGCTGGCTTAGCAAGCGCTGCTGCGGGAAAGCCGTTACGCTCTCATAGAGTTCCACCGGACTGGCCTCAGTGCCTCGAAAGAACAGCTTGATCCGGCCTGCAATCAATCCACAGTTGGGTGTCTTTAGCAGGTGATCAACTCCGCTCTCTATCCAGTCGGAAGCAGGAATACAGTCAGCATCGGTAAAGGCGAGTATTTCCCCTCTTGCTAGGCCCAGCGCTCGGTTGCGAGCAACATAAGAGCCAGTTTGTGACTCATAGGCATAGACTGCTCGAGCAAATTCGGCCACAAGCTCAGGAATATGCTGACCCTGGTCAGAAGCATTGTCTACCACAATCACTTCGTAGTCCGGGTAGGTTTGTCTTTTCAATGCTTCCAGACAAAGCCGCAGCCTTTCAGCATCGTTAAAGACAGGAACAATAACAGAGACAAACTGATTGTTCTTCATCTTACTTCCATTAGCCTGCGTAACTGCCAACTGGCTGCTTCATTTGAGCTTTGGCCTCGGTCCATTGCTCCTTGGTAAAGTCTTCATGGTACGAGCGCTCAACGTTGACGTTCCAGAGATCGTGCTCTTCTCCCAAAATGTTTTTAGCCGCCAGCAGCCCAGTTAGCATCGAATGATCTTGATTGTTGTATCGGTGCATGCCGTTGCGACCCACCGTTTGCAAGTTCTCGAACTGCTGCAGATAGTCCTGGATTACATCCAAATGTTGACGGTACTGACCATCGTAGACAGGATAGGCTTTTTTCTGCCGAATCACCGTACCGTCGGTTACGCAGCCTAGGTTAGGTACCAAATCCAATCCCACAATCTCTCGACTGGCCAGTGCGATCAGCGCTTCGTCAGACATTTCCCAGAGGCTGTCGCCTTCACTGCAAAAATACTCCATGCCGACGCAAGTTTTGCTCGCGTCGGGCACCATTGCAGCGCTCCAGTTCTTGAAGTTTTGGATGCGACCAACCTTAAAGTCTGGACTGTGAATGTATATCCAGTTGTCGGGGAAAATGTGCTCTAGATCGATGACCAGCGGTACGATCAAAAAGTCGCGATACTTCAGACCTTTAGCCGCTTCGAGCACGCGAGCTGGCGGGGCTGGGTCTAGACATCTAGCCAATGCGGTTACCGGCATACTAGAAACAAAGTTCTCTCCTGATAGCTCGATTGTTTGGCCGTCTTTTTCGGCAATTACTCGCTGTACTCGCCGACCGTCGTGCTCGACCTTGGTCACCTTTGTCTCCATGTGAACCGGCGAGCCAGCGGCTTCTAGCATCTGCTGGCAGCGCTCCCACATCATACCGGGGCCATAGATAGGATAGTCAAACTCTTTGATCAGGGTTTTGGTATTGTTGCTGCCAAAGACTGCATTGACTACAGCCTTTTTCAGCGAGAGTCCCTTGATGCGCTGCGCTGCCCACTCAGCCTGAATTTTGTCGCAGGGAATACCCCATACCTTCTCAGTATAAGATTTAAAGAAGGTGCGATAGAGGCGATCGCCAAACCGCTCAATCACCCAATCTTCTAGATTCTCAGCTTCTGGCCCAGGCTGTAGTTTGCCCTTCAGCTTAGATTTGAGATAGCTCAAGATAATTAGGCTACTGTCTGTGACACCCAAGTTAGAAAGTGTGCTCACGATAGACAGTGGATAGTCGAAGAATTTTCCCCGGTAGTAAATCCGCGACAGTCGGGGAACCTGGATAAACTCATCTCCCAAGATTTCTCGCCAGATTTGTTGAACCTCACCGACCTTGGTAAAAAAGCGGTGGCCTCCAATGTCAAAACGGTAGCCCTTATAAACTTCAGTTCGCGAGATGCCGCCGACCTTGTCGGCTTGCTCTAGCACAATCGCTTGCTCGCCCTGCTTGGATAATTCGTAGGCAGCTGTAAGCCCTGCAGGCCCTGCGCCCATAACAACGGTTGTATTCACTACTGAGATACCTCTAAACCCGGCCAAACCGGAAAATATAAATCTGTCTAGTCTACCTTTAGCTGCGCCGCGCTATCTGGCTAACCGATAAACCTGAAACTGGTGCCGCAACACTCCAATAGCAAAGGCTAGACCGCTGTAGAAATAGTAAAGCCAGTGCCAAGGTAAAACACGCAGCGCAAACAAGAAACCCCGCTTTCGGTAGAAGAACTGGTATACCGGCATGTTAATCGCAAACAAGGTCAGCCCTATCAATCCCGAGATCGCCAGAAGGGGAGGCCACCAGGGAGCTATTACCAGGCCGAGACAGAGTCCATAGACTAGGATAACGCTCGCACGGCTAGACCAGCGCAAGTTGAGGTCGCTAGAAAATTCTTGATACTGCTGCGGGTCGCGCTGGCGAATTTTCAGCAGGAGAGCCATCCAAGGTAGCGCCCGATAGAAAACTTCTGCTCTCAGTAGAGAAAAGGTCGTCCATCGCTTCAGGTGCTTGACCTGAATGTCTTTACAAAGCCGGATTTTGTAGCCTTCGTGCCTTAGCCGATAGCCCAATTCAATATCTTCAATACAGGGCCTGCGATAACCTTCGTCAAATCCACCCACTGACAGAAAAACGTCTCTACGAATAGCCCCACAAGCCCCCCAAAATGTCGAAGCTTCTTCGCAGGCATCTTGATGAGTGTAGTGATGAAATAAGTTCTTGTATTGAGAAAGAAATTCTCCATCTCCAGGGGAGTCATCATAAGATCCAATCAGGGCAGCCAGTTCGCGATCCTGTTGAAAAGCCTGGATTACTCTCTGAACGGTAGCCGGGTGGATCTCGACATCGGCGTCAACAAAGAACACGATGTCGGACGAGGCAGACTTAGCGCCCAAATTACGTGCCTTTGCAGGCCCTCCAGATTCAGCCAGGAGAATGACCTTGGCACCCTGCTGCTGCGCTAACTTCCAGCTGCCGTCTGATTCTCCATCGGCAACCACGATGACCTCAGCCCGGTTCCCCCACTGGCGAATGCTGGCAAGGCACTTCCGAAAGCTGACGCCGCCGTTGTGCACAGGGATAACAATAGAAATTTCCGGGGAGGATGCTAAAGACACCTGGCTCCGGCTTAGTGAAGATTTCAGCATAAGTTGTGAAAGTAGGAGATTGTGTAGTAGACCAGCACCGTGTAAATGCACAAATGCCTGGGTGTTCAAAGGCGAGATTGAGGGCAGGACTTAAACGGAACATGCCGACTGCAAGTAGGTCAGCTATTTGAGAGGGCGGATTACTTGAGACTCACCCAAGTCGATACGCGATAGTCTCCTGCAGACCCTAACCCAGTGGTGTGCTGAATTTCTACTAGCAGCAGCAGTGAGTTAGTGTGATGTACTTGTAACACTTCAGTAAAGTCTGGATGACGACATGATGCAGCCACACTATGTGCTTCAAAGCGATACGGACAGAGTCTCTCGAATATCAGGAGCAAACAGAGCATTTAGAAACGACTACAGGAGCAAATAGGGTTTCTATGAACGACTACCTTCTGAGCAGCCACTCTTCAGAAGACCAGCCGTAGCTGTGTGAGCCTAAGCATAGCAACCTGCTTTAAGGACAATCACGTAACCTATACTAACTTCACAACTCCTTCACAAAGATGGCCAGGTATTGTAAGATGTACCCCGTTTATTTGATTCATTGCTTTGATCTTTGTGGTGATGCACACTGAAATACTTAGAAAAGACCCATATCAACTTTCAGAATCAACTTCCAGACGTCCAGGGAGATATCTAATATAAGCAACTTAAAGATTATGTTCACAGTTGTGTCAATCCTTCAAAAGATATAAATCTAAAGAGATTCATCTAGAATAAAGCCACCTTTGATTCCTGCGCTCGGATTGCGCAGCTCAACATCTGAGCGAACTGTGATGACGCAGGGTAAATCCGCTGCCCAGCACCGATTTCTTCTATCTTGCGATACAAAGTACGTAATTTGGTTTGATTCTTGAACTTTCAGCGCTACAGGCGGTAAAGGTGGGGCAATCAAGAGGCGATCGCCCATATCACTGTAAGCGTGACTGCTCAAAGCAATTGCCCACAAAGCCCCTACAAACAAAAGAGAATACTCTGATTTCCTCAGCGGCTGCATGAGATACTTTGGCATCAGATAGCCCGACCTTTGTTGAGTCCAGGCATTAAAAAGAACCGAAATAGATAAAACAGGTAGCAATAGAGCATAGCTCATTCCAAACCGGAATATGGGCGCTTTCAGCATCATGAAAGCGGTTCCGACTATCGCCAGTGCCGTCAGCCAGAATAGACTGTAGAGCTGGCCAACAGGCTGTTTGTTCATTCGCAGCGATCTCAGGAGATAGACCGCTGAACAGATCGAAGCAAAAATGAGCACAGCGATGAGCTTGTTGGAGGGCCCTCTCAAGATCCATTGATACAGGAGCCATAGCGACCGGTTGACCCCATTGGGGGCCTGGTCGAACCAGCGACCCCAGCCGTGAGTGTCCTCTGCGAGGTCTTGCGTTGCAGCAGCAGAAGGCGTCCAGGGTAAATCCAAGCAGGCCACGGTAGAGGGGTACAGCGGGCAACCAGAAACCACTACCTCGGAAGCTAAGAATGGCCACAGCAGCAAGAGTATTACTAGGCTAGCAATTACCGAGCGTTTTAGGTAATTTCTCAGGTTTATTTTTGGGCCAGTTCCATTAAAGAGGTAAAAACCGGCAGTGATTGCTAACAGCGGCAGCGCCGTCAGCTTAATCGAAACTGCCCCGACTGAGAGCACTAGCGGGATCAAATCAGCGCTCATGACCCCCTCGGTAGACGCTATCTTCGACCGACTGACTACCAGCATCGACCAGGCAACAGCAACAGTCAGCAAGGCGATCGCGCTGTCCGGCGAGGGTGAGATCGTAATGTCTGACAGCAGCAGCGTTCTGGCAAGCAGAGTGGAAACTACCAGCAGGAATATGAGCGAAAACCAGTCGCTGAGAAGGGCTCGACCCAGGGCAATGCGTTTTAGAGCGATCGCTATTTGCACCGCAGCCACCAGCAAAATAAACCCGTTCATAATAGGGCTAACTCGGCCTTCAAAAACGGCAAAGTCAAAAGGAGCGGCGATCGCAAACCAGGCGGACACAAAGCCAAACTGCGGATTGATCAGCGCTAGTCCTGGAGGGAGGCCGTACTCAGAGAACCAGTGAATAAAGCCATAGTGATATTGTCCTGCATCTATGAAGGTGACCTGTTGGCTGATGAAAGCAGCCACAGCTACCGAGCACAGCCCGTACCCCAGCAGCAATTTGGCAGAGAGATTGCTCGCCCAATGTTTCAACTCAGTCCGCACCGCCTGCGACTTCATCGCGAGTAGCAGCCAGAGCAGTGTCACGGCAATGCCAGCCAGCGGGGATAGAGGAACAAAAATGGCAAGCCCCAGCATAGAAATTGCCATCCCAACTAGACCTAGCCAGATAGCAGCGATGATCCGATCTGCCGAACGAACTATCACACCTCCGCGCAGCCAGTGCAGCCAGCCGCAGCCAGCTGTCAAAAAAATAGCGAGTAGCCCTGTCCAAACAACAATGAAATAAAGCATTATCCAGGAATTCCGGAGTTCTGGGCAAAGATGCGTTGAATCTGTCGATAGCCTTCATATAGCCTTCATAAAGAGGCTGCGATCAGATTTCTCTTTCGACATGAACCCATAGAACAGCAGTCAGTATTAACACGCTACTTTGCTTACCACAATAATACTCAGTAGCAGGCGATTGTTCAGACGAGTCGCGATGAAACCTGACAGCACCCTTCGTGGGAAGAGACTCATTCAGTGCTAACAGTATTCAGTGAACTTCAGGAGAAAGTTTGGGAAATATCTGCATATAGCGGTATATTGCAGACTGTTGTGTAGCGTACGCTATATGTAGAGTCGATGGCAGAGCCCTTGATCCTCACTCTCCCGTAAAAGGACATCGTCGTCACCATGTCAAAAGACAGCCAATCTTTTTTGCTTTCCGACTCGGCAATGCGAGCGGCGAGCTACTCAACCTATGAAAATTTCCAGCCTCAGCTTACTCTCAGTATCCCTGAGCTGACGGCATGGAAGCAGCGCATCATTCGTTTTCAAAAGCGGCTTCAGGGCACTCCAGACGTTCAGCAGGGTAGCCTATTTGCCGGGGCTGCGATCCCCAGTCCAGATGCTGGCGTTTCCGCTGAGCCTGATGCTAACAGTCATCTCAATCCGTTTGCTTTGCGCCGTCAAAACACCGAGTTCTGGCGCTGGCAGTTTGACGATGTGGGCGTAGCGGCTATGTATTTTGTGATTGACTATGC
>JBARVU010000470.1:0-9270 GCA_049646425.1 Phormidesmis sp. | reverse complement strand
GTGCGGACTGTCAGGCTCTCCGCCAAAGGCAAACATGAGAATTTTCATACCGGGGAAGTCGAAGCGATCGCGCAATGCCTCCACTTCCGGCGTGATAATGCCCAAGTCTTCTGCCAGCACCGGCAAGCTGCCGAGCTTTTCTGCCAGCGTCTCGAAAAATGCCTCGCCCGGTGCCTTTACCCACTCCCCGTTCATCGCCGTCTCTTCACTCGCAGGCACCTGCCAGTAAGCTTCAAACCCACGGAAGTGGTCAACCCTTACCCAGTCCACATACTGCAAAGTCGCCTTGAAGCGTGAAATCCACCACTCAAAGCCCGACTCCTCGCATTTATCCCAGTCGTACACCGGGTTGCCCCAGAGCTGCCCAGTCTCACTGAAGTAGTCCGGCGGCACCCCGGCAATAAAAGCCGATTCTAGCGTCTGCGGGTCGAGCTTAAAGAGCTGAGGATGCGCCCACACATCTGAACTGTTGTGACAGACGTAAATAGACACGTCGCCAATAATTTGGATATTTTTGTCATTGACGTACTGACGTAGCGCCATCCACTGCTCAAAAAACTTAAACTGCACAAACCGGTGGAAGGCAATTTCTGTCTTAAGTTCTTCGGACTTTGCCTGCATTACCGCCGGCTCCCGGCGAGCAATACTGGTCTCCCACTGACTCCAGGGCTTGCCATCGTTCGCCTCTAGCAGCGCCATAAATAGCACAAAGTCATCGAGCCACCAAGCTTGCTCCTCGCAGAACTTATCGTAGGCAGCATTGTCTCCCTGCTGTGAAAATCGCTCAAACGCCTGCCGCAGCATTTGGGTCTTGTGCGGAATCACCCGGCTAAACTCAACCCGATTCGATTTAGCATTTTCTAACGGCAAAACCTCATCGTCAGTCAACAATCCTTCCTCTACCAGCTTCTCTAAGCTCACCATCAGCGGGTTTCCAGCAAAGGCGCTGAAGTTCATAGTGTAAGGCGAGTGGTCGTAGCCAGTGGGGCCGAGCGGTAAAATCTGCCACAGGGTTTGGCCGCTGCGCGCCATGAAGTCGATAAATTCGTAGGCTGACTGACCCAAATCGCCGATGCCGTGGCGGTTAGGAAGGCTAGTAAGATGCAGAAGGATGCCGCTGGCACGCTCAAATTTCATAAGTTATTTTTTTTAGTTTTTGGGAGTGATACGCTAGGACGTTCGCCCCCTTCATAGGTGAAAATATCACGGCAGTGCACCTGTCTATAGGGGGGTTTGTGGGCGATCGCTCAATCGAGCCCCGCATTCATGTCAGGAAACGCTGTTGAGCGACCTGGGAAAGCACGTTCTCTCAAGAAACTTCCCACTTTTGTAGGAAGAACGACCCTCAAATCTGTCATACCTTGGCAAGATTGCATATAGCTATTCGTTGGATCTTTTTTTATGGCCCTAGATAACAGTCCGCTCTGGTTCAAAAACGCCATCATTTACGAGGTGCCGGTTCGCGCCTTTGCAGACAGTAATGGCGACGGCATTGGCGACTTTAGAGGGCTAACCGAAAAGCTAGACTATCTGCAAGAGCTGGGCGTCACAGCCCTGTGGGTGCTGCCCTTTTTCCCTTCACCGCAGCGGGACGACGGCTACGATATTTCTGACTATCTGTCGGTCAATCCCATCTACGGTACGCTCGACGATTTCAAGGCTTTTTTAGCGGCAGCTCACGAACGCGATATTCGCGTCATTATTGAGCTGATTGTCAACCACACCTCTGACCAGCACCCTTGGTTTAAGCGGGCCAGGCTGGCTCCGGCGGGCAGCTCTGAACGCGACTTTTACGTGTGGAGCGATAGCCCGGATAAATACAAAGGCACCCGGATTATCTTCCAGGACTTTGAGACTTCCAACTGGACATGGGATCCGGTGGCCAAGGCTTACTACTGGCATCGCTTTTACTCGCATCAGCCTGATATTAACTACGACAATCCGGCGGTGCAGCAGGCCGTCTTCGACGTGCTCGAATTCTGGCTAGAAATGGGCGTAGATGGCCTGCGCATGGACGCGGTGCCCTACCTATTTGAGCGCGAAGGTAGCAACTGCGAAAACCTGCCGGAGACGCACGATTTTCTCAAAAGTCTGCGTAAGTACGTTGATGATCGCTACGAGGGCAAGCTGCTGCTGGCCGAGGCCAATCAGTGGCCCGAAGATGCGGCAGCCTACTACGGCGATGGCGACGAATGCCATATGAATTTTCACTTTCCGCTGATGCCGCGTCTGTTTATGTCGCTGCGGATGGAGGACAATTTTCCGATTATCGACATTCTCAAGCAGACGCCGGAGATTCCGGAGAACTGCCAGTGGGGCCTGTTTTTACGCAACCACGATGAGCTGACGCTGGAGATGGTCACCGATGAGGATCGGGACTACATGTATCGGATGTACGCCCAAGATCCCGAGATGCGGATCAATCTGGGCATTCGGCGGCGGCTGGTGCCTCTGCTAGAAAATGACCGCAGGCAGATTGAACTGCTCAATGGGCTGCTGCTGTCGCTGCCAGGGACGCCCGTGCTGTACTACGGCGATGAGATTGGCATGGGCGACAATGTGTATTTGGGCGATCGCAATGGCGTGCGCACCCCCATGCAGTGGAGCCCAGATCGCAATGCAGGCTTCAGCCGGGCCAATCCACACAAGCTCTTTTTGCCGCTGATCGTAGAGTCGGAGTATCACTACACCACGATCAACGTCGAAGCCCAGCGGGCCGCGCCCAATTCGCTGCTGAACTGGACGAAGCGCCTGATTGCCACTCGTAAGCGCTATCAGGCATTTGGTTGGGGAGACTTTCACCTGCTGAGCTTGGACAATCGTAAAGTGCTGGCCTTTACTCGCACTTATGAGAACGAGGAGATTTTGGTGGTGGCCAATCTCTCGCGATTTGTGCAAGGGGTCAAGCTCGACCTTTCCCTGTTTAAAGGGCGAGTGCCAGTCGAGATTTTTGGGCGTACCGAATTTCCATCGGTGGGCGAAGAGGGCAGTTATTTTCTCAGCTTGGGGCCTTATGCTTTTTACTGGTTTGCGCTCAAGCCGACCTCGGTGACAATACTGCCCCCATCAGAGCTGCCAACGGTTGAGCTGACCCAGTGGGAGGCTATTTTCGCACCTGCTCAGCGAGACGCCTTGGAGCGATTGCTGCGTGACTATCTGCGTAGTCGTCAGTGGTTGAACGGGCAGGGAGATAAGGTACGTACTGCTGAGCTAACAGAATGTATGGCCATTCCCGATAGCGATACCCATTTGCTCTGTTTGCGGATTGACTATAAGCAGGGCGACCCGGATACCTATCTGTTATTTGTGAGCTGCGCACTGGGAGAAGCGGCTCGACAGCTGATGAAAGAGTCTTCGTCGACGGCGATCGCCCAGCTAAAGATGCTCGACAGCGACGAAGTAGGCGTGCTTCACGATGCGGTCGCTGACCAAGACTTCCTGAAGACTTTGTTGGAAACTACCCTCAGCAGCGGCACCTACGAGGGCACTGCTGGGAAGCTGACTGCCACCGCCCTGAGATCGCTAGAAGGTGATAGGCTGCCCACCGATGCGACCTATTTACCTGGAGACTACAACAACACCTCTGTGATCTACTCGGATGGTGAATCGGGCAGCGATGCTCACCTGATCTTGAAACTCTTTCGCAAGGTGGGAGCGGGCGTTAACCCCGATTTGGAAATTCGCCGCTTCCTTAGTAAGCAGCAGCAGTTCAGTAACTTCAACCCGATTGTGGGCTATCTCGACTACCAGCGAGCCCAAAGTGAACCGGCGACGGTAGGTATTTTGCAGCAGTACGTCCCTGAAGCTCAAACTACCTGGGACTATACGCTCGACAACATTCGCAGCTATTTTGACCAGGTGATGGTGGAATCTTCGGAAATGGCCACAGCGCCGCCGATGCTGGCCGACTTGGTGACCTTGCAAGCCCAGTTTGAAGAAGATACTGAGAGCAAGCAGCTAGTCTCTCACCTGATGGGCACCTACCTGGCCAACGTGCAGCTTTTGGGCCAGCGAACGGCTGAGTTTCATGCGGCGATCGCTGCCGACCCCACCAACCCCGCCTTCGCCCCAGAACCCTTTAGCGGGTTCCACCAGCGCTCTATCTACCAGTACAATCGCAACCTCACAGGCCAAGTTTTCCTGCGTCTGAGAGATCAGATCGGTTCTTTAGAGAAAGATCTACAGCCCTTAGCACAGGCCGTTCTGGGCTATCAAGAAGTCTATCTAGAACGGTTTAGACAGCTGCTCGACTGCAAGATTACGGCGCTGCGGACGCGCTATCACGGTGACTATCACTTAGGTCAGGCGCTCTATACCGGCAAAGACTTTATCCTGATCGATTTTGAAGGGGAGGCCAGTCGCAATGTAAGCGAGCGGCGAATTAAGCGATCGCCCCTAAGAGATATCGGCGGTATGCTGCAATCCATTCACTATGCGGCAGTCGATGGGTTTAAGAACGAAGTAGACAGCGGGGTGATTCATTCAGAGCGGATCGAAGTCATGCAGCAGTGGGCCGACTTCTGGGAACAGTGGGTCAGCGCCGCTTTCTTGCATGCTTATCTAAAGACTGCGGGCACAGCAAACTTTTTACCGGCTACTGAGCGGGAGCTTAAAGTCCTACTGAACAACTACCTGCTGTCAAAGGCGATCTTTGACGTGGGCTACAAGTTAGACAACCAGTCTCTAGAAATAGAGGTACCGCTGCGTCGCTTAGCCCAGTTTGTTGACAATCAGCCGCTGTAGAAGAGCCCTGTGGAATGGGTATTGTTGACGGTCAGGCGCGTGAGGTAGGTGCCTCCCAGGAAGGTATGAACCACGCCCTGGCCGTCAGTTGAGCCAGTGCCGTCGCCGAGCTGCCAGACACAGGTCAGTGTGTCGTCACCAGGGTCGGTGGCGATTCCCTTGGAAGGTTATAGCCCTATCGGGCATGGCTTCGCTGATGCGATTGCGCTCAGTTGAATGCTTTGGCCTTCGTCAAGGGTGGCGCTGCCGGTGACGGCGGAGGCGGTGTTGTCGGCGATGAGAATTTCGGTTTGATTGGTAGTGCTGCCGTAGGGGTCGCTGACAGCTTGACGCAAAAGAGTAACGGTATCAGGGTGACTGAAGAGCGGTGCCGGGCGGTAAGTGACCCAAGTCAAGAAGATGGTGCTGCCAGCGGTGTAATCCGGGCGGTAGTTGGGCATGCGAGGAAAGAGTGTTTACGCTAAGGTGCTCAAGTCATTCATCAAACAGACTGAAGCCAGTGATTTGAGTCTCGGCTAGTTGGTTATTAGCACTGCCCACGCCGTTTATTCGCTATTCCCCAGAAAGTAAATCAACCTCAAGAAGACCCGTAAAATCAGCGATCAAACCATTGCATTGGCAGGCCCAACCTCGCTGATAGACATGTGGGCAGTGCCCACCCTACTGACTGCGTCTCGGCTTGGATGCCCGATGGCAGTATTCGTAGTGATCGTACTAACACCACGGAAAACTGAGTCATAACGAGGCTCCAAACCAGGCAGCAGAGAGGCATTCAAGAAAGCAATATTTACGGGCAAATCCGAATGTAGAGGCGCAAGCGCTGTGCAGTGCACGCTGGGCCATCTTTCCCATTCCTCCAGCATCGTCCCTATCCTACATTGTAAAATGAAATTGAACGGATTATTGCTACTCCAATTCAGCGATCAATCCAAACTGCCGTGGCCACACAATTATGTCTGCTAGTATCAACACCCAGCTCGTGAATTCCTTAGCACAGATCATTTTGGCGCTTAAGCCCGAAGAGCAAGAACTCCTGTCTCAAACTGTACAGGACTTGAAAACCATTTCTGTACAGGCACCTCAGGCGCAACCTCGATTACTTTTTTCAAGCGCTTGATGAGCTATCCCCTGACGCTAACCAGCCAACCCTTGAGGAAATTAGCACAGAAGTAAAGACCGTCCGCCAGGCCCTATGGGCTGGATCATGAAAGTCGTCATTGATGTTAATGTCTGGATTTCTGGACTTCTATGGGGTGGCGTACCTGGAGAAAATCTGCGTTTGGCTTATGAGGAAAGGATCACAAGCTATGTTTCGCCAGAACTCATGCGTGAGCTAGAAGTTACTCTACAGAGACCAAAGTTTCAACCTCAGCTAAAAAAGCGCGATCACACTGCGGAAAGTTTATTGGCGATCGCAGCATCCCTCTCCCAGTTTGTTAGTATTACTGTCTCTGAATTCGACGATTTACGGGATCCAGCAGATGCCAAAATTATAGCAACAGCCATTGCTGCTCAAGCTCAAGCACTGATCACGGGTGATCGCGATTTACTCGTTCTACAGACGGTTCAAAATGTCCCAATGCTTACACCTGCTCAGTTTTTGTCCGCCCTCTGACTGCCGCTGTGCCCGAGATCAAGTCAGGTAGGGTGGGCAGTGCCCACGCCGTTTCTTCGCTATTCTCCAGAGCGTAAATCAACTAGACGTAGGCGATCGCTAGAGAGCTGATCGAGGCACTGGTTGATGGTTTGGCGCAGTTTCAGGGTGTTCATGGGAATAAGGGCTATCTGTTGTCAAAAGCAATCTTTGACGTAGGCTACAAGCTAGATAACCAATCCAGCGAAATAGAGGTGTCGCTGCGTCGCCTAGTGCAGTTTGTGGATACCCAACCCCTGCAGAGAAAAGTCCTGTGGGATAGCTAAGATGCCTGTCCCACAGGGCCTTTGCTGCTGCGCTATACAGGCACAAAGCTGCTCATCGTCAGGTCGCTAGCTGTGGTGCCCGTGAGCTGAGCTAGGATCTCATCAGCGAACTGAATCGCGGTGTCTTTCCCAGCTTGAACAATCTCTAACTGGCCGAAGGAGAGCCCCGATAGTCCAATAAAGTCGATCCCGACTTCAAAATCTAGAATTTTATCGGTACCTTCGCCAGCAGCCAAGACGAACGTATCGCTGCCGCTGCCCTGAGAGAAATTATCCCCAATCAGAGTGTCATCTCCCATGCCGCCATAGATCAGGTCGTCGCCATCGTCTCCATAGATCAGGTCGTCGCCATCGTCGCCGTAGAGCGTATCGTCACCGGCTTTACCCCCAATGCGATCATCACCAGCACCGCCGTAAATGACATCGTTACCACCCATAATGTCATCTTGAGTATCGCGGCTGTTGAGATCGCCTCGCAGCACATCGTCGCCGTCGCCGCCCAAGATAAAGTCATCTCCTAAGCCGCCTGCGATCAAGTCATTGCCGCCGAGACCTTCTAGAACCTCATTTGCATCAGTGCCGACCAGTGTATCTGAGCCATCTGTACCCATCATTGTTGTCGCGCCATCTATACCAGCGACAACATCCAGGAAAATGGCTGACGGCACACCGTAAGTACCATCTGCCGCCAAGCTTTCCACAAATAGCGTATGTCGTCCCGGCGCTAGGCCGCTAGTATCAACCGTTGCTATCAATTCCTCAACAGTGCTGTCAAAGACGCCATCCGCTGCCGTCATTTCAAACAGCTCAGTTCCTGGTACCCAGGAAGGCGCATCGAAGCTATAGCGAGCCCCGCCCACCGGCTTAAAGTCTGGTAGCTCTCGCCCTTCGGTAATGCCTTGAGAGCTGAGATTGCCGTCATCATATCGGGTTGAATCAGCAGTAGCGCTCAGGTTGACCGACAGCCCAGCCGCAACCGTTTTCAAGTCTACGCCTAGATCAATAGAATCTGGCCCCTCAGACGTTTGGTATGGGCGGAAGGACGATTTGGCTGCGTAGTAAAGCGCCGGAATCATTTCCGGCACGATAGTTTCTTCAAAATAATCGGTTTGCTCAAAAAACTCGGTGCCGAGCTCAATGGTGTACCCTGCCGAGCCAAAGGTCTCGTAAACCCAGTCGTCAGTGGTGCCATCGGTGGGGTATAGGCCAATCGCCTGCTGCACGTCATAGGCTTCACCATCTAACCCGGTGAAGTAGCCAAACTTCAGCCCCAGGTTGCGCAGTCCTTCTGCATTGGGTGCGGGTTCTTCGGTGCTGCCAAAAGGGTACAGCACTAAGTTGCCGTAGCTGTGCACGTCTAGATAGACCCCGGTGGCATCGTCAGGGGCTGGGGCGAACATGTCCTCAGGCTTTTGGTCAGGGAACAGATCGAGCAGATAGTCGCGCGCTGCCTGAGTTTCTGGCTCAGAGAAGGGCGATGCGCCACGATAGACGTTCGAGCTGGGGTTGCCGCTGGATCCGTCTGGAACTTCGCCCCAGGTGGAGTCGTAGTTGCGGTTGAGGTCTACGCCGTAGGTGGGGAATGGGGCCGGGTCTTCGCCCGGTGGGGGATTGGGGTTGGTGTTTTTGCGCCAGGAGTAGCCTTGTTCGGCGAACTTACGACCGTCGGGGTTGAGAACAGGAACAATGTGAATTTGGGTGTAGTCCAGTAGCCAGGTCGCGGTGGGGTCGGTGCCGTAGCCCGCTACAAGGTCTTCAGCAAAGCGGGTGACCAGCTCGGTCGTGGCGTATTCTCTGGCGTGGATGGCACCCTGTACGTATAAGACGGGCTTCTCGTAGTCGGGAATGTCAATCGCTTTGTTAGTGAGCTGCAATGCCTGAATATCGTAGCCTTCTGGGCCGCCTGGGGTAGCCTTGTCGTAGCTGTCGCCGATATCTACCCAGCTGGCTATCTGATCGTTGCTGGCGGCGATCGCCTCCAAATTACGAAAGGTCTCTTCTACAGTGCGATAGCTGGTATAGCCAGGAATCGTACTGTCGGTAATTTGGACGGGCACAGGCTCTACAGTGAGAGCGTCGTAAACAGGATCGTCGCTGACAACTTCGATCTCAACCAGGCTGAGCTGATCTTCGCCTTCGTCAATGCCATCGGCGATCGCTGCCACCGTCGCCACCTGCGATTCAAACCAGCTCTCAGGCTGAAAGGTCAATGATTTGATTGGCTGAAGCTGGTCGCCATCGACGATGAAGTTCAGTGTCACTGGCGCACTCGGACGGCTTTGCAGCACAAATTCAAAGTCCAGCGGATCGGGTACATTGTCTTCACTGACGCCCACGTCTCCAGTTGGGAGAATAATCCCCGGCGCGAGATAGTCGACGACTTCCAGATTGTCGATCGCCCAAGCATAAGACCAGTCACCGTCAAAGCGAAAGCGGAGTTGAGCTGTTTCACTACCAGCCAGGGTATCCGTCAAGTCAACTAAGGGGGAGCCGATAAAGAAGCCTGCCCCATCTTCCAAAAAGGCTGTGTTCCAGGTTGCCCCATCGTCGATAGAGGTCTCAATGTAAATTTGGCTGTCGTAGTCTGGATCTGTAAAGCCGTAGTAC
>JBARVU010000469.1:0-5790 GCA_049646425.1 Phormidesmis sp. | reverse complement strand
CCGCCACCTCCCCCCCCGGATGAAACAGCCGCTAGAAGTCAAGCGAGCCAACGCGCTACCCAAACTGCTCAACCTGCTAACCGGTCTAACGGTCGGCGTCGCTACCGAACGCAGTCTGCCTCTCCCTCGCGCCGCGACGCCGAAGCCGATCTGACGATACCTTTGGAAAAAGCCTATGCCGGTGGGCGCGAGCGAGTGCGGTTGGAAGATGGGCGATCGCTCGAAGTCAGTATGCCGCCGGGGATGATCACCGGTCAGCGCATTCGGCTAAAAGGGCAGGGCATCGACGGCGGCAATCTATATCTACGAATTGAGGTAGAGCCCCACACCTATTTCACCTTGAAAGAGGGCGATGTGTACTGCCGGTTACCGGTCACCCCCAGTGAAGCCGTCTTAGGCGGCACGATTGCCGTGCCCACGCTAGCGGGACTGGTGAATATGATGATTCCGCCCAGCGTACAGACGGGGCAACGGCTGCGGCTCACCGGCAAAGGGTATCCGATTGGGCAGGGTCTGTACGGCGACCAGATCGTAGAGATTGAGGTCGTCGTCCCGACCGCGCTAGACGATGAAGAGAAAGCCCTATATCAAGAACTGCGGAACATCGAGCGCTTCGACCCCAGGGCAAATTTGCCAGTGTAAGGCGATCGCTCTCTATTTATATACAGATTTTGTACAGAGGAAAAAGGCTATGCAGACGCTGATGGTCAACATGCCACAGGCCCTGAGAGCGCAGCTTCAGGACTATCAAAATGATCGGGGCATTGCCCAGCCCGCAGAAGCCATCGTCGCCGTTTTGCAGGCATACTTTGAAACCTGGGAACCGGCGACCTCACCCGATCCATTGCCCGCCATGTACGACGCGGAAGATGGGCCTTGTGAAGTCATTTCGTCTTTTTTGGAGACCTGAGCGTCACCTCAAGCGCCAAAGTAAGCCGGTTCCTTGCCGGGTACCCACTTAATGTTGCAGCCAATACTGGGCTTTTGCATTTTGGGCAAAGGCTCACCTGCAACGACCTTATCCAAGGCGGCCCGTAAATCTGCGCCGTTCACCGGTTTGTCATTGCCCGGACGGCTGTCATCGAGCTGACCGCGATAGACCAGCTTAAAATCGCTGTCGAACAGGAAAAAATCGGGTGTGCAAGCGGCAGTGTAGCTTTTGGCCACTTCCTGAGTCGCATCGTAGGCATAGGGAAAGTTGAAGTTCGCCCGCTTTACCTGCTCGCGCATATTGTCGGGGTCATCTTGCGGGTGGCTTTCAATGCTGTTAGCGCTAATCGCCAGGACGCCGACCGCTTGAGGAACGTAGTCCTGACCGATGCGGCCCAGTTCGGCTTCTACGTGTTTTACAAAGGGGCAGTGCTGACAGATAAACATCACCAGCAGACCTTTCTTGCCCTTAAAGGTTTCTAGCGAAATCGTCTTGCCGGAGACCACATCTTCTAGCGTGAGGGCAGGAGCAGGCGTGCCCAGAGGCAGCATTGTAGATTCGGTTCTAACCATGTCAGCCTCCTGCGCTCATGCCAACCATGACCACTACTGAAAGCAGCAGCCCGGGACTGAGGAGAAGGATCAGCAGAAAAAAGTCGTGAAGTTCCATGCGGTATGCGTCTGTGTATAGGTCTATGGCAGGGTAACGGTGGGTCAATAGGGCGTACTGACACCCCTTCTATGATGGCGAATAGCGAGCAAAACTGTAGCAAGTTTCGGCGTACAAAGATAATAACTTCCTGAAAATTAATGTGACTCGATTTCAAGATTTGACGTATCCTTACGTTTAATTTGATGGAGGGAGGGGCATATGAGCAGGAAATCAGGGGACATACTGCGATCAGGTTGGCTGAGAGGCGGATTTGCCACGGGCGTCGCTGCGGTGATGGCGATGAGCACAGCCATATCTGCGATCGCCGATGAACTCACTGACTGGGACTACGATCCGCAAACGCGATCGCTCACCCTGGTACTGCCCGAGGCAACGATGCCCTCAGTTTCGGTCGTCGCCCCCACCCAGCTATCGATAGAGTTGCCCGATACCCAGCTTGGCGCAGTTTCCGAACTCACAGTAGACGATGGCCTGGTTGAAAGCATTGTGCTAGAGCAGGTCGGCCCCGACACCGTCCGGATGGTCGTAGAATTTTCACCGGGCACGGTTTTAGCCGACGCGCAAAGCGCTACCCTCGTCGCGACCGCTGATGCCCTATCGCCGGGTTCGCAGCAGTGGCAGGTTCGTCCGGCGCTCCTGGCCAGCAGCCAATCCTCGGAAGCAGCCTCAGGAGAGCTTCAAGGAGGTTCAGCCGTGGCTCTCCGGCCCTCTGATCAGCTGGCCCAAATGCCCGACGCCGAGCTACCGGTGCTAGCCCCCGCGATGCCCACCGATGAGTTTGTGAGCGTTCCACCTCTAGACACTGCACCACTGCCGCCAGCGCCAATCGCCCCACTACCCGCTGCGCCACCGCCGCCACCGCCAGTAGAAGCTGCGCAGACGCCAGTCGAGCCCGTTCCCGTAGAGGCTGCGCCGCCGATTGCAGATAGCGGTGAGTCTGCGATCGCGCCGGCGCCAGCGCTACCTACAGAGCCGCCCTTTATCGGGGAAGTCGGCATGTCAGAGCCGCCTGCCGATTTCTCTACAGACTTACCGGTCGCGCCTGTCGTAGATAGCCTTTCTGCTGAAGACCTGCCAGAAGCTCAGGATGAGACAGCAGTGGATGCGATAGAAGCCGATGAGATCGCTCAGCCCGAAGCGCCTGCTGAGATTGCCGAGGCGACGGGGCCTGTGCCGGTTGCACCTGCTATTGCTGAGGATGAAGCGATCGCAGAACCGCCGGTCGAGTTTTCAGACACCGTGCCCACTGTTGATGCCTCTGCCGATACTGTCAGTCCGGCCAATATCAGCCGCTGGCCCGAGCCAATTCCTTTTGGACAGCCGCTGCCCTAAGGCTCGCTTTCATCTCGAACCACAAGGTAGAGAAGTGCATCTATGTTCCCAAATCGCGGCACAATAATAGAACATAGAGAAGCCTGCTGTTGGCTTCAGCTTCTAACGACTCATAATTCTTTGTGAAAACTACTTACGATCACGCCTTCAAAGCTCCCAAGACACCGCTGAAAACGCTGCTAGCAGATTCACTCACTGTATTTTGGGGAGACTGGCTAGATCTGCGCGTCCGAATTCCTCAAGTCGCTGCTTCAGGCTTGGTGTCTCCGCTGATCTATATTTTGGCGTTTGGCTTGGGTTTGGGCACTTCTCTTGACCGGGTGAGTACGCCGACTGCTGGCGATACCTATTTAGAGTTTATCTTGCCGGGGATGGTAGCACTTTCCTCGATGGTGATTAGCTTTGGCGGCACGACGTTTTCGATCTGCGGCGAGCGACTTTTTTCTAAAACCTTCGAAGAAATGCTGCTATATCCGATTCATCCGCTGGCGCTGCACCTGGGCAAAATGCTGGCTGGAATTGTGCGCGGCCTGATGACGGCGTCTGCCGTGATTTTGTTAGCAGTGCTCTTTACGGGGAAAGTTTGGAGCTTTCTCAATCCGCTATTTTTCCTGCTGGTGATTTTGAACTGCGCGGTGTTTGCCGGGCTAGGCGTGATTGTGGGGCTAAATGTGAAATCCCTAGAAAGTGTAGGGCTGTTTAATAACTTTTTGATTGTGCCGATGTCCTTTTTGGGCGGCACTTTCTTTGACCCGGCGACGTTGCCGGTGGCGCTGAAGCCGGTTGTATATGCGCTGCCGCTAACCTATACGACGCTTGGGTTGAGGGCCGTTGCCTACAAACCCCTCTCCCAATTTCCCTGGTACAGCATCCCCATCCTGCTCACCTTCGCCATCGTCTTCGCCTTCTATGGCGCCTATCAATTCTCTCACCAGCAGGACTAATAAATGCCTAGCGTGTCACTGTCCTGCGCTAGATACTCTGCTTCAGAAAAAGCTTAGATTTGTATGTGAGCTGATATTTTGTTGCATTGAATAGTTTCAAAACCGATAGGATGCTGTTGGCTAAATCAGCGCAAGTAGCTCAAACTCAGCTATTTTACTCTCAGCTACTTAGCTAAATCAACGAGTTGTTACGGGTTCAGTGTCAAATATTTAGTTTGCCAACAGTGTCCAAGCGTTTTTGAAACAGGTAGTTAAGATAGTTCTTAGCGACTTAGTCTTCTAGGAGTTCCACGCATTGCCTGTATCCTGATAGAATGGTGGAACTTGATTGAAGCCTGTAGTGGTTTCCCTGTTTGACATATGACCAGCTATCGAGAATAGGAGTTTGAGATATGGCTTTAGATCAGCTCGAGGCGTTTTTAAGGAAAATGCAGTCTGAACCTGCACTTAAAAATGAGGTGCTCGCAACATCAACTGCCGATGACGTTGCGCGGATAGCACTAAAGCTTGGTTTTGAATTTTCAGGTGATGAATTATTGAGAATGTCAGGTAAGAAAGTTGGCAATGTTACTGTTATAAAAAAGCCTACTCCTGGAGAGTACAATTAAAGGCTTTTTGAATACCGCCTGCCTCTTGCTGATTATGGATAACTCGCCCCCTTTTAGTCGGTAGTCGGCTCACTCTTCAGCAGCTCGCTTCGCTTCTGACTGACGCGCTCTACATCGGCTTCGGCTCCGCTTGCCTTGAACAGTACAATAGCTTGATCCAAATCAGAAATTGCCTGCTCTACATCACCTAGTAGTTCGTGGTTAATCGCTCGATTCACGTAGCCATAGGCAAATTCTGGTGACTGGGCAATCGCTTGGCTGTAGTCTTCTATCGCTAGTGCGTACTGCTTCTGATTGTGATGGGTATTAGCTCGGTTGTAGTAGGCTTCGGTTAGCTCAGGATCCAGCTCAATGGCTCTACTGTAGTCCGTGATCGCTCCTTCGTAATCACCTAGTTCATCCTTTACTAGCCCCCTGTTTACTAGCGCAGTTGTATCGCTAGGATTCAGCTCTACCGCTTGCTCATAGCTTTCTAGCGCTTTGTCTAGCTGTCCGCGCTGTGTCTGAACAATACCTCTACTCAACCACTCTTCAGCGGTTCTCTCGCTTGGTTCACACGCACTGATGGTGACTAGCGAGAGAACTATAGACGCCCTTGCTAGCCACCTCAGACGTTTTGGCGAGCTTTTATCTGTCCGCGTACCCATTTGTCAGTCAAATATTATCAAAGCACTCCATACCACCAGCAGCTGGTCTAGATTACCTTTGTACCATTCGGGTAGCAATAGATGCTGGCTTTCTAGAGCTTACAGTCTTCCATAAGATCCTTGATTAATCGGATTTTCGCGCTCACATGGAGCATGCTGATGAGGCGCTGAACGACTATAGGGCCGTTGGGTATGCACTCGCTGATTTGCTCGATCAGACCTGCTTGCTTTCTGCGGCGCATACCAATTCTCCCACTAGCAGGATTGACTGATATCTAGCGTATCACTGTCCAGTAGCAGTCTAGTGGATTTCCGTCTCAGTGCAATCTGATATTCCTGATCCCTACCAAGAGACAAGTTTCAAAGCATTTGGTACGCTTATCCTTTCTGCTTCAGATCTGTTCCCACATGACCTTGAGCCCGTCTGGTAAAAAGCTGGAAATTTCCTGAGTGCGCTCGGGAGAAAGCTCATCCCTTACGGTTGAGAACACGGCAATCACCGCTGACTCTGCGGTGACGTCTTTGGGGATACCAGCCTCCTGACCAACACGACGCAAAAATGTCTTCGTATCCACATTAAGGGGTGGTCTGAGCTTAGATAAAGTTGCCGCAATGGGATTGTCATCTTTCCAAAGCTTGGCCACTTTTTCATCGTC
>JBARVU010000468.1:0-2212 GCA_049646425.1 Phormidesmis sp. | reverse complement strand
ACAGTCTTCGAGCAGTTCGTCTAGTAGGTCATCGACGCGGTTCGGTTCTTTTTTCTTACGAGCCATGGGGCGGTCTCCTGGATTGATAGGATTCTAGACCGCTTACACAAAATTCAATACAGTCTCATCTCATTGCCAGCCAGGTCATAGAGGCGAGTGCGCCTGTCGCTATCAGAATAGGTAACGAGGCGTTGGCCATCGTCACTGAAGCTGCTGAACTCGCCATCGAAGGCAGCGATCTCATTGCCAGCCAGGTCATAGAGGCGAGTGCGATTGTCGCTACCAGAATAGGTCACAAGGCGTTGGCCATCGTCACTGAAGTCCCTGAACTCGCCATCGAAGGCAGATGTCTCTAAGACGCTCTTAGTAGTTGTTCTAAGCGCCAACATAGGGCTAATCGCAGGATACTCCTCAATACCTACGCTCTGAAATGCTTTTGTGTCACGCTGCATCAGCGCTTGCAGACGCTCTCCCAGATCAAGAGCATCCAGCAGCGTGTCAATATCTCGAAACTCCTCTGAAGGTCGCCTCAGCAGGGCGATTCCCTCTCGCTCAAGCTCAGTGCCTGCTTGAACAATATCCTGCTTTTCCTCAGCGGCTATCTTTGCCTGTTGCGCGGCTGTTTTGTCTTGCTCCGCTTGCCCGGCTAACTGCGCTGCCTCACCCGCCTTCTGCTGAGCAAGTCTCTGTTCTTGTTCCGCTGTCTGCGTTGCCGCCTGCGCCGCTTGCGCCTGTTTCTGAGATCGCTCCATCTCCACGGCAGCCCGGTCTACCTCCTGCTTCGCTACCCCAATCCGCCGCTGCGATTCTTCCTCAATCTTTCCGCTTTTCTCTTCGGCTGCGGCCACTTCTGACTGGGCCTGCTCTGTTTCTGCTTGTAGTTGTGCTTGAGCTTTATCCGCCTCGGCTAGCCGCTGCTGCGCCAGGTCGATCTCTTGCTTAGCCTCCTGACTCTCCGACTGGGCCGCGTTTCTCTCTGCTTGCGCCTGGCTGATTCGCTGCGTGGTATACAGCCCCGTAAACGCAAATAGCGCCACTGTCCCCACCAAAATTCCCGACCCAATCCGCAGCCGTCGATTTGCACTATTCGTTCGGGCGATCGCTTCTTGGTTTGCCTCTGCCAGCGTTTGGTTCGCCTGCGCTAGCGTTTGCCGAGCTTCCTCAGTTTCTGCGGTTACCAGTTCCTGACTCGCCGCCAAAAACGCATAGTCCTCAGGCGGCAGCACCTTGTCTTCTGACCAGTGCTTGGCCTCACTCAGCGCCTCCCCTCGCAGCAGCCGAGATTTATCTTGTCGGTCAGCACTCAGCCACGCACTGATCGCAATTGAGTAAGGGCGCAAATTCGCCAGCGTCTGCGCGGCCCAAGCCAGGTTGAAGATAGCGGCATAGATCGGGTTATAGACTTGCAGCTGCCGGTCGCGCTCTACCACCGCCCCCGACAAACGCAGCTCGATATGCGCCGGATTCGTCACATCTACCGGCAGACCGTCTTCCTGCCAAATCTGCTGATACAGGCCGATCTGCCGCGCCGCCGTTTGCTCATCTCGCAGCAGCCGGTCGCGGATCGTCCGCAAATGCTCCGGCTCATCATTCGACTCCCAATTAGAAATCACCTGGCCTCGCACCAGCCGCTCCACCCAGGCTTTGGAGTCATCGACAGTCGCCAACTCCCGCTGCGCCACCAGATCGCAAATCTTCTGCGTTAAAAAAGGCTGTCCACCCGTCCAATGCAAGATCTCTCTCAGCACGGCGTCTGGCTGCGTCACCGCTGCGGCCAGTCCCGGCACCAGAGGCTGCGCTTCTTCGTAGGTGAAGCCAGTGAGGGCGATCGCCTGCCCCACATTAAACGGCGTACTCCGCTTATCCTCAATCAAATCCGACGGCGTTGCCACCCCCAGCAGCGCAAACGACAGCCGCTGATACTTCGGAATATCTGCCCGCTTGTTGTAGCACTCGCGAATCACCGCAAAAAAGCCATTCACCTTGAATGGCAGGCTCAAAATCCGGTCAATTTCATCAATGAATATCACCAGCGGCCCTGGCACCAGCCGCAGCAGCACCTCATCGACAAACTTACTAAACCGGTTCACCAGCGACAGATGACCGTACTGCTCCCACCAGGCATAGTCATCAAAATCGAGCCCCAAATCGCTGACAATGCTGTCAATCACCCCCGCATACCACTGCTCAGCCGTCATCGCCTCCTCAATGA
>JBARVU010000467.1:0-21741 GCA_049646425.1 Phormidesmis sp. | reverse complement strand
GATAGGGTGAGCAGGTTCTTAACCATCGTGGCCAAGACGTTTTTGGCTCGGGAGGCGCCGCCTTCGTAGGCCAAGAAGCCCACGTGAATGAGCAGCATAAAAACGGAAGCCCAATAATAGTAGGATTCCGAGACGAAAGTTGCTAGAAACTCTTGTGATTCAGGAGTCATAGACGGCTCCGGTAGGTGAGACGAGTGGAACTGATAAACGAGAGAACTGCCTGCGATAGTTTCCCTTAGTGACGGCTATCACGCCAATAGGCAGCGATGTGAACTACCTGATTGATGCCTGAGTTGAGAAACTCTAAAGGAGACTCAAGATGTCTGGGATCAATAGCTAGCTTACTCTGCTCAAGAGTATGCAATGCCAGGTATGAGTGGACTGTATTAATTAATACTGAAAAGCGATTCTAAGGCGACATTGTTCAAGTTGACTCAAGCGGAAACTGTTTGGACGTTTATTTGCTCAATTAATCTGTCTGAATCTGAGCGCGCCACGTGCAGGTCTATCACAGGCCGATCTCGACAGGTGTGACGCCACAGCAAGACAGCGGTCTCTGCGATCTGAGCAGGGACGGCCTGATGGTTTGGCAAGTCTAAACGATGGGGAGGTCTGACGGTCGCTTGTTCTATGAGCTTCGGTAGCTGGTCGGGCGCGATCGCCACCACACTCAGCCAGTCGTATTGCTGGATCCAGACATCGGCTTGCAGCGAGGCAATCAGCGAATCTAAGGGGTGCGAGCAGGCAATGCGAAAATTGCGATCGCACAGTCTCAGCACCGAACAATCCTGTCCACGAAACACCGTTTCCAAGGATTGAAAAGGCGCTAACCGGCCCGCTGCTTCCCCAAAAAGCGATATTGCCACCGCCAACCCATCGACACCCGCCATATCCCACAGCCCCGCCGCCATCAGCCGCGCACCCGACTTTTGCTAGGGTCAAAGGCCGCGAGTGGCCCCACAGTCGCCCGGACACGGCGCTTAAGACCATCTAGCAAGCCTACTTCTACCTGAACGCCCGGTTCGCTATATTCCGGAACGACTTGAGCCATCGCAATACTGCGCCCCAAGATAGGAGAGAAGGCCGCGCTCGTAATTTTACCCACCCGCCAGCGTTCTGCGACAGCGTAAATATTCTGCCCGTGAGCCGCTACCTCATTCCCTGCCAATACCAGGCCCACCGCCACTTTGGGCGGATGCTCACGAATCGCTGCGAGCGCTGCCTTGCCGACAAAGTCAGGCTTTTTACTCGCCACCGTCCAACCAATCCCAGCCTGATAAGGAGAGATCAGATCGTCAAATTCGTAGCCTGCAGCCAGCAAGCCCGCCTCAATCCGTGCCCTGTTGAGTGCCTGCATTCCCAAAGGCAAAAGCCCACTAGACTGACCGGCAGCCATGAGGATCTCCCAGAGCCGTGAACCATCGCGTGGATGCACAAACAGTTCGTAGCCCAGCTCACCCGTATAGCCAGTGCGCGATAGCAGTATCGGAATGTCGTCTATCTGGGCGGTCTCGAAGCGAAAATAGCCCAGGTCTTCAAGCGTGTTCGAGGCGGAAAGCGTCAATAGCGGACTGAGAATATGACGAGACCTGGGGCCTTGAAGGGCGAGGTTGTGGAGAGCTGTCGCTGCTATCTCGACTTGCCATCCCCGCTGCTGAGCGAGTCGCCGCAGCCAGTCGCCATCGGTATCGCAATTACCCACATAGCGGTAGTGAGTTGGGCCGAAGCAAAACACGATGCCATCGTCGACAATGCCGCCGTGCGGGTTGAGTAAGCAGCCGTAAGCGCTGCGGCCCACCGTCACTTTCTCCATATTGCGAGAAAATGCGTACTGCAAGAGAGCAAACGCATCCTCTCCGGTCACTTCAAACTTTCGCAGCGCCGAGAGATCCATCAGCGCCGCCCGCTCTCTCAGCGCCCAGTATTCTGCCTGATCGCCCTGATGCGCAAAGCTATTGGGCACCCAGAAGCCGTTGTATTCGCTCAAATCGTCCGTGAGCTGACGAATGCTAGGAGTAAAGGCGCTCTCCTGCGTCAGGCGCAGCGGAAGATCGGCGGCGACTCGCCTGCCCATCGCGCGCTCGAATGTCTGACCGGCTGCGTATATGCGAACGTGAATGGGAGTAGGTTTCCAGCCGTTGGCCGAATCAATATCGTCCGGGCAGGCAGAGCTAGCGCAGAGCAAATCTTGATGCGCTTTGAGCAGTACGTAGTCGCCCGGACAAGACCAGGATTCGGCAGCGACCAGGCTACCTGTACAGTCAATTTCAGTATTAAAGAAGAAGTTGATCGCAGGCCAGCCGGGTCTAGCGGCAATGCCATAGGGAGCGAGCACTTTGTTGAAATTATCGCTACAGCTCGGATGGCCCGGATAGCCCGCATCTTCGTAGTAGCGAGGGGTGCAGGCGAGGGAGAAGCTGTCGTGGCGATCGCACGTATCCTGAACCACTTCCACCAGCGGCTGCATAGACTGAGAAAAGTACTTGCCATGCAGACCCGCCCGAGGATTCGCCAGACCGTTTAGCGTGCGAGTGACGGTGCTGTCAATCTCCTGCGAATAGCGATCGCCCGCGAACGCCAAAAAGTCGGAGCATTGAGTCCCCTCTACATCGATGATCTGAACATACTGGCCCTGAGTCACCGGATAGGCGCAAGCTGTCCCGGCCTCAATCCGATACTCTGCAACCACTGTTCCCAAAGGCGCAGGCACATCCGAGAAAGTGTGTAGCCGCTTAGCTGCAACAACCATGCTTACTCACCGAAGGCGGTACGTCATTAGCTGGATTCTCGTCGAAAAAGTTTAGCGGCTTCAGCTTAAAGCCCAGCGTTGCGACGGGCATCACCGGCCAGTCTTCAGCGCGGGGCGAGTGACTGTGGGCAAAGGTGTACCACACCACCACGTCGGTATCTTCTACGGAGCGATTATCTTGAGTCCAGTGCGGGAGACCTGCCCCGCCGGGATTTTGGTTGGGATAGTCACCGGCAGGATAGCGCTCGTCAGGGCTATAGGGCGTTACCCACAGATGCTGAGTCATGTATGTCGCTCGTTTAGTAACGCTAGCATCGGCGCGGGCCATTGGCAGCGTATTCTCTCCCGGCATCAGCTTGTAGGCAGTCGGGTAGCCCATGGCGTTCGTTTTAGCAGGGTTGACAATCTTCCAGTAGCGGCCCTGCATGGGGTCGATTAGTCGCTGAGCGGTTTGTTCTGTCGGCAGCAGGGTAGATTCAGCGTAAAAGGCATTGCCGTAAGGGTTGTCGCTCTCTTCTTCCGGCACGATATTAACTTCATAGACAGAGTTGTTCGGCCCGTCTACCTGCATGTCCATCCGCACGTTGAAAATGTGCTGGTGAATGGGGGCATTGAGCTGCGGGGCGACCAGGGTGCCGTACTTTGGCATTTCTCCTGGCATCACGGCGGCAGTGCTGAGGACGCCAGTGAGCTTTACTTCGTATTGAATCGTGCCGTCCTGATAGAAATACCAGTAAAAGCCGTATTCGTAGTTGCCGACGGTGGCGATAAAGGAGACGACTAAGCGGCGCGATCGCCTCACCTCAGTCTGCTCAGTACGCCAGTCCATATGCTTCCACAAAATGCCAAAGTCTTCTTCATGCAGACAAATGGCGTTTTCGATTTGGGCCACTTCGCCGCGAGAGTTGGTGATAAAGCCATCGAAGTAGTAAATTTCGCCGAGGCAGTCGCAGCCTAGCGTTAGCGAGTTAGCCAGCGAACCAATGCCGTATTCGCCCACGTCAAAGGCATTCTTGCGGTAGTGGTGTGGCGAGGGGTCGCCATAGGGCACCGTCATTTCTGCCAGCGACGCTCGGTAAAAGATTGGCCTCTCTTCGCCCTGGTCGGTGTAAGAAACGTTGTAGAGCACCAGCCCTTCACGCGGGGTAAAGCCGATCCGAATCTTCCACTTTTGCCAGCTAATTTCGTGATCGTTTACTTCAAAGCTCGGGCCTTCTGACTGCACAATGTCGAGCGGCTTGATGTCTTGCCGGTAGTCTTTGACGTATTCGGGCGTATAGTTGCCATCCTTTGGCGGCAGAGGCACGACGCCATAGTCTTCTACTCGGATCACCTTCATTTTGTTCAGGTCTACTACCGGGATGACGCCCTCAATCGGTCGGGCATAGCCATGGTCGGTGGGGTTGGCCCTCACCCAGCACAGCGCTCTGGAAAGCCGTACGCCTGCTTCGTCTTCTATGCCATAGTTACCCGCTGACCAAGGGTCGACCATGACCAGGTCGGGGTCGGTGATGCCGCGTTTGGCGATCGCTGCTTGAAACTCCTCACTCGCCTTCACCGCCGCCTCGCATTCGACAAACTCATCCAGCATAATCGGCGGCTGCACGTTGGGAATATACTCCCAAGACTTAACCTTGCCGCTGCTCAAAGAGATAATCGCTTCGTAGGTTTTTGCCGCAGCGTTGTCCAGCAAGATGATGAAAGCTTCTCGCTCAAAAGTATCGCCTGGCTGAAAGCTCAGAACCGTCTCCTTTGTAGGCTCGTTGAGCGTGACTGTCGCGAACCGCATACTGACAGAAAAAGCAGGGTGTTCGCGGGCGATTGTCACCGCTGCCTCAATTTCTTTGGGCGTCAGCGGTTCGAGCGGATGGCTCACGCTGACGGCAGTTGAGAGTCTTTCTTTGGCAAGGGTCATAAACAATTCTCCTAATATCTTTTCCCCCTTTCGGGAGGGGGCTAGGGGGTGGGTTTTCGGCAAGTAGCGGAGCGGCTGAACCCACCCCGCCCTATGGGCACCCCTCCCGAGAGGGGATTTATTGGCCTGTTTAAGCAGGGGTTCCGGCCATTACTGGCCTCTGTACAGGGACTTCAGCAGATTCTTCTATCTCAGCTAGCAGCGTCTCTGCCAGCTTGCGCTTATCGTCAGCATCCATCTTCTTCAGCTCATTGTGCAGCACTCGCTCATTCACAGACTGATTCCAATAATCCAGACTCTTAAAGCCCAGCAGCGCCGACTTGCCGACAAACTGCCGCAAAATTTCGTTAGTTGGCCCCATTACCCAGCCCGCTTTACCATCTCGCAAATAGCGCTCTACTTCCATATCTTTTTTGAAGCCGGAGCCGCCGCAGGCGTGAAGCATTTTGTCGCAGACATGAGCCACATTTTTAGCCGCTGAAAACTTAATTTGCCAGTACCAGTGCAGGTTTGCTGAGCGCGGTAACGCTGAGATATCGGCATGAATAGACCAGTCGCAATTGTCTGTCAGCTGATCCATCAGCTGCCCCATCGAGAAGGTATACATGCGGCAGGCGCTGGTATCGATAATCGCCTCGCCAAAGTAGTCCTGAATCGTGGGGTAGTCAGCTACTCGCATCCCCACATCCACATGCTTTTTGCGGGTAACGTGCTTTTTGGCAATGTCTATCGCACCCAGCGCAATGCCATTCCAACAAGCGGAAGAACAGAGCAAAAAGAATGGATCGACAATCTCATCGTTAGAAGCCGTCCCGTCACCCGAGGGGCCAACCATGCGCTGCGCTGGAATCACGACGCCATCGACCAGCAATGTTCCCGACTGATTACCCCGTAGCCCTAGCGCATCCCACTTGTGCGGTTCGGCCTGAACTTCGCCCTTATAAATCAGAAAGCAAGAGAGATCAGAATAGTCTCCATCAAAATTAGGGCTGGTCGTTTGTACAATGTACCAATCGGCAAATCCAGCTGAGGTTGTCCAAGAGGCACGCTTGAATACCTGCCAACCTTCATCAGTCTCTTCGGCCCGAGAGGAGACCGGATACCAGAAGTGAGAGCCGGTTTCAGGGTCGGAATAGGATAGGGTGCCAATCGCAACATCTTTGTCCAATCGCTGCAATAGCGTTTGCAGTTCTACATTGTCATGAGCCCGAAACAAGGCAGCAGCCACCGCGCCCAGGTGCATGGTGTAGCACATGGCCGTACTCGGACAGCCATAGCGGGCAATTGTTTCGACGACCATGGCGGCGCAGGTGTGATTTTCGCCCAGTCCGCCCCATTCCGTTGGCACGAGCAGGCCGAGTAAGCCAATAGAGGCCAGCGCTTCAAAGTTTTCACGCGGGTAGATCAGGTTGCGGTCGGAGGCGATCGCATTCGGTCTCAGCACCCTCGCACACAGGTCAATCAGCTTGGCCTGAAGCTCTTTTTGCTTGGGGCTCAGCAGCCACTGCGGGTCAAAGTCTTCGCCCAGGCCACCAAAGAATTCACTGCTGATGCGATCCGGGCTAGTTATGGAGGTCATAAGAGAGAAGTAAGTAGTGGAGAAGTCAGGGAGAAAGGCTATACAGGCACCGCCGCCGGACTCGCTAGCGGATCCGCGCAATAGTCAGTCAGGTGAGGGCTGCGGTAGCCATCTCTTTGCCAGAGAATCGGGAAAAAGCTTTCATCCATCTCGGTGCTGCCCAGCCGCTTGTAGCGCCCGTAAATGTAGCCCGCCTGATTGGTCGGATGGAACTGCGCCGCTGAGGGAATGGTGTGTAAGCCGATGCTGTGAAACGTGCCTTCGGTGCGAGTGGTTTTGCAGAGGCCGTGCCAGGTGCGCCCGTGGTGAAAGGCGCAGCCGCCCGGTGGAACTTCTACCACAACCAATTCTGGCTGCTCTATACCCGCATTCTCTGCGGCCTGAAGCATGGCCCAGCGGTAGTCCTTGGTCGGTGCGTGAAATTCGCCTGCGGTCTCTACCAGCGGCCATTTGTGAGAGCCTTTGACGTATACCAATGTACCGTCCGCAGCGGCAGCGTCGTCTAGCGCCACCCAGCAGGTCATCATTTGCGCGGGGGACAGGTAATCGATGTAAGCGCCGTCCTGGTGCATGGCGATCGCTTTGGCTCCCGGCGGCTTCATCCACAGACTGTCTTGCCCAATGCGCGCCCCATCCCATCCGGCCAACTCGGCAGTGAGGCGACCAATTTCGGCAGAGAGCACCAGGCTGGCGATGGTGCGATCGCACTTCCAGGCATTACACATCTCCCGCGTCACATCTGGCAGGCTCAAACCGGGCCGCCAATACCACTCATCGGGATAGATACCGGTTTCAAACTCACCGCAAAACAGCGGCTCCATCCGCTCGGCCAAACGTCTGGCAAAATCGGGGGGAACAAAGTTCTCGACGATCAAGAAACCGTCAGCTTGAAACTGTTGAAGCTGCGCTTGAGAAAGGCGAATAGGCTGGTAGTTCATAGGAAACGGACGGTCGATTGTACTTTCTCTATAGAAGCTATTAAGTTGCCCTCACCCAGGGAGAAGGATTGAGGATGAGGGCCAAGGACAAACAGCAGAAATCCGCTATCCCCAGTTGACAAAACAGAACTGACAAACTCTACTTGTCATAATAAGTTTTCTCTGAAGAGAATATGTGTTCTCCGTTACCGTTCCTGAAAACAGCAGGCAATTAGAATGAGATCTGAAGGATTGTTAACCGTTCAGCCGGGCTGTCTCAGCATTGTGGCCAGTGACTTCGACGCGCGTCCGATGAGCTATCTCACCCCCGACGGTCACCGCACCGGGTATGAGCCAGAACTCGCCCGCCTCGTCTGCCAACATCTGGGGCTTACACCGGTTTGGCACAATCTGCCCATGGCCGATTTTTATCCCTGTTTAGACCCGATAAAAGGGTTGCCCTACGACGTCGTTTGGTTCAATCAGGCGATCACGCCTGAAAGGCGGCAGCGGGTGAATTTTACCAGTCCCTACGGTTTATTCGACGAGGCAGTCTTAGTGCGAGCGAGCAGTCCTGTCTCCTCAGCAGCAGAGCTAGCCGGACGCAGAGTAGGCGGCTTAGCCGATAGCACCAATATTGCTCTAGTAGAAGACTTTCCAGGTGCTGAAGCGGTCCCCTATCCCGGCAGCGACAGGGTTTTACCGGAGATGCTAACGGCCCTGCGAGCGGGCAAAATTGACGCGCTGATTGACGACGAACTGGTGCTCTTGGTCGCAGCGGCAGAAGATCCCAGCTTGCGGTTAGCCTTTAGCCTACCGACGCAGGTACCCTTTGCAATTGGGGTCTCTAAAGAGCGGCAGCTTTTGTACGAGGTTCTAGAGAACACCCTTCTTGCCCTGATTGCAGATGGCACAATGGCGCAGCTATGGGCGCAGTGGATTCCGTGGAAACCATTTCCGCTCTCGTAGCCTTTGATACAAACTTGTTATGACAGGTTAGATTTACTGAGACAAATATGTTCACCCCACCGGAGATTTCACCGTGACTGGAGTTCTCACGCGAGCTGAAGCCTCAACCAGCGTTTCAACAGATTTGCAGGCTTATGTTCAAGCGGAGGGGCGAGATCAGCTTGTTAAACAGGTTCGTGACAAAATCGACGAGCTGGGCATCCAATATATTTACTACCAGTTCATTTCGATTACGGGCAAGATTGTCGGTAAAGGGGTTCCTGCCGACCATTGGGAAACCATGGCGGAAGGCGGCATTCAGCTTGTGTATGGGGCGACGGTGAATCTGGCGATTAACCGGCAGCAGCAGTATTTGGGCTATGGCCCGGAAGCGGCTGAGCTGGTGGCGATTCCCGATCCGGATACTTTTTGCCAGCTGCCCTGGGATAAGCGGGTAGCGCGGGTCTACTGCGTGTGTTTTCGCAACCGCGAAGAAGAAGAAGATCCGGGCGCTTTTCTCACCTCGGACTGTCGCGGCAATCTGATGCGCTTACACGCTGAGTTTCAGCAGAAGCATGGGCTGCAGCTTCGTCACGGCTGTGAACCGGAGATGATGTGGTTGAAGAAAGGCCCAGATGGCAAGCCGGATGGTGGCGCGACCAAACCGAACTGTTATCACATTGACCAGTTTGAAGAACTGCGCCCGGTCTTTTTGCGGGTGATTGAATACAGCCGGGCGATGGGTCTCGACATGATCCAGGGCGACCATGAGGATGCGCCCGGTCAGCTAGAGCTGAACTTTATGTACGACGATGCGTTGCGGACGTGCGATCGCCTCACCACCTACCGTCAAATCTGCGCCCAAGTCGCCCGCGAGTTCAACCTGATCGCCTGCTTCATGTCTAAGCCTTTTTTGGGCGTGTCGGCCTCGGGCTGTCACCACAATCTCTCCCTGTGGAAAGGCGGCGAGACCACGATTAAATCGTTCGGCATGGAAAGCCTACCCGGATTGGAAGGCAACTACACCTATCACAAAGGCGGCGAAAACACCTTTATGCCGGTAAAAGGAGACTCTCCTAGAAAGCCTGGGCCAGTCGGGCTCAACTGTATCGGCGGCGTGATTGCACACTTGGGCGCACTGACGGCTGTGGGCTGTTCTACGGTGAATTCTTACCGTCGCCTGTGGGACGCGGGCTTTTGGGCACCGGTTTACTCCGACTGGGGCTACCAGAACCGAACCTGCGGCCTGAGAGTTTCTGCGCCCGGCCGGTTTGAGTACCGCGCGGTCGATTCGATGGTGAATCCTTATTTGATGGCAGGGGCGATGCTCAAAGCTTTTGACGATGGCCTCAGCCGCGATCTCGATCCGGGCGAGCCAGAGCAACGCAATATCTATGAAGCGATGGAAGCCGGTAAGGAAGTGAAAAAGCTACCAATGTCGTTAGGCGAAGCGCTAGATCGGCTGGCTGACGATGACGTGATTCAATCTGCCATGCCTGGAGAGATGTACCGGCTATTTGACGAATACAAGCGCGATGAATGGATCAGATTTTTGGCGACGACCAGTAACTGGGATGCTGAAAACTATATGCACTGCCTACCTTAAAGCGAGGTTTCTCGAATGTCTGTTGTTGGCACGTTAGAGAGTCTGTGGCGATACCCGGTGAAAAGTATGCGCGGGGAAGAACTGAGTGAGGTGTTTGTGTCTTTTGGCGGGGTGATTGGCGATCGCCTCTACAGCCTCACCACCGACAGCGGCAACCCTGGCTTTCCCTGGCACACCGCCCGAGATCAAGAGACCCTTTTGCTCTACAAACCTCAATACAAGCAGGAAAGCACTACCCTAAAGCCCAAAAACCTCGAAGCCGCCCAAAACATGGCCCCCGGCATCAATCCGCTGTATCCGGAGACCGAAGCATTTGCCGTAGAAGTAGAAACACCTGAAGGTGAAACCTACCGCCTCGATGAGTCATTCTTAGAGCACATCAAGTCTTTGACCGACGATCAAACGCTCAAGCTACGCTTCACCCAAAAAAGCCAATACGACTGTAGACCGCTCTCCCTATTTTCTGTGCAGCTACAGGATTCGCTCACAGAAGAACTGTCGATGGAAATTGACAAGCGTCGGTTTCGTGCAAACTTTTATGTAAGTTGGAACGACGACAAGCCACCGCTGTATGAGAATGAGCTCATCGGCAAGCGACTCAAAGTTGGCGACAGGTTAGAGATTACCGTGCTAGAGCGCGACCCCCGCTGCAAAATGATCACGCTAGATCCAGACACCTCGCAAGCGAATCCTGACATCATCAAGCACATTGCCCGCACCCGCGAAGGCTATGCCGGGGTATACGGCGCTGTTCTGGTCGAAGGCATTGTCAAATCAGGCGACGCGATTGAGCTTTTAGACTGACGCAAAATCTACTCACCCAAAAGGAACGGTAACCCAATGAAAAATCTGCTCTTAACTCTAGTACGCTCCCTAGGCGAAGTTCTCGATTGGCTAGCGACCGATCCTACTGTCAAAGCAGTAATGCCCAGAGAAATGTATGGCCTGACTGAACAGTATCAGTGCGATGAGTAACCTTGCTATCTTTAAGCTCGTCCATGTCACCATCCAGAAAGACTATGGAAATATTCCCAGACGCATCCACATCTGTCGAGCAATTATCTGAGCAGAACTGTTCATTCCTAATTGTTGTACCGTTACCGTTCCGATCTGCGTTTTCCCGACAATTTTGCCAGAAGTGGGCTCGGCATAAAAATGCTCTATCCAAAGATTTTTCTGGGATGAAAGAAACGAACTTCAGTTCTAGACTCTGAAACAAGGTAGCTTGTACGGCTTCCCTTACGAAGATTGCAAGAACGACACGAAAGAGACAAATTCGTCTCATCGCTCGTTCCTTGTTGAGAGAGTGGGACGATATGATCTACTTCAAATGGAAAATTGAAAACTAATTCAGGTGCTCGGCAATATTCGTAACGATGCTTGGCGCGATCTGAGACGACAGCGTAATACGGGTTCATGGAAGGACTTGCTGCATGATGGCAGCCGTGCGGGCAGTGGCCGCTTTTAGTTCGGCTTCAGCTAAAGCATCTAGCTCTGCTTGCTGTTCTGGTGGGAGCGCCTGACCGTTTTCTTCGGCGAACCGCCAAGCTTCCATAAGTTCTGACAGTCGTTGCTGCTGCTGCTCACTAAAAAACGCATCAGGCTGAAAGCTTTGAATGACTAGCAGTGCCCGAAACTCAGATTCGCCCAACTGCACCGTTAAGGCATCTAGCGCCTGACCCGCCGTTTTGCCAACCGAGAATTTGTCCCCGGTGATCGCTCGGTAAGATCGACCTCCACCAGTATCAGCAATCGGTAAAATAGCGACCGTATTCATAGTTTCAACCGCAGATAATTGACAGGGCACTCATATCCTAGCTTTGTACACAGGTAACCCTTCGCAACCCTACTGAGCCTGTACACTGAGCCTGTACAGAATATAATAGCAAGAAGCTTACGAATGACTTAGAGAAAAAGCCGATGGTGGCAGCTGCGATTAACCCTGATCCACTCTCTAGGTTCTCGACTAGCTAGCGACCGATCCTACCGTCAAAGCAGCAATGCCTCATGAGATATATAGCTTTAACGACTCGTATCAACACGAGGAATAAACGATTGACTGGAATCCTGTATTCATCGTTTGTACTGCTCCCATCCGTGACGAAACTAGCTGGGAGGGTACGTGTGTAAGTCAGGCGTCCAGCCGTCGGCACTTTTTCTAAATAAGGGGTACTTGATCGGGGCGTGGACTTTCTCGGGCCACTGAGGGGCGATCGCGCCTAGCTTCTCAACCCAGGCATTGGTCTCTTTGACAGCGGTGACAATACCAACTACGTTAGCCCCAATCTTTTCCATCAGCTGAATTTCTGCTGAGACAGTGCCGCCAGTGCTGATGACATCTTCTACGAGCAGCACACGCTTGCCGTTGAGGCGCTCTAGCATCTTAGGGTCGAGGTAGACCTGCTTGGGCTTTATCGGGCTGGTGATTGACCGCACTGGCACAGACAGCGCTTCGTCATACCAAAACTTGCGAGAGTATCCTAGCGGTACATAGCGCTCGTGACCTAGCTTCTGTGCGACCGAGGCAGCATAGACCATGCCCAGCGTAGGCATTCCGACAATCACATCCGGGTTTAAAGCCGCCGCAAGATGAGCCATGTGGGTTGAGAGGCGATCTTCTACGGCAAAGGAGGTTTGGTTAGAGCAGAGGAAGGCGATCGCGCTTTCAAAATCTGGCGGCAGCGGTAGAAAGGGCAGCTCTAAGTAATCGCCATCGGGCAGCACACAGGGGTAGGCATCCTGGTAGGGCGGCTCAGGGAAAACAGGCAGTGCCTTGGCTAAAATCAGCCGCTTGCGATAGCTGCCTCTGTCAGTGACTGTTAGCATCTGAATTAACCGAGTGAGAATCCATTAGCCGAAATGCTAGCAGCCTGACAAATCTTTGTCGTTCACCCTGCACACTTTATGGAGTGCGCCAGCTTTGGGCGCTCAGGGCTGTACGGAGTTATCACAGTGCATTCTGATGGTCAGTCACGTTGAAGCCTTGAAGATTTTTCAAGTGGGTAACAATTCATAGCGTATATAAATTTCAGGGTAGCTAAGCCTCTGTAGCCCCTTAGGTGTAGCCCATTTGGGCTATAATTAGCTCAGTGATATATTGGGAGATATGTACTATGTCAAAAGGGGCAACTGTAAGGGCGAGAATTGACCCCGCTCTCAAGGCTGAGGTTGAACATTTGTTTAAGGAACTAGGCATCTCTACGACAGAAGCCATTACGCTATTCTATCGTCAAGTCAAGCTGCGAAACGGCCTGCCATTTGACGTTGTGGTTCCTAATGAAACGACCAAAAGAGTCTTTGAAGATACTGATGCTGAGAGAAATCTTGTATGCTTTGAAAATGTCGATGAGATGTTTGAAGAGCTTGGTATCTGATGCTCAAACCATCCTATAGCAGGCAATTTGAGCGAGATCTCAAAAAGATGCTGAAGCGAGGCAAAAAGGCAGACAAAATTAAGGCTGTCATACGGAAACTGCTTGACGAAACGTTGCTTGAACCTTGATATAGAGACCATAAACTCACTGGGAATTATAAAAGTAGGCGTGAATGTCACATCGAGCCAGACTGGCTTTTAATTTATAAGAAGTCATCCGAAGAAATCGTTTTTGAAAGAACAGGCACTCATTCTGATCTGTTTGAGTAGTTCCTTCTCTGAATAGACTAATTGATAGACCTGCTAATGAATGAAGCTTTATGATGCCTGCCTGGTTGTTTGATGAATTCAAGATGGTAGGTGTCGATTTTGAAGATTTGGCGCAGGTAGAAGCTTATGATCGCAATCAAACAGCGAGTACGCTAGAAAAAGAGCAGGCTTTGGTCGCTCGATTAGGTATTGCGCCAGGGCAAACTGTCATCGACTTGGGTGCGGGAACAGGAACGTTTGCGATTCAGGCTGCGCGGGCTGGCGCATCGGTACATGCCGTTGATGTCTCGCAGGTCATGCTGACCTACGCACAAAGTAAAGCTCAAAAGGTCGGTGCCGGCAACATAGAATTTCATCGAGCCGGTTTCCTAACCTACGAGCATCAAGGTGCCTTGGCCGATGTTGTTGTCACCAAGAATGCACTTCATATTTTGCCCGATTTCTGGAAAACGGTTGCTTTTCTTAGAATCGCTGCACTGCTAAAACCGATGGGGAAATTTTATCTGCGCGACGTCATATTCTCGTTCCCGCCTGCGGCGTACGAAACTGCTATTGACGAGTGGATAAAGCAAGTCGCGAAACCACCTGGGCAAGGATGGACAGTGCAAGATTTTGAGATGCATGTGCGAGAGGAGCACAGTACTTTTAGCTGGATAGTTGAGGCGATGCTGGGGCGCTCAGGTTTTGAGATTGTAGAGAGCGATCGCTCTTCCACATATGCGGAGTACCTATGCGCAAAGGCGATCCAGCAAGATCTTAAATGAGTATGAGGAATCGACACTGTACGCTGTCCCAGTGCGCCTATTGTTCGCCTCACAGTCTTTTGTTAGCAAGACATTTGTGCATTTAGCTGTAGATTCTGCACAAATGAGATTGCTGGTGGATGAATGCACCGTCTCTTCCGCGCAATAATGGCTTTTCCCTTTACTGATAGAATTTGCTTAATCAAACTAGAGTGTTAGGACGCTTACCTATGAAAATTGCCCCTGTTCTGGGATTGTTGTCGCTGCTCGCAATCGGTAGCTTTAGCGTGCCTGCTCAGGCTGCGGTTTTAATTGGAAACACCACGGGCGACAACATCGTTGAGATCGATGAAAAAACCGGGAAATTTTCAGGGGAATTTATCTCGCCTTTTGCAGGATTCAAGAGCCCAGATACGCTGGCCTACGGCCCTGATAGTAATTTGTACATCAGCAGTGGCGATACGCCAGCAACCTCGGCCATCTATCGCTTTGAGGGGCAAACGGGCGCGCTAATTGACAAGTTTGCCAGTGGAAATGGATTGTTCCGCCCTTATGGGTTGGCCTTTGGCCCGGATGGACTGCTGTATGTGAGCAGCTTTCGCTCTGACCAGATTTTGCGCTACGACGGTAAGACGGGCGCATTTGTCGATGTGTTTGCTCAGCGCGACGGGACAGCAGATGGGCTTAACGGTCCAAATGGCTTGCTGTTTGGGCCAGACGACAAACTCTACGTGACCACTCAGGGGAGCGTTGCCGATGCAGCGGGTGAGTTGGCTTTTCTTTTCCCCAGTCAGGTTTTAAAGTACGATATAACCACAGGCGAGGGAGAAGTCTTTGTGCCTCAGCCAGCTCCTTTTCCCGCTAGCTTTGGCTTCGTGAGCTTTTTGGGACTTTCGATTGGGCCACAAGATGGTGACCTTTATGTGAGCGACTTTGCCAATGGCATTCGTCGCTACGATTTTGAAACGGGTGAAGAGCTCGCTGTGCTTGACACGAACTATACTGGCACGACTCCGAGCAGCAACTTTATCGGCAGCTTAGCTTTTGGCCCAGAGAATGATCTCTACACAGTGGGCTTTGATACCACCACAGAAATTGGTTCGCTCCTGAAGTTTGACGCGGCGACAGGCGCCCGCACCCTCGTGGTAGACAATGCTTCAATTCTTCAGCGCCCAATTGGCCTTCTCTTTAAAGCTTCGCCCGATAGCGCAGCAGTGCCAGAGCCCGGTGTGTTGGCGGGGCTGCTAGTGCTAGGAATCGCAGGCTTGCGGCTGAGGGGCGATCGCCCTATCCCCCGTACACCGCAGCGGACTCATCAATAATCTGATGTGCTACAGCCGATAGCGGCCCGTGAATACAGTCCTATGAACATGCTCGCAAAGGCATTTCATGAACTACCCATCACTGAAAAGCAGTCCATTCATCTATGCCTTGGTGAGTATGCTTTGTCCAAATGGTGCGAATACGGTGCTCCCCGTCAGCAAATCAACTATGTCGAAACCGTCTGCGGCACGGATCAAACAGTCGACATAGAATTACTCACCGATGCGTTTTGTGCTGCCTGCGAAGGAAGTGACACCAGAAACGTTGCCTACAGATTTCGAGAACCGATTTCGGCCCTGCAGGATGGTGACCTCACATTTCCTGAGTCGATCACGTACGCTTATTACGCGCTGTACAATTTGTTCCAAAAATACGCTGAGCAGAAGCCCGTGAATGATTGGCTCGTCGTCACTCAGGCGTTATCGATAGAAGCGGATGAATCACAGCGGCGATCGCTGCTTGAAACTGCCATCCAAAAAGCAACAGGCTAGAACTTGGAAGTCATAGGAACCCCGCTGCCCAAAGTCGAAATAAGCCTTACGCTAGTCATTGGGACGACGGCATTCCTATAGCTCAACGGTCATAAACACACTGAAAGCGTTGTCTTTGTAATCGGCAAACGGGCCGCAGCGGGTGAAGCCGAACCGCTCGTAGAGCAGTATCGCTGGCTTGAAGGCATCTGTTGAGCCGGTTTCTATGCTGACGTGTTTGTACTGTCGGCGCCTTGCCTCATTGAGAATGTACTTGAGTAAATAAGTAGCAACGCCCTTTCTTAAGTGTGCCTGTGCAGTTCTCATAGATTTGATTTCGCCTGACTGAGCATTCAACGCTTTCAGCGCGCCGCAGCCCAACAATTCACCAGATTCTCTCACCGTCCAAAAAGTAACTGACGCTTCCCGCAGGCCACTGAGATCTAGGGCGTGAACACATCCCGGCGGTGAGTGCTCGTGCATGCTTGCTAGGTGCTCACGCAGCAGGGCCTGTACGTCGGGGCTGTTGAGATCTCCAAGTTCTATCTGCATCTTTGATGCTGGGCGAGGGTAATAGGTTAAGCAGCAAGCCGATAGCTTAAACAATTGCTAGCTGCTGTGAAGAAACAGAACATCACAAGGGGCGCGGCGGATAACCCGTCCTTCCGTTGTTCCTAGCAGGTAGTCGACCGGTTCTGGGCGCTCGGCGCCAAGAAAGATCAGGTTCACTTTCTCTTCTTCCGCGACTGTCAGAATTTCAGTGTGCGTTTGGCCGTGTCGAACGCTTAAGCCCGCAACGAGGTCATCTGGAATGTGATGCCTCGTAAATGTCTCCAGAGAGGCTAGTGCTTTTGCCCTAGCCTTGTCTATAAAATTTTCGGGTAGCAGCGGGCTGACAAAGTAAGAGCCGTAGTCAGCCATCACGGTCATCACCACCAGCTGCCCCTCCAGCGCCCGAATGTAGGCAATGGCGCGATCTAAGAAGGTCAGCTTAGACTCTAGCTGATTGATGTCGATAGGGAGTAGAACTTTGAACATTGGGATAACTCCAACGGCGGGCTATGGGCTGTACTGACGCTTACTTGGCGGATGCCGCAGTCGCCATGGCGGCCTCTGGATTTTCTAGCGCTTCCAGGTTGATACGCGTAATAGTCAGGTTCATCGCACCTAAAAAGATAGATACGATAGGGCTGAGAATATTAAAGAAGCAAAAGGGCAGGTAGCTCAAGGTGGGCACGCCTAAGACGCCGGAGTGAAAGGCTCCGCCAGAGTTCCAAGGAATTAAAACCGACGTTACGGTGCCAGCGTCTTCAACCGCCCGAGAGAGATTCTTGGGATGCAAGCCGTACTTAAGGTAGGCAGAGCGAAACATCCGGGCAGGAACCACAATCGCGATGTACTGATCTGAGGCGGTTGCATTCATAAACAGGCAGGTTGCTACAGTTGCTCCTATCAGCGTGCCTGCTCCGTTTGCGCCGGCGAGAATTGTACCTGCTAACTTTTGCAACATACCGCAGGCTTCCAACATGCCGCCAAACAGCATCGCTGTAATAATCAACCAGATCGTGTTGAGCATACTGCTCATGCCGCCTCTCGAAAAGAGATCGTCGATCACCGCATTGCCTGTCTCGATATTGAAGCCATCGGCAGCAATCTCTATCAGCAGTCGGTAGGCCCCACCAAGGGTGTAGTTGCCCTCAAGCATGGTGGTTAAGAGATTGGTTTGAAAGATTAGCGCGGCTAAGCATCCTAAGAGAACGCCAAAAACTAGCGCTGGCAGGGCAGGCACTCGCAGCGCCACCATCGTAACGACCAGTAAAGGCACCGCTAGCAAAAGCAGATTGAGGTTGAAGTTGTCTTGGATGACGTCTTGAACATCGGCGATCGCATTCCCACTGAGGCTATCGCCCTGATAGAAAAACCCAAGCAAAAGAAATCCAATGAGAGCCAGCACAATGGCAGGCCCTGATGAGTAAACCATATGACGGATGTGAGTAAACAGATCAGTCCCTGCCATGGCAGGCGCCAGATTGGTCGTATCTGATAAAGGTGACATCTTATCGCCAAAATAAGCACCTGAAATCACCGCCCCGGCCACCATCCCGACCGGAACATTAAAGGTTTGACCAATCGCGATTAGGGCGATGCCAATCGTACCGCTAGTAGACCAGCTACTGCCTGTACACAGCGCCACAATACAGCTAACAACACAGGAAACGAATAGGAAAATCTTGGGATTAATGATTTGTAAGCCGTAGTAAATCATCAGAGGCACAATACCGCTAGCGATCCAAATCGAAATGAGCGAACCTACGACAAATAGAATTAAAACAGCCTGTAAGGCCATACTGATTGACTTAATAATTTGCTCTTCTAGCGTGCGGTAGGGGAGCTTCAGGACAAAAACACCGAGCAGTCCTGCAATCAAAGCCGATAGGCTCAAGGCGATTTGATTCGGGCCATACGTAGCGTTGTCCTTGAAAAGAAGAACATTCAAGATCATCAGAGCGATCAAAACTCCAATGGGAATCATACATACGAGAATAGAGGGTTCGCGGCTGTCCAAATCTTCTTGCATTGTCTAAAATCCTCAGCCTTAGATGGCTTTTCTGGTTCTGCCTTGGTTTTGAGTCCTCAATCCGAATAAACCCACTTTGAACCTAGACTTTCAAACATCTCAGGTCTGTAACGATGGATACACAGACTTCGCTTGCCGATAGTATGGCAGAGCCAGAGCTTTAAATTCTTCGTCTCAAGGTCAGGCCAATACCGAGCAAACTTACTAATCCCAAAAGGCTACTTGGCTCTGGTACAGGCGCAATGTCGACGGCTAGATTCTCAAAGGAGACTTTCAGATTTCCCTGGCTGTCTAAGCCCGCAAATCCACGAGATTCTGCAAGCTTTGTCAGCATGACGCCATAGGTTGGGTCATCCTCAAAGCTCTCACCAAAGGCGGTTGTGGCTGCGCTGTTGAATAGGGCGATCGCCCCTTCTGTAAAAGCCCGCTGATTTGTCCAGTCCCCTAAATCGTCGTCATAGTAGCTGAAAATATTTTCGACGAGCGGCACTTCTTGAGACTGCGAACCCATGAGTAGAGATTTATCTCCAAACGAGGCTGTTTTCGTCAACGGGTCAAACTGATCGCCCTCTGTTAGATAGGCTGCCTTCACATCGGAGATTGTCCAGTAGCCGTTCTTCTCACCGACTTCGGCCTCAGCCAAATCAGAGATAAAAACGCCCCCTTCCCCTAATACCTCAAAGTTTACCTCATCCGTTCCAGCATCCGTCACCACCAGGGCCGTATTCTCATCCACCCCGTAGGTCGTCTCGACGCCTAAGTCTGCTGCCAAACGGATCAGTCGGCCCTGCCTGCCTCGCTCACTAAAGTGGCTGTCGATTAGACCGTAGTCAAAAAAGCCGAGGCCACCGAGGGGATTGTAGTAAAGCGTGTTGTTGAACGGCGGACTGCCCACAAAGCTCACGGGGCCATCTCGCAGCGCTTCGTAAGTTTCACCGTTGGTAATCATCGGAGCGACCGGCTGCACTGCGGTTCCAGCGCTAGTCCCAGCAATTACAGCGCCCACCTCAAACTGGTCTCGCAAGGCTGAAATCAGCGCAGTATCAGTGCGCTTTTGAGTCACCGGATCCTCGTTAAAAAAGCAGTCGGTGATAAAAGACTGATCGCCGCCGGTAAAAATGAAGCCATTGCGGTTCTTGATTTGGCGCGCGATCGCCGACCCCTGATCATTCTTAATACCGCCGCAGGTATCTCGTGTGATCGGGATCCACTCCACATCTGCGGCATCTCCATAGAGAATGTCAAAGTCCTCTAAGTAAAAGCCTGCCGACCGCTCAGGATTGGAGCTAGCGGTGGAGATGATGCCAATTTTGGCATTCGCTAGCCCGCCCGAGAGGTCGACAATTTCATCGTAAATAGAGAGGCCATAGGGTTCAGCCTCACCGCCGCTCCCTGGAAACGCCCAACTCCCCCCGGTTAAAACTAAAGAACCGGCGAGGGCAGCAGGGGGTTGAAGGGCGATCACCGCGATCAAACTCGCTCCAGCAGCGCAACCTAGAATCAGTTGATTATACTTAGTCATAACATTCTGTTAGGAAATAGCCCTATCAAAAGATATCACCGATTAACAACTGCTCAAGCTTTGATCGCGCATACTTCTGAAGATGGCAAAAACCCTACGTGCGCGTCAGCACCCGTTCCCGCTCAGGGGCATCAACAGTAGCAGGCGTATAGGTCATATTCGAGACCACAACAAAGACAATTAGCCCTACGATAGGGCTAATCAGCGTCGGAAACCCGTCGAATGTCTCGCTGATTAGCCCATTGGGAATGTAAAACAACGTATTTTCGACGCCGAACATCATCGGGGTGAGGACGAAGAAGATGAGTCGGGTGAGTGAACCGATAATAATACAGGACAATGCGCCCTGCCAGGTCGATTTTGACCAAAACAATCCGCCCGTCAAGGGGACAATCAGCCCTGCAAAGCCAAGGTCGAATGCAAGCAATAACAAAACGCCCGTTTGGGGAACGCGAATCGCAAAGAAAACGCCGAGCAGCGTCATCCCAACCGCCATCAGTCGAGTAATTTTCAAAAGCTGATCGCCACCCACATTGGGATTGGCATGGCTATCTCCCTGGCCGATGCCCATAACATTGTGCGCAATCACTGAAGAAGTGCCTAAAATAGCGCCATCAGCCGTAGAGAGCGAAGCTGACATAATCGCCATGATCACCAGTAGACCTAGAAATGACGGAATGACGCTGCCCAGCAAAGCAAAGAGAATCGGGCCATCAGGAACAACGCCTGCCTCCTCCAAAATTCGATTAGAAGAAAGCGCGATCAGCGAGAACGGAATGCCAATGATCAGGGTACCTGCGCAGCCAATAAAACAGGCGCGCTGAGCGGTCGCAGGACTGTCGGCGGCAAATATCCTGGCCATAAAGTCAATAGCGACAATGTCTCCTAGCCCCAAAGCTAGAATGGTTGCCCAGTTGACAACGGCTCCCGAAGCGGGCACCGTTAGCTGCTCAAAGTCAAAAGGCCCCATGCCTGCCGGAATATCTATGCCGAAGTTGGCATTGATAAAGCCAATTAGACTGAGCGAACCGATTAGCGCGATCGCCACCTGAATCGCGTCGGTGTAAGCCACTGCAAACAGTCCGCCAGAGACTGTGTAGACCAACACCAAAGCAGCAACCAGCGTCACCCCGCCGAAATAGCTCAGTCCTAAAAAGGTTTGAAATAAGTAGCCGCCTGCAACCAGGTTGCCCGCTAGCAAAAACGAAAAGCTCAGCACCATAATCACAGCTGCGACAACTTCAGTCAGGCGGCCATATTTGACCCGGTAGAAGTCGGGCAGGGTGATCAGCCCCATACGATTGAGTGGTTTGGCGAAAAAGAGCCCGCTTAAAAACAGACAAAGCGCTAGCCCTATCGGCAGTGAAGCCCCTGCCCAAAAGCCAAACTCCGCCGACAAATCGGTATTGCCGAGCGTCGCGTTAGAATCTACCGACTGGGCCATCAAAGTCGCCGCCGCTAGGGGTAGCACCAGCCCTCGACCTGCCACCAAAAAGTTGACACTGTCTCCTTTAATTTGTTTAGAGGCCCAGACGCCGACGCCTAAGGTGCCTAAGAGGAATATGATAATTCCCCAAAACAAAACTGGATTTTCCATCTGTTGAATTTCCTAATTTGTTGTTAAATTGCTCTAGCTTCAACCTTTTTACGGCGCCGTAAAGAGGGCTAAATCACACTCAAAAATGACAAAAGCCCAGGAAGAACCGCCACATGAGTAAAGTGGTGTAGTTCCTCCCGGGCTTTTATCC
>JBARVU010000466.1:0-12028 GCA_049646425.1 Phormidesmis sp. | reverse complement strand
CTACCGACTGGCCGATGCCTTTGTGTTCCCGTCTGTAAAGGAAGGCTGGGGACTGGTGGTGTTGGAGGCGATCGCGTCTGGCCTACCCGTCTTAACCGCTAACCGAGCGCCCTTTACTGAATTTCTCTCGACAGAAGATGCGTACCTGGTCGATCCGGAAGATGTCGGGGCGATCGCTGCTGGCATGATCGCTGTTGTGCAGTCCGACTCTCCGCTACGGCAGCGGAGTACTGCTGTTGCCCGGCGCTATCGCTGGACAACCTCTGCCCAAATGCACCTTGACCTCTACCGGCAGCTGGCAATTTCTAGATGACCGTAGCGGGGCGGCGTTCGTAGCAGAAAAATCTCAACGGTAAGTATTACTACAGTAAACAAATGTGATCTGAGCGTAAATGCTCATCAAAGCGTGTACATTTGGCTTTAAAGTTTGGCTTAAACTAACTGCCTTTGCACACAACCCACTACTGCCTGCATCAATACTATGTTGAAAGAAGTTTTCTTTGCCTTTATTTGGATTGCGCTGCTGATCTTAGCAGGGCGAATCGTGAAACAGCGAGTAGGCTGGATTCAGCGGCTCTATTTGCCAGAATCAATTGTCGCCGGGGCCCTGGCACTGATTTTGGGGCCGCAGGTGCTGGGGGCGATCGCCACCGCCATTGGCGGAGAAGGGACGCTGCTCTCGGGCGGCTTGTTTACCGAAGCCATTCGCGATATCTGGTCTGAATCTCCTGGCGTGTTTATTAACGTTGTTTTCGCGGCGCTTTTCTTAGGAGAAGTGATTCCCAACCCAGCAGCGATTTGGCGGAAAGCAGCGCCTCAGGTGGTCTTTGGTCAATCTTTGGCCTGGGGGCAGTACGTCGTCGGGATTCTGGTCACGCTGCTTATTCTAATCCCACTGTTCGATGCCAACCCGATTTCAGGCGCGCTGATTGAGATCGGCTTTGAAGGCGGTCATGGCACGGCGGGGGGTATGGCCGGAACGTTAAGCGAGCTTGGGTTTGAAGAAGGCGCTGACTTGGCCCTGGGATTAGCCACGGTGGGGATTGTCTCCGGAATTGTCACGGGTACGGTTATTGCTGACTGGGGTCGGCGGAAGGGGTATATCCAGACAGAGGAAGCGCATGTGGACGATTCAGAAGGCATGCCTCCTGATCTGACGCATTCCGAAGACGAAGAAGTCAGAGAGCGGCGGCGGTATCTCTCTAGAGGGCTGCTGGTCGATCCGCTCTCGCTCAACTTTGGCTTTGTCGGGATTGCGGTGATTTTCGGCTGGCTGATTCAACAGGGGCTGATTCTGATCGAAGCGCTAACCTGGGGAAGAACTGGGTTCACCATGATGGAGTATGTGCCGCTGTTCCCGATGGCGCTGATTGGGGGCATTTTGGTGCAGCTAGGGATGGTTCGCCTGGGGTTAGATGCGCTGATCATTCCAAGACTGACCAAAAACATCGCAGGTTTGGCACTTGATGTAGTGGTTGTCACAGCCCTGGCTTCTATCTCTTTGCAGGTAATCGGGGGTAACCTGGGTATCTTCTTAGTCCTGAGCATCGCTGGGCTCGCCTGGAACATCGGCTTTTTCATGTTCTATGCGCCGCGCATCTTTGAAGACTACTGGATGGAGAAAGGGCTCGGTGATTTGGGTCAGTCGATGGGGGTAACTGCTACTGGCATTTTGCTGCTGACAATGGTGGATCCTGACAACAAGTCTGGCGCGTTTGAAAGCTTTGCTTACAAGCAGCTCTTTTTTGAACCGATTGTCGGCGGCGGGCTGTTTACGGCAGCGGCTCCGGCCTTGATCGCACAGCTGGGACTATGGGTGACCCTGTTAATTACCACAGGGCTACTGCTGTTTTGGATAGGGGCAGGATTTCTGCTGATACGGCAGCGATCGCGTGTGGCCGTAGCAGACTAAATTTCCGTGTCGCGGTAAGTGGTTCCTCTCTTTGGATAGACGAAGCGGTAACCGAAGCGAGCTAAAACTTAAAGAATAAAAACAATCGCATCGTGATGTGCCTGACTACTCATAAGTTAGGAGAAGTACTGCGCCACGTTAGAGCTCACCGCTAATGTCTTCTAATCATCAGACGAGTGAACTCCCTACTGAAGCCGCTAATGAGCTTTCAGTAGGGAGTTCTGTCCTGGAAACCCATCCTGTGACTGCCTCTGGTCGGACTGTGCTGCCTGAGGTTTTGGCGCGGATGGCCGCTGCTCCAAAGGCGAATTGTGTGGTTGCAGTGCATCGCCGCAAAGTTGTTGGGATTGCGACGCACCAGGACCTGATTCAGGCGCTGACCCAAAATTCCGACTGGCATGATATGAAGCTGTCTCAGGTAATCACTCAGCCTGCTGTCACTGTCTCGCGCCCAGACTTAAATCAGGTTGACCTCCTCCTCAAGTGCTTTGACCAGCATCAGATCAATTACCTGCCGGTGGTCGATGAGGGCCATCTAGTCGGGATAATTGACCGTAGCCGGCTGCTACAGGTACTGCATGAGCAGGGTGCTGAAACTCGGCTGCAGCGTCAATACCAGCGAAATCAGATGTTTTCAGAGATCACTTTGAAAATTCGTCAGTCGCTGCAGCTCAAAGAAATTTTGCACACGACGGTGAATGAGGTACAGCGGCTGCTGCAAGCTGACCGAGTGCTGATTTATCAGGTCTTTCCCGACGGCACTGGGAATACCACGAGCGAGGCAGTGGTACCCCCTTTTCCAGCTATTTTGGGCATTCCGTTTCCGGAAGAGGTCTTTCCAGAAGAGTATCAGGCGCTGTACGCGCAGGGGCGAGTGCGGGCGATCGCCGATGTTCACGCCGCTGACTCAGGGCTAGCTGACTGTTTGGTAGAGTTCATTGACCAGTGGAGCATTCAGGCTAAGCTGATTGTCCCGATTGTCCATCCGCTGAAGACGCCTACAGACGAAGCGCCTTCACCTAGCAACTTGTGGGGACTGTTGATTGCCCATCAGTGTCGGGCTCCTCGGCAGTGGAGCGAGTTTGAGGTAGAGCTCATGCAGCAGCTCGCCGGTCAAATTAGCATTGCGCTCTCCCAAGGGCAGCTGATGGAATATTTGGAAGACCGGGTAAAGCTGCGAACGAACGAACTTACGCAGGTGAACCAATCGCTTCAGCAAGAAATTCAGGAGCGCAAACTGGTCGGCGCGGCGCTGCGGCAAAGTGAAGAACAGCTGCGGTTGATCACCAACAATTTGCCGGTGCTGATTGCCTATGTGGATACTCAGCAGTGCTACCGCTTTAATAATCAGGCTTACGCACATTGGCTGGGCTTAGCTCCCGCCGATATTTACGGTCAGTCACTCGCGGCGGTGATGGGCAGCGCCCGCTATCAAACGATTCGGCCTTATGTTGAGACCGTTCTCTCGGGCACTCAGGTGGCTTACGAGGAGGAGCTGTCCTTTCAAGATGATCAGGTGCATTCGGTCAGCGTTACCTATGTCCCCCATATTGAAGAGAGCGAAGCAGGGCCAAAGGTAAAGGGATTTTTTGCGCTGACGACGGATATCAGCGATCGCAAAGCGATCGAACGCATGAAAGACGAGTTCATCGCGGTGGTCAGCCACGAACTAAGGACGCCGCTCACCTCTATCCATACTTCCTTGAAGCTGATGGCCACCGGTCGCCTGGGTCAGCTCGATGAAGACGGTCAGCAGATGCTAGAGGTCGCCGATGAAAATACCGATAGGCTCGTCCGCCTGGTAAACAATGTGCTCGACTTACAGCGGATAGAGTCGGGTGAAGTGACAATGGACGTGCAGGTCTGGGAGGCGAGCGATCTGGTCGAAGAAGCGGCTGAAGCAATGCAGGCGATCGCTCAGCAGCACATCATCGAAATTCACGCTCAGTCAGTGCCGCTCTCGATTTGGGCCGATCCAGACTACATTATGCAAACACTGACGAACCTGATCGGCAACGCCATCAAATTTTCGACGCCGGGTAGTGCTGTTCACCTGAACGTTCGTCCTTACCTCAAGCCTGCTCGGGCTAGTGGGCCATCTGGCATTCCTCGCCGCCCTCATCAGGTACCGCCGCCGACAATGGCGCTTTTTTCTGTTCAAGATTACGGGCAAGGTATTCCCAGTGATAAGCTCACCAGCATCTTCGAGCGATTTCAACAGGTCGATTCTTCTGACTCGCGCAAGAAAGGCGGCACTGGCTTAGGACTGGCGATCTGCCGCAAAATTGTAGAACAGCATGGCGGTCAGATCTGGGCAGAGAGCCAGCTTGGGGCCGGCAGCTGTTTTTGTTTCACCGTTCCGCTTTCCTCTAGCCGCTGATCGTAAAGCCATGCAGTCACCTAAGCGAATTTTAATTGTCGATGATGAAGAGTCTATTCAAAAAGTAGTTAGCCTGAGCTTGAAGTTAGAAGCTAGCTGGGAGAGCATTACTGCCTCTTCGGGTAAAGAAGGTATTCGGCAGGCCGAAGTTCACCACCCAGACGCCATTTTACTCGACGTGATGATGCCTGAACTGGATGGCATTGCGACGTTTGAAGCGCTGGGAAACAACCCGAAGACAAGTGCTATTCCGGTGATTTTACTGACGGCCAAAACCCGAACCGCTGAAAGACGCCTGTTTCAAAATATCGGGGTCGCTGGGGTAATTCTCAAACCCTTCAATCCGCTGGCACTGGCCAGTGAAATCGCTAAGCTGTTAGATTGGACAATTTAGATTGAAAAATATAGCGCGGATTTGATGAGAGTACTCTTTGTCGACGACGACGACGCTTTTGCAGCCTTGCTGAGTGCTCAGCTCGGCAGTCAAAACTATCTCGTTGATCGGGTCAGCGACGGTGAAGCAGGCTGGGCCTATGCCTCTACTTTTGAATACGATTTGATTGTTTTAGACTGGATGCTGCCCCAGCTCAGCGGCATTCATCTCTGTGAGCGTTTGCGGGCGCAGGGCGATGACACGCCGATTCTGCTGCTGACCGCCAAAGATGAACAAACAGACAAAATCAAAGGGCTGGAAGCCGGGGCCGATGACTATGTCGTAAAACCTTTCGATATCGAAGAGCTGCTGGCGCGCATGCGGGTGCTGCTGAGGCGATCGCCGGCTGACGCGACACCGATCTTCAGCTGGGGGGATCTCTGCCTGGATTCTGCGAGCTGTGAGGTGACCTATCGTCACCAGCCGGTCGCGCTCACGGCCAAGGAGTATTCACTGCTCGAACTGTTTTTGCGGCACAGCAATCAGGTTTTCAATGCCAAAGCGCTGCTAGATCGAACCTGGTCTTCCGAAGAATTTCCCAGCGAATCTACCGTGCGCTCTCACATTCGAGGGCTCCGCCAGAAGCTGAAGCGCGTCGGTGCGCCTGCTGACTTCATTGAAACCGTTCACGGCTTGGGATATCGGCTGAAGGCCACCGCTTCAGATGAAGCAATCAGGGCATTAAATCCTCAGCGCGATCATCAAACTCGCTATCTAGAAGGGCTGAGCCAAGCCTGGGCCGCACACAAAGGAGAGAGCATCGGGCGGTGGAAAAAACTGATGCAGATTGCCCAAACGCTCAAAGCTCAAGGACTCAGCGAACAGCAGCAAAGTCAGGCCCGACAAATCGCTCATACCCTGGCGGGAACATTGGGCACCTTTGGGCTGACGGAAGGCTACCGCCTCTCTTTACAGTTAGAGCAGCTCTTACAGGCTCAACCGGCGCTTTTACCCGCTCAGGCCAATCAAATGCAGGCCCTGGCAACGGCGCTGGGCCATACGCTAGATGACGCGCCGAAGCTGATCAACCCAACCGAAGAAACGGCTCAAACAGCAGCCATTTTAATGGTGGACGTAAACCATATGCCCTATATGCAGCAGCTCATGGCCTTGGCTGTAGGACAGGGATTTGCAACGACAGTCGCCGCCTCCATTGAATCCGCCGCTGACATGCTGCCCTTTCAAGTATCTTCGCAGGAACCTCAGAATATAGCGCCAGCAGCCACTCTGCCTGATTTAGTCGCGATCAACTTTGTGGCAGGTGAAGCTGATCCGGTGCTAGAGGAACCCATTTTGCAAATGCTGCTGCAGTTTATTGCTAAGCTCGCAGCGCAGTGGCCTCATCTGCCGGTGCTGGTAATTACCCCTCAAGCTGACTTTGGCAATCGCCTGGATTTGATTCGCCGGGGCGGGGCGATCATACTGGAGTATCCGGTTGCTCCCACAGCGATTCTAGAGGTGATCAGGCAGTCAATGAGCTATCAGGTGAGCAAGATTCTTATCGTCGATGACGACGCTCACTATTTGCAACAGATGATTCAGCTCCTGCATCCCTGGAGATTGCAGATTACGCCGCTGACGAACCCACAGCGGTTTTGGACATTGTTCAACCAGGTGGTGCCCGATCTGGTCATACTCGACGTTGAAATGCCTCACATCAGCGGCTTTGAGCTGTGTCAGGTACTGCGCAGCCACCCGCGATGGCAGCAGCTACCGATTGTTTTCTTGAGCGTTCACACCGATCCAGACAAACAAAATCAGGCGTTTGCCGTCGGTGCTGACGACTACATTACCAAACCGATTCAGGCAAGAGACTTGGCTTTACGGCTACTCAATCGGCTCAAAAGACATCGAGCGCAGCAAACGACAAGCTAGCTAATCTACACAGAGACTGCACAGTGGGTAGGGCAAGGTGATAGCAGAAGTCTTCTCAAGGATCTTAGCGCCCCATGGTTCAAACCCCTCAGCAGACGTTACCAAAGAAGGTACGAAAGACATCACGCAAGCAACAGTCTTTAACCGGTCAGCTCACTGAAATTCTAGAGAGTGTTTGGCACAATCAGCTAACGCTATTGCCCTATAGCATCCCTGAGGATTTGGGCTATGTGGAGGGAATGCTGGAAGGCGATCGCCTGACTATCCGCAACATTTGCTATCAGACTTCTCAGTTTCGTAAAATCCATCTGGAGCTAGCCAAAATTGGCAACACCCTAGATATTCTCCACTGCGTGATGTTTCCTCGCCCCTGCTTTGATCTGCCGATTTTTGGGGTAGATATTGTCGGGGGGCCAAAGGCAATTAGCGCAGCCATTGTCGATCTCTCTCCAGTCTCTGCGGTCGGTGAGGCGTCTACGTCAGAAAAGCGCATCCTACCTACGAACTACGTTCAGGCATTGAGTAGCCTCCCGCCCGCTCGTTTCACGCAACCTCGCGATCTGCCAGAGTGGGGCAGCATTTTCTCGGACTTTTGCCTGTTTGTGCGCCCGACGACGCGGCGGGAAGAAAGGGCCTTTTTAAATCGGGTGACTCAATATGTCTCGCTCCACTGCCAGTTTGCTAGCGAGGCCAAGGTGATCACGTCAGCCGATGAGCGCGCTTCGGTTTTAGCAGGGCAGCGGCATTACTGTTTGCAGCAGCAAAAAAATGACAAGACGCGGCGAATTCTAGCGCATGCCTTTGGGCCAGACTGGGCTGAGCAGTACCTGCAAACGATGCTATTTGACTCGCCCTAGAGGCGGTGATCGGGGCGAGAAAGCTGCTGCTGTAATGAAGTATGAAGTTTTGTGGAAAGTATGAAGGCGCTTTCAGAATTCCTGAAAAGCCTTCTGCGTAAGGAATATAGCGAGTTTTCGAGCAATTGTAACTGGTCGGAAACAAAGCTGTGCACAGGATCTGCACAACCCAATTGATTAAATTAGGTCACTAGCTCGAAATACCCAGTTCTAAAGCAGGTTCAGTCATTTGAGAGTCTGCTGCAAGTTTTGAGCCAGAATTTGGAACAGCTTCCAGATTTCAGCAACGAAGTAGGAGAATTTTCACATGTTCGATGTTTTTACTAAAGTCGTTTCCCAAGCTGACGCTCGCGGCGAATACATCAGTGACGATAAGATTGACGCACTCAACAAAATGGTGGCTGAGGGAAACAAGCGCATTGATGTGGTGAACCGAATCACAGGTAGCTCTTCTGAAATTGTGGCAAGTGCGGCTCGGTCTTTGTTTTCTGAGCAGCCTCAGCTCATTTCCCCAGGCGGAAATGCCTATACCAGCCGTCGCATGGCTGCCTGCCTGCGCGATATGGAAATTATCTTGCGCTATGTGACCTATGCGGTATTCACGGGCGATGTCAGCGTGATGGATGACCGCTGCTTGAACGGCTTGCGAGAGACCTATACTGCGCTGGGTGTGCCGGGTAATTCGGTGGCTACTGGCGTCAACAAAATGAAAGAGGCCGCAGTGGCGATCGCTAACGACAAAGAAGGCGTTACTCAAGGAGACTGTAGCTCCTTGATGTCTGAACTCGGTGGCTATTTCGACCGAGCAGCCGCAGCCGTTAGCTAGCGTGCGCAAGTTTAAGCTTTGGCAGGTCGAGTTTTGGATTGACCTGCTTTGGACGACCGTTTTTAGATGACCGTCTCCAATTCACTCTTTTGTAAACCTTCAACGAGAAATTTCATTCATGAAAACTCCCATGACAGAGGCTGTTGCAGCCGCAGATTCCCAAGGCCGCTTCCTCAGCAGTTCTGAGCTTCAGGTCGCTTTTGGTCGCTTCCGTCAGGCTCAAGCTGGCCTGTCGGCGGCGCAGTCACTCAGTAAGAATGCCGACAGCCTAGTTGATGGCGCTGCTCAGGCGGTGTACAAAAAGTTCCCCTACACCACCCAAATGGAGGGCAACAACTACGCCTCAAGCTCCTCCGGCAAAGAGAAGTGCTCTAGAGACATTGGCTACTACCTGCGGATGGTGACCTACTGCCTGATTGCCGGCGGCACTGGCCCGATGGATGAGTATTTGATTTCGGGCATTGGCGCGATTAACAGCACCTTTGAGCTGTCTCCGAGCTGGTATGTAGAAGCGCTGAAGCACATCCGGGCGAATCATGGCCTGAGCGGAGACGCAGCGGTAGAGGCAAATTCCTACATCGACTATGCGATCAATGCCTTGAGTTAGAGGTCTGTCAGGTTTAGAGACTAGGCGCGGGGGCGCATGCTTTTGTCGGCTATCCCCCGCCCTCATCACCCCCTTACCCCTCTGCAAACCCGGCACTTAACCTATAACAGCTTCTATTAACAGCTTTGACTCAAATATGAGGATTCCATCCATGACCACTGAAACTTCTGCAAGACTGCTCGGCTTTGAAACCGTCGCTCAGCTCTCGCCAACTGAGCTGCGAGCTAACGCCTCCGAAGATGACGTGCAGGCAGTCATTTGGGCGACCTACCGGCAGGTGTTCGGGAACGATCACGTCATGCAAGCTGAACGGCTGACCAGCGCGGAATCTCTACTCCGGCAGGGTAATATCAGAGTCTCTGATTTTGTCCGGACGCTAGCCATGTCGGAGCTTTATAAACAAAAGTTTTTTTACAGTACGCCTCAAGTACGCTTCATTGAGCTGAATTTCAAGCACCTGCTGGGCCGAGCTCCTTACGATGAGCAAGAGATTGCAGAGCACGTAGATCTCTATATTGAGCAGGGTTATGAAGCTGAAATTAACAGCTATATTGACTCGCGCGAGTACCAGGACAATTTTGGCGATCGCATTGTCCCCTACTATCGCGGGTTTGCCACGCAGCTGAGTCAGAAGACTGTCGGTTTTGCCAGAATGTTTCAGCTATATCGGGGAGCGGCGACCAGCGATCGCGCCAATCCCAAAAAAGCCTGTCTCACCAGAGAGCTTGCCCGCAACTCTGCTAGCCCAGTGAGAACCTCCACCGGCGGCAAAGAGCTTCAGGGCGTCACAGGCGGTAGCCGCGAACAGCTATACCGAGTGCGTGTCTCACAATCCGCAAGCGGACGGACACCGCAAGTACGTTTGGGTGTTCAGGAATATGTGGTTTCCTACGACCAGCTATCGCCGACCCTACAGCGTTTAAACAAGCGGGGTAGCCAGATTGTCAATATCACGCCCGCTTAGACGCCACCCCAGATAGGTGAAACCACCGCTTTTAGCAGTTAATCGTCTCATTACACCCTTATTCAGGAGAACAGTCCGTGGCTATTACATCCGCGTCCACTCGCTTGGGCACCGCTCCTTTTGCCGATCAAAGTCCCGTCGAATTGCGCCCAAACTTTTCCGCAGATGCGGCTCAGACCGTGATTTACGCGGTTTATCGACAGGTTCTGGGCAATGACTATCTGATGAAATCAGAGCGACTGACGACGCTGGAATCTCTGCTGACGAGCGGGGCATTAACCGTGAGAGACTTTGTTCGGGCGGTGGCTAAGTCGGATCTCTATAAAGAGAAATTTCTCTATCCCAATTTTCAAACCCGGGTAATTGAGCTGAACTTCAAGCATCTGCTGGGTCGGGCGCCCTATGATGAGTCCGAGGTGATAGAGCACCTGGATCGCTATCAAACCGAAGGGTTCGATGCGGACATCGACTCATACATTGATACCGTCGAGTATGAGAACAATTTTGGCGATGGGATCGTGCCTTATTTCCGAGGGTTCGATACGCAAACCGGGCAGAAGACTGCGGGCTTCACGCGGATGTTCAGCCTGTATCGGGGGTATGCGAATAGCGATCGCGCTCAGATCGCGGGCAGCAGCTCTCGGCTAGCCTCAGAACTCGCGCAGGGCAGTGTTTCTGCGGTCGTGCCTCCCTCTAGTACAGACAGCAGCGGCTGGGCCTTCCGGGATGCCAAGCAAGGCAATGTTCCCAATCGCGCCTTCGCAAGGCCCACTTCCACATCAGAGCGCGGCCAGCTCTATCGGATTGAAGTGTCGGGCCAGCGACTTCCGGGATATCCCAGCATTCGCCGCAGCAGTCGGGCGCTGGTGGTACCTTACGAAGAGCTATCTCAAACCTTGCAGCGCATCAACAAAGCAGGCGGTCGAGTCGCGAACATTACGCCTGCTTAATCAAACGCCTTTGTTGACTCTCCGCTTATTTTCTCGCCCATGTAAGAGGTACCCACCATGTTAGGACAGTATGCAGCCAGCGGGGCTAGCAGCACAGACAGTCGAATTTTTGTGTATGAAGTCGCCGGTCTCAGCGAGAATGAGGTGACCGCTCAAATCCAGGCGCCTATTCGCAGCAGCCATACCCAGCTCAGGCAGGTTCCTTTTTCCCGAATGAATGAAGAAATGCGGCGAATTACGATGCTGGGAGGAGAAATTATCAATATTCGCCCGCTCAATTCGCCCGCAGATCCGGCTGAAGAGTCGGAGCAGGATTCAGCTGAAGATGCTGAGGCGTAAGTCAACATCGGCTAGGCTGGCATCAGGGTTCGTTGCACAGAAGTGCGCGAAACAATTCGCCCCTGCTTAATCGTGGTGCGTCCTAGTGGGGCTGCGCCGATGGCTTCAGAAGCTGAGCGGGCATCGAGAATGACCAAGTCGGCGACTTTACCGACTGCAATCCCCGTGTTGTGAATGCCAATGGCCTGAGCAGCGCGGGTTGTGACCATTTCCAGGCATTGTTGGTGGCTGGCAGCAGTGCCTAGCTGTAGGGTCTGGGCGATCAGCGTGCAGATTTTGAGCGGGTCGCCGTCGCCGAACGGGGTGAAAAGGTTTTGGATGTTGTTGGTGGCGATCGCGCTATTTACTCCCAGTTCAATCAGCCGCTGAATCGGCGCGATCCCTCGCCGGATGTTGTGAGTATCTTTACGAGCCATCATGTATAGATCGGAGGCGGGCAGTGCTAAGACGGAAATGCCTGCCTCGGCTAAAAGTGCGCCTGCTGCGTTGAGTTCTGTGGGAGAAAGCCCTGCGAGGCGGGTCATATGACCCAGGCAAACGCGATTTTGCCAGCCTCGTCGGTTCGTTTCACGAGCGACCACTGGCAGCAGCAGCGGCGCATTATCATCTAAAAAATCGAGGTGAAAATCGACATCGCAGTCAAACTCTTCAGCGATGTCAAAGACGATCTGAATGTTTTGTTCTGGGTCGGTGTCGGTGTAGGGGGCTGAGCCAACCACGTCGCCGCCCATGGCCATTGCCTCACGCAGCATCGCTTCGGTACCCGGTTGGTTGGTAATCCCTTCTTGAGCAAATACGGCAAGCTGAAGGGTCAGTCCCCAAGCGTATTCTTTTCTTAGCGGTAGCAGCGCCTGCATAGACGTGAGTAGTCCTACAACTCACGTC
>JBARVU010000465.1:0-29094 GCA_049646425.1 Phormidesmis sp. | reverse complement strand
CCCTTGGGCTCCTTCTTGGTAGAAGGACTGCCCCCCAAGCCAGCAGGCGCACTTCAGATCGAGGTTCATTTTGACTTCGACCTCAACGGTATCCTAACGGTCACCGCCACCGAGAAAGGCGAGGGACAAAAAAACTCATTTGTCGTCAATAATGCCGAAACCGGGCGGCTCTCTAGCCATGACCTAGATCAATCGAGAGAAGCAGTTGCTTCTTTGTTCGACCGCTTAGCGTTCTCCCCGATGGAAATGGATGGAGAAGAGGATCTGCCTGACTAAAGCGAAAGCGGTGACATCAGCATCCAAACGGCTCGGATATCGGCGCGGGCCGATGAGGGCCAGATGAGTCCACTTATGGCGCACTATGTAGGTACGCCCCAGGCCGTTTAGAGATAAAAACCCATGACCACATCTGATTTTTGGGACAAGGTGACTGCCTTTGCCCAGCAGGCGACTCATGAAGTCGGTGCGCACTTGCTCGGAGCATTCGGTAGCGCGACTGCTGAACAAAAGGCCGACGGTAGCTTGGTGACTGAATATGACAAATGGGCGGATGCAGAACTGAGCAGTCGCATTGCTAAAGCCTTTTCCGATCACGGCATCCTCAGCGAAGAAGCAGCTCATATTTTCCCAACGACGGACTGGTGCTGGGTGATCGATCCGATTGATGGGACGACCAACTTTACCCGAGGCGTTCCGCTTTGGGGGATCTCGCTAGGGCTGCTTTATCAGGGCACACCGGTCTTTGGCCATGTGTATATTCCGCCGATCGATCAGCACTTTTACGGCTTCTGGCCAGGTCAGTCGGGGTTAGAGATGCCGGTAGGTGCGTTTGTCAACGGCAGGGCGATTCACATGGCTGCAGATGCCCCCTCAGGCTCCCACCTCTTTAGCCTGTGCGCGCGCAGCACAAAAATCTTGCAGCAGCCCTTTCCCTGCAAAGTTCGCATGCTGGGAGTGGCAACCTACAACATTCTGACGGTGGCCTCGGGTCTGAGCTTAGGGGCCGTAGAGGCGACGCCCAAAATCTGGGATATTGCTGCCGTATGGGCGATCGCTCAGGCAGCAGGCGCTCGCTGGCTGATGGTAGAGGGTCGAGCATCCTTTCCCCTGACGCCAGGTAAAGACTACAGCAGCTATCCTTTTCCCAGCCTGGTCACACGTCCAGATTTGGTTGCCAAGTTCGAGCCATTGGTGAAAGTAATCTTGCCGCCACGCTAGCGAGGACCGGCTATGAGGTCTTGCGCCCAAGAGAGACCACGGCTGGTAGGCTGATCGCCATCAAAAATAAAGCAAATTGAGCCACGACAATACTCGGCCCCGACGGTAGATTAAACGCCGCTGAAAGGAACATGCCGGTAATGGCGCTCAGCGCACCGAGCCCAGCTGACAAAAGCACGTAACCCACAAAATTGCGGCTGAGTGATCGGGCTGCGCAGGCAGGAATGACCACAAAAGCACCGACCAGTAGCACGCCAATCGCTTTAATCGCGGTAGCCACAACCAGCGAAAGCAGAATCATAAAAGCAGTGCGGTGGGCAGAAACGTTGATGCCTCGGGCGATCGCCAAAGGCTCATTCAAAGTCAGCAGCATTTGAGTCCGCAGCGTCAGCCCGATAAACAAGGTGCACCCGATCAGCAGCAGTCCACTCACGACTAAATCGCCGGTCTGCAGCGCCAAAATATCGCCAAATAGCAGCGTATTGATACTGCCTTGATAGCGACCCGACAGGCTGAGCACGATCACAGAAACCGCCAGTGCCGACGAATAGATCAAATTGAGCAGGGCGTCTGTCCACAGATCGGTTTTTTCGAGTAGGTAGGTCACCCCAACGGCAAACAGCAGGGCAAACGGCAGCACAATCACCGACGGACTGATACCAACGGCAATGCCTACGCTGATACCTAGCATGGTGGAATGGCCCAGCGCATCGCTGAAGAAGGAGAGCTGACGGACGACGGTGAAGCTGCCTAGTAGTCCGCCGGTTAGGCCCGTAAGGATGCCGCCGATCAGCGCTCGCTGCATGAAGGGGTAGTGAAAGAGGGCGAGGGCGGTGGAGAGGTCGGGCATGGGGGTAAGGGGAAATGCGGTTCATCGCTCGTGGGCATGTCGGTAGCGGACGAATTCTGAGCCGTAGGTGGCGGAGAGGTTTTCGGGAGCGAGGGCGGTTTCGGGGACGCCTTGGCAGAGTAGGCGGCGGTTGAGGCAGATGACGCGATCGCAGTGTCGTCTGACCATGTCTAAGTCGTGAGAAATTTGTAAGATCGTCCAGCCTTGCTCGGCTTTGAGCTCATATAGCAGCCGGTAAAAGTCGGCTTCACCACGGATGTCTAGGCCAGCCGGGGCTTCGTCCAGGATGAGGAGCTGGCGCGATCGCACCAGACAATAGGCCAGCAGCACTCGCTTGGTCTCTCCGCCCGACAGATCGCTGATAAATTTGCGACCTAGATGACCGGCTTCGACCCGTTCTAGCGCCTGACGCACCGCTGAGCGCCTGGTGGTGGCCTGAGCCCAAGGCAATTGCAATCCTAACTTGTCCCAGCCCAGGGCGACGAGCTCTCCCACTGTGAGCGGAATCCGCCGATCCACCAAAAAATTCTGCGGTAGATAAGCGACCTGCTGCCGCACTGCTGTTGCAATTTTCCCTTGGGCGCTGAGTGGACGACCCAGCAGCGCCACCGTTCCTGACTCACGCGGCAAAATGCCTAAAATTGCCTGCACCAACGTGCTTTTCCCAGCACCATTGGGGCCAACAATGGCGACATCTGTGCCCGCGCTCAGGGTAAAAGAAACATCCTGCAGCGCCGCCTGCTGCCCTCGCCGCACTGTCAGCTGGTCAACAGCTAGCACAGCCTGTGTCAAAGGTGACTCTTTCAAGAACTTCCCTGTTAATCGTTTGCTTGGAATCATGGATGTAGCCGGGTCAAACTCAATCAACGCTAGGGCGACGCCTGGGCGAAAGCCGCTTGTAGACTGTCTAAGTTTTGCTCCATGGTTGTGAGGTAGTAGTTAGGAGAGCGCCCTTCTGGACCGCTGGTCTCTAGCGGATCGAAAATGCTGACCTGCACGCCCAGATCGTCTGCTAGGGCTGCAAACGGATTGCCCTGCTGCTGCGGTTCACTGAGCAGGGTTTTGAGGTTTGAGGACTGAGCCGCTTCGATTACTCGTTTCACATCGGCAGGAGCAGCATTGTCTTCTGGCACGCTGACCAGGTGCGCTACCTCGAGATCGTAGCTCTGAGCAAAGTAGTGGGCAAAGTCGTGATAGGTGACAAAAGTTTTGCCAGCGTAGGGAGCCAGGACCTGACTCATACGCTGATCAAGCGTTTGGAGCTGAGTAATATAAGCAGCGGCGTTCTCGGTGTATGCACCTTCTCCCTCAGGATCAGCGGCGATTAACCCATCGCGGATATTTTCTACCTGCTGGATCGCCTTCTTAGGGTCTAGCCAAACATGAGGATCGGCTTCACCATGCTCGTGCTCCACATCTTCGCGCTCCACCGCCAGCGCCAGCGTTTCAATCCCTTTGCTAGCGTCAATCACGGTCAGGTCGGCGTTATCAGCGTTATCCGTGAGGTCTTCTAAAAAAGTTTCTAGTTCTAGCCCGTTTTCGACCAGAACGTCGGCTTCAGCTAGGCGCTGAACGTCCTGAGGTTTGGACTGATAGTCGTGGGGCGTGACGTTGGCAGGCAGTAGCTGGCTGACTTGAGCGCGATCGCCTGCCACCGCCAGCGTAAAATTCGTCATCGGCAAGAACGTCGTCACCACTTGCAAAGTACCCTCGGCAGGCGCACCTTCTGAGGTTTGAGAGACCGTATTTTGAGAGGCTGTGCAGCTAGTGAGGGCGATCACGCAGGCTATCACCGCCCCCCTGAGCCTCTCAGACATCTTCGCATGAAAAATCTTGTTGACATTTAGCGTTAGGTTTAGAAAAAGTGCCATCCTAGCTACCGACTGCAAAACCAACCCATTCAAAATAGCATGGAATGATAATCATTATCACTGCTCGTCCTTGTGTATTCGCCCCGGTGTAGAATGGAGTAGAGGTGACTCTACGCTTCATACGGTCGGACTACCAATTTCTTGCTGAGACTACTGACTGAAATGCTGAAGGTTAGTCCTTCACAGAACCTCGGGCAACCTTAAAGGTTCAACTGAAATGATGAATGACAGGTCTTTATTGCACTCACGCAAACTTGGTCGCCGCTAGCTGCTTTTACCTATGCCGAAGATATTTCACCCTCTGCGCAGACTGCGCCCGGTGCGTACGCTGCTAGGGCTTCTTTTGCGTCGCCCGATTGTAGGAACCAGCGTAATTCCACTGCTGCCTGACGGTCGCATTGTGCTGATTCGCCGCCGGGACAATGGGCGGTGGGGGCTGCCGGGCGGAATTGTCGATTGGGATGAAGATATTGCGACGGCTGCTAAACGAGAGCTAGCCGAAGAAACTGGGCTGATGCTGACGACCGTAGGGCGACTGGTTGGCGTTTACTCAGGGGCTCATCGAGATCCTCGCTTTCATTCCGTCTGTGTCGCCTTAGAAGCACAGGCAGAAGGCACATTTCAAATAGTTGATCAGGCTGAAGTGTCAGAGGTTCGAGCGTTTGAAGTTTCAGATCTGCCCCTGGCCGAACTGGCTCACGATCACCAGCAGCAGCTACAGGACTACTTCACCGGCAAAACGGTACTGGCCTGAACTAGCCCACAAAAAACTGACGCCTTCCTCTCAATTTAATAGCGGTCGGTTTGACAAGGGCTGTCGCCTTATCTAGAGTCGTTATCTGCTTAGCGCGGGTATGGATATTCACCTGATACACCAGATTGTTGTCAATATCTAACCCTGTCAGCCAGCCACTCTTAGGGTGATACGCACCCGTGTCAATATCTATCCAGCCTGGGCCTTGTGCGATCTGCCCTGGCATCACGCCGGGCAGGGTAAAGGTGATCGTGTGACCCGTGACAATGCGCTTACCTTTCAGAGCAGGGCGGGGATAGGCGTGAAACTCATCTCGAATCCAGCAAAGGTCAATTGGACTCTGCTGGCTCAGAGGCTTGCGAGGATTTATCCCAGCGTGAACCAAGAAAACGTCGCCTAAGTCCAAATACAGTGGCAAAGTTTTGAGCCAGTCTACATGTTCTAGCAGCGCTTCGGTGCTGGGGTAGCTGGTGAGGGTTGGCTGACCGCCGCTGTTCAGCCAGCGATGAAAGGCTTCCAGATGAGAATTTTCATCGGGAAAGGCGCTCAGCAGCAAATGCTCATGGTTACCGAGTACGCAAGGATGGTTACCCCGCCGAACAAACTCTACAACCTGCGCGCTCTTTGGCCCCCGGTCAATCAGGTCGCCAACAAAGTGTAGTTGGTCGTCTGAGGTGGGGGCAATCATGGCGAGCAGTCTCATCAGTCCGTCGTATTGACCGTGGACATCTCCGATAAATAGACGACGGCTCATGTAGCTACAGTGGGGGCAAGTGATATTCTCATTATGCCTAATTGACTGCTTAGCTCACCATGGTCTCAGTCATGGCTTCAGCTGCGGCTTCAATTACAAACCCCGCGTCGCGAATCATTTCAAAGTCTTGCGGGGCAGATTGGCCTGGGGTCGTGAGATAGTCGCCGACGAAGATAGAGTTGGCGGCGTAAAGACCGAGGGGTTGGAGCGATCGCAAATGCACTTCTCGTCCGCCCGCAATCCGAATTTCTTGAGCCGGCAGCAGCAGTCGAAACAGACACAGTATCCGCAGGCAGCGCTGCGGCGTTAGCTCCTGGCGCTCAGCAAAAGGCGTACCCGCAATTGGAATCAAAAAGTTCAGCGGCACGCTGGTCACGTTCAGCTGGCGCAGCGATAGCGCCAGATCAACAATGTCCTCATCCGATTCGCCCATGCCAAAAATGCCGCCTGAGCAGGTAGTCAGCCCCGCTGCCTGAACAGCTTGCACAGTCGACAGCCGATCTCGAAAGGTATGGGTCGTGCAGATCTCGGCATGATGCGCTTCAGCCGTATTCAGATTGTGGTTGATGCGATCTACCCCGGCGGCGGCGAGCTGACGGGCCTGAGTTTCATCCAGCAGCCCCAACGTCGTACACACTCGCATCGGATACTTCGCTTTAACGCTGCGCACAGCGGCTAAAACGCCCGCAAACACTTTTTCGGACGGGGTGCGGCCCGAAAGCGCCATACAAAAGGTGCCTGCCTTGAGCTGATGGGCGCGATCAGCGGCTGCGACAATCTTTTCAGCGGCCATCAGCGGATATTTCTCAATTTCCGCACTAGAGATTTTAGACTGGGAACAATAGTGACAGTCTTCGGGGCAGAGGCCACTTTGAGCGTTCAGCAAAAAATGTAGCCGCACGCGGTTGCCCCAGTAATGGCGACGAACCCGATAGGCCGCTGCAAGCTGATCGAGGAGAGCGTCATCCGCAGCCTGAAGAACGGCGAGCGATTCGGAGCGGGTGAGCGGTTGGCCAAGCAGCGCTTTATCGGCCAGCTGCTGCCAGCTAAGCTGACCTGAAGAGGTCTCAGTGGGAATAGAAACCGCATTCACCATAGAATTTGCCCGTCTGTTACTGATGCAAATTTTACGCTATTGCCAGCCGCTTCTTCGGGCTCGCGCCATATGATTACTCAGAAAATGGTTCAAATACGCTCTCTCTTATGCCCGCCCATTGACGACGGGGTTAGGATACCGCTCAGCCGGATACCCTCCAGCAAACAGTCCACCATTACGCTGATCCGTCACGGGCCACCTGCGGTATCGCTCCGACAGGCGGTGAGGGGACATCAGTTTCGTCTGTTTGTAGAGCGCTACGACGCGGCCAAAGTGGCGCAGCGGGCACTTCCTCCCCTGGCTGTGCGGCAGGTGATGGCGAGGGCAGATCGGGTCTTTTCTAGCAACCGTCCCCGCGCCTTACACACAGCCGAACTGCTGGGAGTACCGGTGGCTCCCATCATTGATCCACAGTTTCGCGAGATTGAGTTTCCGGTTGATTTTCCTCGGCAGCTGCGCCTGTCGGCGCTGACCTGGTCAGTGATTGCGCTGGCGCTGTGGCGACTGGGCTACAGCAGTTCCCGGGGCGAGACGCTGACACACACTAGGGCGCGGGCACGCTTGGCGGCTGATCTGTTAGAGCGACAGTCACAAGCGGGGGCGGTGGTGCTAGTCGCCCACTGTGGCATCAATGGGCTGATTGCTGGTGAACTGCGGCGACGTGGTTGGCGCGGCCCAAGGCTCCCCCACAGCCGACACTGGGGCTGTACGACTTACTGTCGTTAGGGCGCTCCTAGCGAGGCGGACAGAAATTTCTGCCTATCTGTCCAGTGGCTGTCTGCACTTTTTCTGCACTTTTGTAGAGGCGATCGCCCCCTTTTTATCGCATGATAAGAACGTTACAAAACTTAAATTCACCCTTATATGGCTGACCAATCTTCTCCTCAATTTGTTCAAGACCCGTCTTCCGAAGACACCGCTGCTGAAAAGAGTCTGCTCGAAGTAACGCTATCAGGAGCTATTGCGCTCGCTAAAAACGGCAAAAACTACAACCAGGCCAACGCTCAGTTTGAAGCCTTGTTGCCTCAGCTCAAGAAAGAAAGCCCAGAAGCAACGACGTTGCTAAAACAGCTCTGGAAAGAATATCTCTCTGTTCAGCGGTCGGCGATGTTCTACGAAAGCCTGAGCGATGCCGAAGCGGGTCTGTCTGAGAAAATGGCTAAGAGTAACATCCAGCTTAAGCAGAATTACATGCGCCTGGTTCAGGAGCAGTAGGGAACAGAGGAGAGGGGAAGCAGGGGAGAGAAATATTAGCAACGCGCCCCCTCTCCCTTTCGCCCCCTCTCTCTCAAACAACCAATCCTAAAATTAAGCACTGACGCGGCACCATCTGGTCTATTGAGGCAACCCACTAATCACCAGCTGTCCATCGACGATTTGAATATCGCTAGGCGTGAGCCCTTGCTGCGACAGGGCTGCTTCTATCTGCTGCTCGATGTCTGTCTGGGAAAGACCGAGCTGACTTGCAACATTAGCGACTGGCAGGCTGAGCTGACCTAGCTTAACGTGAGTATCTTCTAAGCTGAGCGCGCCATTAACAATTTTCGGACTGCCTTCGATGCCTAAGTAAACGTCGCGATTCGCCAGGAAGGGGAAGGTTCGCGTCAGGTTATCTACTGCCTGTTGTCCTTCGACAGGGAGGGCCTCTCGGGGGACATCGGCTAAGTTCATAACCAGGCCGCTCTCAATTCGGCCATTTTCGATAGAGGTGTTGACACCTTTAGCGACGTTGAGCAAGGGGGCGGTGTAGGGTTGCTGGGCGATCGCCTCAGTCACCATTTGATTCAATTCACCGGCTGAGATTACAACGTCTCCGGGCGATACTTCCAAAGGCGGCGGTTCAGCTTCAGAAAGGATAGTCACCGGCTGATCGCTGCGAGCGTTGTACCAGTCGGGCGTCGTCATCGTTTTCATCGCGGCATAGCCGATGCCACCCCCTACGGCAGCAACCACGATAGCTAACCCTGCAAAAACCATCTTCATGCTAATTTTGGCCTCTGGCGTTGTCGGTTCGGTCAAGTCAGTACTTCAGTATAAGTACTTTCAAGTTAAAGAAGGCCGATTCCGGTCAAAGTGGCGGCTGTGACAGTTAATGACGCACCTGGGCCGCGAGCCGAAGGCAGGTCTCCATTGGTGCATCCGTTTTGATCGCTTGAGCGTCGATGTGAGTACGCACGGCAGTAAAGCCCTGCTGGCGAAGACTGGCGAGCAAAGCTTCACGCGGGGGAATGTCCGTTTTCCCGCGTCTGCCGATCTCTGCGAGCGAGTAGTAATAGGGTGGGAGGTCGGCTTCAGCCTGCATCGTTTCTATCAATTTCTGGCATTTCTCCCATGCCTGGGGCTGAGTCGCCGCCTGTCGGTTTTCAGCAATGTGGTGCATTGCTGCTAGCGCACGCCGATTGTGTAATGGCCCTAGCCACATCGGCCCACTCACAACCGGCGGTGAGGTAGCATCGCACCGGCAGGATACTCGCCCCAGCTTTTTCCAATCCACGGTTTGAAAGTGACCGCAGCCATGGCAGTAGGCCAAAAATCCATAGCGCGCTGACTGCCAAGCCGCCGCCCGGCTAATCCGCACCATTACCCGATTGACTTCGCCCTGGTAAAAAGAGAACACCGGTTGAGCGGTCAGCCCTTTGGCGGCAGCCTGCTGCACCACCGTGCCCAGCAATAGCCGTAGCCCCTGCTCATGTACCGCCGGATGGGAGCGAGCATACGCGCCGTAGGTTTGCAGGCATTTCTCCGGGGCGTGACCGCTCGTCGCCCGACCGTCTGTACTGGTGAGATAGAGCAGTCCGCCGAGTTTGACGGCCCACAGGGCCGTACTGAGCGTGGGGGTCGGGCTGCCGAAGCTGTCGATATCGATCAGGTCGTAAAAGTCCCGGCGCTGATAGCAGTCGAAAAAGACGGCATTGGCGTCTTCATAGGTGAGCTGGTAGCGGTCGGGCGGCAGGCTGCGGGCAAGGTTAGCTTGCAGGCAGGCTTGCAGCTCCCAGTTGCCTTCGTTGGCCCAGACGTAGTCGGCCCCGGCTTCTAGGCAATAGCGTAAGGGTCTGACACCACAGCCGGTCATAGCATCGAGTACGCGAAGGTGACCGTGCTGAGCTTTGTACAGGATCGCTGCCAGCACTGCCAAATCTCGACCGGTCTGGCTACTCTCGCGGAAAAAAGCTTTACCGATCTGAAAGTGAGCCGCGCCCTCTTGCTGCCAAGGGTCTGTAAGGGGATCGAAAGTGACGTGAGGGGCTGCCATGCCAGAAGTAAGAAGGGCGCTTATGAAAGGATATGAGCGATCGCCTGCTCCAACTCAGCCTTGCTCCACTGAGTAATCACAAACACCTCCTGAGCCGACTTCCGATGACGGGCGATCAGCTTGTGACCGCCGGTAATGGGCACAGAGACCTTCAGTCGTAGCCGAGGCGAATTAGATTTCACTCGGGAAATCACAGCGGGCGTAACCGTCTGCACTTCAGGATGGTCAGCTAGCTTCTCCAGCAGCGCGATCAGTCCTGGAATATAGGTGGAGTGTGTGATCACAACCCGGCCTTTTGAAGCCTTTGGGACTGATTGCGAAGCTGAGGGCTCTGAATTTTTCTGCGGCTTACTTGCCTTGCCCGCGCGCTTCTTGCCCTTGCCTTTTCTGCCCACGCGCTCAGATCATCCGTGCGAATCAATGCCCACAGTCTAAGGCATTGACCGTCTATGCCTTCTCCAGAGGAGCCATTGTCAACCCAGCGCGAATGAGCTGCGAGTGGTACAGTTCCGCCTGCTCCAGTGGCCCGACCCACACAATCGCCTGACCTTCATTGTGAATTTTGTCGGCCAGATCCCAGGCGTGATCGCTATCCATCCCCGGAATGTAAGTCGTCAGCGTTTTGACAACATGCTCAAAAGTATTGAAATCGTCATTGAGCACGATGATTTTATAGTCAGGGTACTTTTCCTTAAGCGTGCTGCTAGCGCGCTCTTTCACCGCCGCTGGCGAAGTTGAAGCTGCCTGAAGAATCGTCGTAGCCGCTAAACTCATAAACCTTACAGGAAAACGCTTTACTTTTTATATTACATATGTTAAAGCCGAAAAAGTCTAGCGTTAAAAGTTGTAAATAAGGTCAGTTCTTCAGATAGGAGTAGGGCGCAGGCTGATAGCAGGTCTGTGCAGGTTTTGAGGTTGCCATTTTACACTCATCGTCAGTATGTAGCCTTTATCTCCCGCTATATCAGTCAGCCGTAGCGTTTCCTGTGAGACTAAAACAGCGCTGAAAGCATTATGCCAATGCCAATGATACCTGCGAACCAGGCCAGGCTACGAACCACAGTAATGCCAGAAACGTAGGTGACAGCATGAATAATTCGAGCGCAAAAGAACACAACCGCGCCCGTTCGCGCTGCCCCTGTCGAGATGTCAGCAGCGCTCAGGACCAATACAACTGGCGTAAACAGCGCCAAGTTCTCCATCAGGTTGGCAATGGCGCGATCAATCCGTCCGCTGATGGCAGCGGTGGGTTTTGAGCCTTCTCGGTTGGAAAGAGAGTATTTTGCACCTAGCGTAATATCTACATAAACCTGCTGCACCATAATCAGCGAAAAGAGAAGCAGTACGCTGCCTAAAAGCATCCAAAGTTCTATCGTCATTGTTTGTCTCTACTTATGAGTGTGGCTTCACTGGATATTGAATTTCTACGACCATTTCTGACTCGCCGCCGGACTCGGGCAGCACGATAAAGACTTCTCGACCAGGGCCAATGATCTGATACTGATGAGTTTCGGCCCAGGTGCCGATCGCGCTATAGCTCAGGTGACCGTTTTCAGGTCCACCGAATCGGATGGCTGTAACGGCTAGTTCTGCGGGCGGTAGCGATCGCACCGCCATCACCCCCCCATCAGCTAGTGACACCGTAGCGTCCACAGTTTGATTGAGCAAAAACCCTAGCTCCAAATCCCAGTTTTGGTCTTCGTATCGCTCGCAGTGAATCACAGCGGCAAAGTGTTCTAGAGATTTCGTCCCTACTCGTTTTGGCACAGTCCGAGTTACTTCTGCAATCACCCTCAGTGTCTCTTCCAAAGTCTTGAAAGGACGCCGAAGTGATAAAAACGATTGGGCAGGCAAATGTTTCAAGACAATGTCATCATCTTGAAAGCAACCTTTGTGCTCAATCTGTGCCAGCCGTGACTCCACCGCCCGCAGGCGAGCGGCTTCTGTTTGAATCGTCTGCTCAATCTGCGCTTTTTTGAGCGTGAGCATCCCCCGAATTTCTTCAGCGGAGACCGCCGCTTCAACTAGGCGCTTAATTTGCTCTAGCGAGAGACCTAAGTCTTTGAGCGCTAGAATACGGTTTAGCCTGCTCAGCTGCTGAACGCTGTAGTAGCGGTAGCCAGTGTCGCGATCGCTTCGCATCGGCACAAATAAACCAATCTCATCGTAATAGCGCAGCAGACTGGCGGGTACCTGCGCTATTTTAGAAAACTCGCCGATGCGAAACATCTTTGCGCCTCTGAATCTGACTTGCCTGTAGTCTAAAGTTTCAAGCGGCTTGAAGGTCAAGGGGAAGTTAAAAGAGAGTGGGTTCTATTGACAGCGCCCAAAGCCAGCAGGTTCGCCAGCTGTAAACGACTAAGCCCTTTTATGCGCTCAATTTCCACGTTTTCGTAGGGGCGATCGCGACCATTGAGCGGCCTGAGCATCCGCTTGTCAGAATCTTCTATCTGGCGTAAGTCGCCGATGCGAATCATCTCGTCAAGACCGCCGCTGATCACAAATTGGCTGTTGGGACTAAAGGCAATAGAGCGAATGCCCCCGGTTCGGCCAATGGCGTCTTTGGGCAACAAGATAAAGCACCGCTGGTGAGGGGCGGGTGCTTTGAGATCCCAGATATAAACCAGCTGATCTTCGCCGCCAGCGGCCAGGTATTGACCGTTGGGACTAAACGCGACGGCCTTGATGCCCAGTTCAGACTGGGTAAAGCGGTGAGTCACTTCGCCTTTGTCAGTATCCCACAGCAATACGGTGGTATCGTCACTGCCACTGGCAATCATTTTGCCGTCGGGGCTATAGGCCACTGAGCAAACGCGGTGCTCATGTTGGGCCAGCGCCTCCCAGCTACCGTCTCGTCTGTCCCAGCGGCGCACTCGCTGATCATCTCCACCGCTGATGAGGTAGCGGGCATTTTCAGGGTTAAACCCCACTGCCCGAATCCAATGATGTTCTTGCTTTAAAGTGGTTAGACAAAAACCGGAGGCTGTGTTCCAAATCTTGATTGTGCAATCATCGCCGCTGCTGACTAAAAGATGGCCACCATGGCTAAAGGCGATCGCTCTCACCCAGCTCGTATGCCCACTCAACGCAGTTAGGCACTGGCCGGTCTCCGCGTCCCATAGACGAATCGTGTGATCGTTCCCAGCACTGGCGATCAGCGCATTTTGAGAGTCTGCCGCGAGTGACCAGATACGGCCCTGATGAAGCGGCAGAGTTGCCTTGCGATCGCCCGCCGTATCCCAAATTGAAAGCTCGCCGCTGTCTCCACCGCTGACAATCCGCTCATTCCCAACAAAAGCGATCGCCCGAATGCCGTTGGCATAGCCTCGGTAGGTTCTGAGCAACCGGATACTGGACGCCGACGATTGCGGATAGCCAGCCAGGGAACGCTGTGCGGCTAGCGCACCGGCAGGCACGCCAGTCTGCTCAATGTCGGCCCCAACCTGCCACAGCAACAAAGTTTGTCTATCGCCGCCCGCTGCCAGCAGCAGTTTTTCTCCCTGCTGCTGAAAAGCCACCGACCAGATCCGGCTTTGCTGAGTAGCCAAGCTACCGACAAACTGAAAAGTCTTAAAGTCCCACAGCATCACCTGTGCGTCGTCGCCACCGCTGGCGAGAAACTGACCATCGGAGCTGATCGCCACCGAACGAACGCGATCACCCGCCCGATCCAAACTTTCCAACTGGCAGCCGCTGGCCGTATCCCAAACAATAATTTTTTTGTCTTCACTGCCGCTCACTAATTTTGTTCCGTCGGGGCTGAAGCACACCGTCCGCACCCAGTCTGTGTGCCCTTCGAGTTCTATTGGAGATGGATCAATCGCTTCGTTTGAGAGGGCTGCGACTGACCACAGGCGAATCGTATAGTCGTCCCCACAGCTCGCCAACCGCTGGCTGTCGGGGCTAAAGGTGAGCGCCCGAATGCGGCTATGGCCCGACTTAGTCGTGCTAACACCAGCTTCAACCTCTGCTTCAACCCTGGGCACCTTGCCGCGCTCAGGCTGAACCGTCGCCTGACGCGGAAACTGGCTGATGATGTGGCCATCTTGAATGCAATACAGCGTAATTTTGTTGTCGCCGCCGCTGGCAATCATGCGCCCATCCGGACTGGCGGCGACCGTGTGAATCCAGTCTTTTGCCGACTGCTGCCATAGCTGTTCGGGCTGAGTCACTGAAGGCTGAGTCGGTAATTGCCAGAGTTTGAGCCGGCTGTCGTCGCCAGCAGTGACCAAAAGCGGAGAGTTTGGGACAAAAGCGATCGCCCGCACCCAGCTGTTGTGAGCCAGCCATTCGGCCCGTTTTTGCCCGGCCGAGAAATGGGTCTCAAGCGTTTGCCACAGGTGAAGCATGCCGTTGGTATCGCCTGCGGCCAATAGCGGCAGTGACTGGCCGGGTATTGGGAGAGCTGATTGTGGCGAGGTACTGAGGGCGATCGCCATCACATCGCTCAGCGTTTCTGTAAAGACCGAACGCTCTATCAAGCAGCCATTGAACTGAACATCTCGCAGTTTTGTTCTTTGCAGATAAGCCTGCCAGATAGTGAGCTGAGAAAAATTCTTGTCTGAAAGCTGTTCAGGAGAAAGCTGCACCATCAAATTGATAAAGTTCCCCCCTGCATAGCCCAGTCTTTGAGGGTGATGATGACGAAACTCATCTAGCTTCGTGCTGAGATGATCTTCGACGCCATAAAGACCTTTGAAGTAATTCTTCAATCGGTGCAAAATTGGCCCCACGATACGCTCGATCTGAAACTCGCGCAGAGTCTCCTCAGCGTCTGCCTTCATTAGCGCATAGCGATTAAACGTATCCAAATTGCCTCGCACCAAGTCCTGAAATATATCACGAACAAATCTGTCCAAAACATATTGCCTTACAATCGGATGAAGAGAGAACAAAACGCCGTCTGCCTGCTTAATCTCGACTAGAGAACGCCGCTCCAAAGACTGCAAGGTATAAACTAAATTTTGCTTGTGGTCGAGCGCCACAATATCGGCCTTTAGCTCATCTAAGGTACAGGCTTTGCAGTTGATGACAAGCCAATACACCACCTCTTTTTCAATCGGGGGCAGGCGTTTGAACTGCCTCTTGAGAACGCTTCTCAGCTCATCGAAAACAGAAGTTTCCTGCTCTAGAAAGTCTCTTACCCTCCCAAAGAAAACGTCTTTTATCGTATCTGCGGCTAGTCGCAGCGCCATTGGATGCCCTTCGTAGCGAGTGACGAGCTGCTTATAGTCCTCATCGGAGCCTTGTAGTCCAAAGCCTCTTAGCATTCTACTGGCTTCTAAATGACTCAGTCCTCCCAGCGTATAGAGCCGTGCCATCGGATCATCCTCTAGCAGAGAGAGAAGCTCCCTCGGTTTCTCCCGACTCGTCAAAACGACGCAGCTCGCACCGATAGAAGGCCGCTGCTTAGAAGACTGCCTAATCACCCGAAGCAAGCGCCTGTAGCCTTTAAAGTAGTGTTTATAGACACTCGCCTGATGTCGGCGGCTCGCTGAAAATGTCGGGGTTCTAGAGGGCACATCGGTCACTTCCGCTGGCGCAGCGGCTTCTTGTTCCGTCTCATACCCTCTAAAAACACTCTCAAAACCATCCAGGATGATCAGGCAGCGTCGCTTGGAGATATAGTCAACCAACTGCTGAATGAGGATATCTATCAACCCGCTCGGTGCCGAAGCAGGCAGTGATGAAGGGCCAAGAGAATCTGCTGGCCACGCATCGTCTATATCCTTCGGGGAGATATCGACTGATTCTGAGGAGTCATTCTGGGTCAGATGGTCAGACCGAAGAATATGTAGCAGCTTTTGCAAGCAAAATTCCGGCATCTTCGTCTGCTCTATCTTCAGCCACACGATCTGCTCAAAATTTTTGTCTAGCTCTTTTGAGAGCTGAACAGCTAAGGAGGTCTTCCCAATACCTCCCATGCCGCAGATTGCCAGGAGCTTCTGAGACCTTGCCGGACGCAATATCCAACGGCGCAATTCCTTCAGTTCCCGGGCTCGTTCTTGAAAGCTGGCTTCAGGCGCACCCTCAAGATGGTACCGGGTGTTTAGCTGAAGAGCGGTGGTCGGTAGCTTGTTCAGCCATTGGCTGTCATCTATCGGGTGCTCATCTAGTGGTGACACTCCCGCGCGCGCGATGGCGCGATCCAACCTTTCTGCGTGCAGCCGATCCATTTTCTTAGGATCATCAGCCTTACTGTCACCTGTCCCAAAAATCTGTTCTCTCAGTTTCTTTTTGAGAGACGCTAACTTGCCGGGGCCGCTGCCCTCAATTTCAAATTTTCTATAGACTTCGCCTAGACGCTTGCGAGCAGCCGCCTTGCTGATTCCTAGCTGGGCGGCAATATGTTCACTGCCATTTTTCTTCAGCGCTAGCTTAAGCGCTTCTAGCTCTTTGTCAGATACCCGATTTGCTTTAGCAATTGGGATCAGAAGATCCTCTGGAATTCCGGGCTGTGACATAGGACTGCTGCCGCCGATATAACCTTAGTAAACGTGTTCTAGATGCAATTCCTGAGCACACCCGGTAAGTCTAGCTCACAACTTACCCTGTGAGATCCCCCCGACTTCTATCGGCAGCTCACTATAGCTCACTATAAAGAAGCAAATCGTTCAATAACGCCCAATTGTATTGAAAGATACCGACTATTAGCATTTTCTCTCCAGCTTTAAGACAGTTCTTCACGCAATCTTGACAAATAAAGTGAGAGTAGTTAATTTAATAAGTGAGCGCAAGTGAGGATATCAGTATTCAACCATTCCAATAGTGAGAAATTTAGTGAGGTGAGCCTGAGCAAAGTTTGTTTACTCAACCCTCGGCCCGACAGTTTAGTCGGCAAGGAGCCCTGTCTGTCATGTCTAATCCAAATCCATTGACCCCACCAGATTACGTCGCCAGGCATGAGGGTCTGAGCCCTGAGCCGGATTCTAATACTGCCAATCGAGATCTGGACGGCTCTCCGGCCAATGCCTCTGCTGATATGTATGATGCCAATCCAGATAAAGTGTCAGTGAATGACATTACGGATGCAGATCCGCTTCATGACACAGCGAGCGAGGCCGCTTATCTTCCCCCCTCATTTGAGTCCCGGCTAGAGGCAAAGCTGAAAGCGGCATGGCAGCAAATTCGGCAGCAGACAGACCAGATTGCAGCCATCCAGAGTGAAACGGCAAAGCAGGCACAAATATTCCAGGCGAAGATCGCTTACTTAGATAGGTGGTATGCCGCCGAGCTACACCGAATGGAGCAAAAATTGCGCGGATATGTCGACACTCAGATAGTTGGCGTTCACAGCGCATATTCAGCCGATAGTAGGAATGCTTCGCCGCCGAAAGGAGATCGGCCCCGACCGAACCAGACAACTTATGTTGTGCCTGAGCGACCAAACGTTAGTCGAGGTAGCCAGTCGAACAAAGTACCGCTTTTTCTGCTGCTGCTGGCTGTGGGTCTAGGGGTCGCTCACCTGCTAGCCGCTGTGATAGTGACCTACACAGGTTCACCCAGCATATTGACTGCCCTGGGTGAGATGACGGTGCAGCAGTTGCTGCCAGCAATCACCGCGATCATTTTTGTCAGTGGGGCGATCACCTTCGTTTGGGAACTGCGCAAGGAGTAGAGTGCGAGCGGAGGCACCTTAATCGAGGATCTTAGGCACCTTGAAGAAGTCTGCCTCCCGCTCCGGCGCGCTGTCTAAAATATCTTCGCGTCCGGCGAAGACCGCTAGCTGGTCAGGGCGGGTGATGTTACTGACTTCAATCGCTCGGGTCGTCGGGGGGATATCTTGCGTATCAAGTTCGTCGAGCTGCTGTATGTACTCTAAAATGCTGCTGAGCTGGCTGGTAAACTGCTGCTCTTCAGCTTCGCTAAGTTCTAGGCGAGCCAGGATGGCAACTTTACGGACTTGGTCAATGTCGATCATCTTTGAACAATCTCTATATCGTTTCTAAATTCAATCGACCGGTTATCTTCAGCCAGTTTTGGGCTTCCAGGTAGTTGTTAGGCGCCATGCGAACGGCCTCTAGCCAGTAGCGAGCCGCCTCGTCGTACAGGTTGTTGGCTTCGCTGGTGTCGCCAGCAGCCTCAGCCTGCTCGCCCCGATAGTGGTAAATCACAGCAGTGTTATTGAGCGCTTGGATCATACGCGGATTGAGTTCCAGCGCTTCTTTGTAGAGGGCTAAAGCCGCATCGTGCTCGCCGTTACTGGCATGAATGAGCCCCATATTATAGAGAATATAGCCCTTATCGTAGGGATCTTCTTCGAGCGTCAGGGCTTCCTTGTAGTTATCCATGGCTTCGGCGTATTCACCGTCAGCCTGAGCCGACATGCCGTCCCGATAGTAAGCAAAGGCTTCTTTGGCCTGCTGCTTAGCGGGCAGCATTTTCAAGATCATGTCGGCCATGACTGTAAATGACTTGTCAATGAAGTTGTCGTTCTTCTGGGTTCTTGGCATAAAACCTCTTTAAAGATTTAGGGGCTACCTGCATCTCTCAAGGGTATCAAACTGCAAGGGAATTAGGGAATTAGGAATCGGGAAACCAAGCGAGTCTCCCCATTCCCTAGCCCCCATTCCCCATCCCGACCTCTCACCGAGACCCCCGCCCCTGGGAGAGCGCAACTTCCCGAGGAACCGCTTGCTCAACCAAAAAGTTGACCAGTTCATCGATAGTTTCAAAAGCAGCTTCGTCAAAGCGATCGCTCAAATCCAAACCAAACCGCTGGAAAAAGTCTTCACAAAAGGTAAGCGACCAGTCAAACCAGCACACCAGCGGAAAATGGAGATCTCGGTTGAGGCGATCGCCCGGCCTGACCCGACCAAACTCAATCCCAGAATACTGAGTAAAAGACTGATAGACAAACGCTAAGACCGGACGTGCCCGTTCTTGACGGCAAAATAGCTGGCACCATTCGCTGGGGCTCAGGCACTGACGGGTGCGCCTTTTCATCCACTGGTTCACCTGCCTGCGGATAGTCAAATCGGGGCTCATATCTGAGTAGGCGCTGACACTGCTAAACCAATTGTTGAGCGATCCAATCGTAAACTGCCTAGTCATAGAAAATATCGGTTCCGCAGAAACCGCCGGAGCATTGTGTGTTTAATATTCCCGCTCACCCTAGAGAAATTACGGTATCTTTTCTAACGCTACGTACTGAAATCTTTGAACCACTCACACCGGGGAACGCTCAGCACCTTCAAGCTACCCAACCAGCGAAGGATAATCAGAAGAGATATCTCTTAAAGAGCTTTCAAAGGCAGTAGATGGCATTGGTCGCCCCACCCAAAATCCCTGTAGATAGTCGCAGTGGTATTGCTCTAACAGTACCCGTTCGGCTCGGCTTTCGACGCCTTCGGCCACGACTGTAAGCCCCAAGCGGTGAGCTAGTTCGATGGTGGATTGTAAAATCGCCTGGTTTTTGAGATCGTAGGCTGCGCCGCGCACAAAGCAGTTATCGATCTTGAGCGTGTTGATAGGCAAATGCTTAAGATAGCTCAGCGAAGAGTAGCCAGTGCCAAAGTCGTCGATGGCAATTCTGACGCCGAGGGCTTTGAGTTCTGCGAGAATGGAGATTGCCATTTCAGCGTCCTGCATCAGCGCTGTTTCAGTCACCTCTAGCTCTAGTTCGCTAGGGGCCAATCCGCTGACCGCCAGAGTATTTTTGACCACCTCGATCAGGTTGGACTGATTGAATTGAACACTCGATATATTGACCGACATGTAGCGCAGCCCCAAATTAAGAGACCGCCAGTGCCTTGCCTGCTCGCAAGCCGTCTCCAGCACCCACTGGCCAATCGGGACGACCAAACCCGTTTCTTCTGTCAAGGGAATAAACGTCGCAGGTGAAATGTAGCCCCGCTCGGGATGCCGCCAGCGAATCAGCGCTTCGCACCCTTCGATTTTGCCGGTGCTGAGATTGAGCTGAGACTGATAGTGGACTTCAAACTCGTTGCGCTCAAGGGCGTAGCGGAGCCAGGTTTCCATGGTGATCTGATCACTTAGCACCAACGGCATGTCAGAGCGATAGGTTTGACAGTAATTGCTTTTTTGCCTTTTGGCATGGTCTAGCGCGGCGTTTGCCTGGCGCAGTAGGGCGTAAACATCCTCGCTCTGATGAAGTGCAAACGTAACGCCAATACTGGTCGTGACAAAGACTTCTTGTCCCGGCAGCGAAAAGGGACGACTGAGGGCATCTATCACTTCATTGGCGATCTCTCTGGCTTGCTGAGGATACGTCAGGTCAGGGAGAACCACGGCAAACTGATTAGCGGTGAGTCTGGCTAGGGTCGCACTCTGAGGCAAACAAGCCTGCACTCGGCGGGCTGACGCCTGTAGCAGAGCGTCACCGGCAGGGTAGCCCAGGACGGTATTAACCAGGGGTAGACGATCCAGGCTGATGCTCATGAGGGCCAGCGTCTGCTGACTGCTATGGGCGGAGGCGATGGCCTGGGTGAAGCGCTGATGGAACAGCTGGTAGTTGGGCAGATCAGTAAGGCTGTCGTAGTGGGAAAGCCGGTTGAGCTGCTCGGCGGTGTGACGCAGGGCAGTGCCGTATAGCTCGCTGACGGCGGTTTGGCGGTTTATGCGAGCAGCAATCGCGTTAGAAATTTCGGCGTAGGTAAATGGGTATACCAGGCAGTCGTCGGCACCGAGCTCCATTGCTAGCCGAATGTGTGACCGCTCACGGGTGAGCAGGATGAAAGGGGTCAGCTGAAGTTGACTATCTTGACGCAGGGCTGTGAGCACCTGATGGCCATTCATGCTGGCGATCGCCCAGCTACACAGAAAGATGTCAGGCCGATGCTGCTGGCCCGCTCGGAGTCCTGAGACGCCATCGTCTGCCGTCTCGACCCAGAAGCCATCAGATTTTAGGTGGCTCACTAAGTCAGTCCGTTGGGCGTCTGAGCTTTGGATGACTAGAACTTTTTGCATGGGACGTTTCTCAGTCCTCGCGCTATCCGGTTAATCCGGAGGCGGATAAAGTGAGCGAGCCTCAGGCCATGCCAGCGTAGATTCCGCTAGCGCGGAGCGATTCTGCGGACAAGCGCCTGCCTGTCAGTAACCGATCGCTCTAAGGAGCCGCACCTGCACAGCTATTAGCAGAGGTGAGGGGAAGGTGACCTAGCTAGGCAGGTGAAGTTGGCTCTAGAGTGCCCGTCTGCGAGTGCGCAAGCGCAGGTAATGGGAAATGCGAGCTAACCCTGCTGCTGCCGCTCCTTCTCCAGATACTCAAACACGCTCTTATCGCCAATATCGGGTGGAATCGGCTGGATTACCTTGCGGATGGCAAAAATAGCGAAAAGACCTGCCCAAGCCGCTAACATGCCGCGCTCTGTGCCGACAGGGAGAATGCCTACCATATGCCCGAGCAGCAGTCCCGGTACTAGAATCACCAGGAACTTGGTTTCTAGCCGGTTAAAGCAAAAAGCTTCTTTGAAAAAAATGCCGGTCAGCGCTGCAAAGGTAAAGCCAATACCCAAAATGGTCAGCGGCTGCTGATAGGCAGTCAGCGCCAACGGAGCAGGATAGCGCAGAGCAATTGCCACACTGGCCAAACCGCCAATTGCCCAAAAGACTTGCAGCGTCCGATGCAGCGCCCGCAGATAAATATGGATCTTGAAAAAGCTCAGCCCTAGCGCTAGCCACATGAGCGCGTAGCAGCCGGTTCCGATCTGGGGCGCCAGGTCAGGGGCAAAAAAGACGCAGAAGACAGCCACCGCGAAGCTGATAGCCGCGACGCTCAGCCCCGCTCGGTAAAGAATCACCTCCTGGCGATCGCTCGCTTCGACGGTAAACGAGCCAAACTGCCCTTCATACACTTCAGGCGCGGTATCGATGTGAGTTGTCATAGGAGTTGCCTCAATAACTGCAAACCAAAATTGTAGAGACGGGAGACGCTGAAGGTCACCAGCGATAGCGATCAGGCCCTTTAGAAAACAGCCCGAGCAATGGCCCCAGCACCACCCCAAACACAAATCCGCCCGCATGAGCCCAATAGGCAATGCCACCGGAGCCCATGTCAGCCGTTGCCCCCAGACTAGCCACGCTATACAGTGCCTGCTGGACAAACCACCAGCCTAAAAAGAAGATCGCAGGAATGCGAAAAGTTGTGATGAATATAAACAGCGGCACCAGAGTCAAAATTTTGGCTCGGGGAAAGCGAATGATGTATGCCCCCATGATGCCAGCGATCGCCCCACTTGCGCCCAAGGTAGGAATCGTAGAAGTCGGATCGAAAAACCACTGAGACAGACCTGCCAATGCCCCACAGGCCAGGTAAAACACCAGGAATTTAAGATGGCCGAGCTGATCTTCGATATTGTTACCAAAGACCCACAGGTAGAGCATATTGCCACCGACGTGCAGAAAGCCCCCATGTAAAAACTGGGAGGTAACCAGCGTAAACCACTCCCCTGTGAGATCGACCGGGACGATGGCCCACCGGTCAAAAAATTGCTGAAGTCCACTTTCCCCCAAAGAATTTTCGTAGAGAAAAATGACGACATTGAGCGCGATCAAACCATAAACAATGACTGGAGTCGTGCTGGAAGGATTGTCATCATTAAGAGGAACCACGGCGATCAGCGATGAAGAGTACCTTTATTTTATACAGGCTTTTCCCTTAAGCGCAGCTATCGGAGCATCGGCCAGTCCTCTGCCTACAGCGCTTGCGATTAGATCAAAGCCAGGACAGCTTACCCGCATCGGCATCTAACTGCACGGGCAGTCCCACCGGCAGCGCAGCATTTTCACCATCATGGCCGAACGGCAGATTCGACACGATGGGAATGCCTAAGTCGCCCAGGCGATCGCTCATCACATCTTCAATACTCAGCGTCGGCCCCGGTTTCGTCGGCTCCCAGCCACTAAAACGACCCAGCGCAATCCCTTTTACCTCAGCGAATTTACCTGTAGACCGCCACTGCGTCAGCATTCTATCTAGACGATAAGGCGCTTCGCCGACATCTTCAAACGCCAGAATGGCATCGGTTAAATCAGGTTCAGCAGGCGTTCCTAAGAGGTGAGTCGCGACACAGAGATTTCCAGGCAGCAGGCGACCGCTAGCTTTGCCGCCCCACCCCTGACCTGTGAGCGGCGCGATTTGATAGCGTTCGACCCAGTTAAATAACCGATCTATCGACTCAGCCGGTTCATCTGCCAGCGTCGTCAGGACCGGGCCATGTACTCCTGAAATCCCTTGCTTTTCCAGGCTCCACAGCAAACCAGTGATGTCTGAAAAGCCGATCAGCCACTTGCAAGACTGTTGGGCAGCAGGCCAGAGCCAATCTTCCAACAGCCGAGTGCTACCGTAGCCGCCTCGGGCACAGAGAATACCTTTGCAGTCAGGGTCACTGAGCGCGCTCAAAAGCTGCTGTCGGCGGCGCTGATCTTTCCCAGCCAGGTAACCCCAGCAATCGCGATAGCCATCGCACAGGTGCAGCCGGTAGCCCCGCTGCCGCCACACTGACAAACCTGCTTCAAACTTTTCCGTGGGTTGCAGACTGCCACTGGGGGCAATCACATAGAGTAAGTCACTAGGCGCTAGGGGAGGGGGAATTAATATCCTTTCCAAGAGAGCCGACCGTAGTTGTCAACTTTGTAGGCTTCGCCCACATAGCCAGTGCGATCAAACATGATCTGGTGGATATACCGATCTAGCTCATCTTCATCGCTAAAACGGCTGCGATAGTAATCTTTGATATCTGCTTCAACGTCTAGTTCGGATAGGCGGTCATGTAGGGCTTGGCGATCACCCCCAAAATAGGCCGTCTTTGCGGCCTCATCCTGCCAAAATTTGTTGACAATCGAGTAGGGCACCCCCCCAAGCGTGGTTCGCCCGCTCATAAAGAGCGCTACCCAGGTAGATGCGCCAATGCTCAAGCTGGCAAAAGCGATCGCTGCCGCATACCGCCACCGCCGATAAACCTGCTTTTTGTCAAGCTTTTGGCGTAGCCGACTGGGCGTCGAGCGCCTGCGCCGCAACACCTCTAAGAAAACCCGGTCTTGCTCCGAAGAACTGTTTAGGCGTAGCTGTATCCGGCTTTCTTCAGATGTCTCAACATCAGGTGCCACCATCTCAACATCAGGTGCCGCCATCTCAACATTGGACGCCTCGCTATCGAGCGTATCTGACAACGTCATTGGCCTTTGCGACAGCAAGCACGAGCGAATGCCTGGTGAGCGTACTTGCTGGCTTGTTTTTTGACTGGGCAAAGGATTCATCTTCAAAAACTGTATCTGTATCGTATGGTCGACTGCCTGATCCTATATGGACGTGACATCACCTACCGGCCATATGCTCGGTCATATGGTTGGGCACTCATCTTGTTCAGGTTGGACTGCATGACCTGATGCAGTTGTTCGGCTAGACGGTCGACGGTGCCGGCGCGATCACGCTGGTAATCAGCTAAATAACCCTTTAAGTTAATCGGGTCGCCAACGTAAAAACACGCTTTACGCGGTGCTTTGGGCTGAGCATGTTCGACGTGAAACACCTCTCGCTCCAGGCGAATCAGCGTATCTAAAAAACGCTCTGGCGTCGGTGATTCGGCGACGTAGCCGTCATAGATCGCATCGAAGTTTAGCAGGCGGACGGTATCCCAATAAACTTCCTCATGGTTGATCGCATCGTGATCAGCTGGGTTTCCAGACATTTCGGCTTCTTCTAGCAGGGCCTGAACTCTATAAACGCGCTCACGAGTGGGCAGGTTTAAGTTAGGCTCTACGCTCAAAGCAGCTTCGCACTTTTGGATAAAAACCTGTCGCAGTCGGTCGATGCGCTTATTCCAGCTTAAAGTCTCCTCGTGCGGCAGGTTGGCCTCCGCTTCAATCTTTACAATCACCTCATGGGCAATCCGGCGTAGTCGGTCATAGTCATTAAGCTGAGCAGCTTTTGCCGGCGGATTTGAAGAAAGTTTAAGCTCGGCTTCGAGTCGCGCCAGCGTAGCGTCGATCACTCGCTGCATCGGCTGCTGATAGCGGTATTTGAGGCTGAGCGGCACCAGGTAAAAATCGGGCGCCTGTCCAGGGGAAGATTTTTTGGCGAGCTGCGCCAGGACAGACATAGGCAGCTGAATGGCACCTGGGCGAAAGGGCATGATCGTGTCGTTTTGATACGAGCAGCCGCCCTCAGGGAAGATGACCAGTCGGCACCGGGGCGATTTGAGCAGGCTAAGCGTTTGGCTGATGCTGGCGCGATCGCCCAATCCTCGTCGAATTGAGTAGCACCCCAGCCGCTGAATAAACCAGCCCATCAACCCCTTGAACGATTCATAGGCCACGACGTAGTGAAATAGCTGGCCCATTCGGGCCGACAGCGCAAATAAGCTAATGCCATCCTCCATCGTGGGATGGTTACAGACAAAAACCAAGCGAGCATCCTCCACCGCCTTCACCTTAGCTACATGCTCTTCAGCAACTGATATCTGAAACTTGTAGAGCAGTCTTGCCAAAGGGGCTGTCACGCTCTGCACCAGCCGAATCATCAGCGGTCGCTGCTTTGGCGGGTAAAAGATCTGGGGGGCCGTTTGTGAGTCAGCAGTCATAAGTTAGGCAGTGCGCACTGTTCACTGAGCAAGATGCGATTTCTCTAAATATATAGACAAGTGCGTCAGAGTTTTTTGGAGAAGGGTCAATCTCCAAAGCGTTCCTTAGTGGAGGTAGGTAAGACTCACCCTATGGCGGCCTTTGCTGCGCTACTTGGGAATAATTCGTAACAACTGTCGCAAACCCAAGTACAGCCAGTGAGATACCGGCTAAAACTCGGTAATTACCACTAGTTTTTCAGTCGCGTTAACTGGGTGTCCTAGAGCTTGAACTGCCGCTTAAAAATGCTCAGGTCACGATTATGCGCACATTTGTCAAATTGGTTGGCTTTGGTTTGCTTATGTTCAGCATTTATTTGCTGGGTCACAATATTTTTTTTACGACGAATGTTTCTCCCTATTGGTGGCGGGGTATTGCTGCTGATGCGTCGGTCTTGTGCTTGGCGATAGGCGTACTCTCTTTGGTATTTTTGCCCGACGAGTTCAAAGAAATTGGCTGGGTCTTGACAGCAGTGGGCATCTTGCTAGTTTTTGCGAGTAGCCGCGCCCTCTTAAACCCCACCAGTCTTTGGGAGTTCTTTCTCTCGTTCATGGTGATGGCGGTTGGCTACAAAATGTTTTCCACAGGGCGCGTTCCTATGCTGTAAGCGCATGAGCTATCAACGCACTGTGCCTGCAACCCAACAATTTTCGATAAAGTATGCGGCGGAGACTAGCAAAAAAAGTCGGTCGGAGTTATAAACTTTAGTTAAGTTACATAATTTTCGGTTGCTAATTATGACAGCAGTTCTTCAGAGCCGACCCGTTTCGACCCCAGCCATTGTTAGCCAGCAGAGCTCACACCATGTCGTAATTGTTGGCGGCGGCTTCGGCGGTCTGTACGCGGCCAAAGCGCTGGGCAAGGCGGCTGTCAAGGTAACGCTGATTGACAAGCGTAACTTTCATTTGTTTCAGCCCTTGCTATATCAGGTAGCGACCGGTGGTCTGTCAGCCGGTGATATTTCGTCTCCCTTACGCGCTGTGCTCAGCAAGCAAAAGAATGTGCAGGTGCTGATGGGCGAAGTGATCGGCATTGAACCCGACGATCAGACCGTGCTGCTGAAAAACGGTGAGGCTATCAGCTACGACAGCCTGATCGTGGCAACGGGCTCCAGCCATCATTACTTTGGCAAAGATGAGTGGTCAAAAATCGCCCCTGGCATGAAGACCATCGAAGATGCCCTGGAGGTGCGCCGTCGGATTTTTCTGGCCTTTGAGGCGGCTGAAAAGGAGGCTGACCCGGCTCGTCGCGAAGCGCTGCTGACCTTTTTTATTGTGGGGGGTGGGCCGACCGGAGTAGAGCTCGCAGGGGCTCTGGCAGAGCTGGCCTATGAGACGCTCAGAGAAGATTTTCGCAGCATCAATCTTGGTGAGACTAAGATAGTGCTGCTAGAAGGCATGGATAGAGTCCTGCCGCCTTACCCAGGCGAGCTTTCGGTAGCGGCCAAAAAATCGCTAGAAAAGCTGGGCGTAGAAGTCCGCACCCAAACCCTGGTGACCAATATTGAAGGCGACATTGTCACACTGAAGAACGGTGATACTGAAGAGCAGGTGCAGGCTTTTACAGTGCTCTGGGCGGCAGGGATTAAGGCTTCGCCGATGGGGAAAGCGATCGCCGACAAAACTGGCGCAGAGCTAGATCGCATTGGCCGCGTGATTGTGGAGCCCGATCTGAGCGTACCGGGGTATCCCAATCTCTTTATCGCGGGTGACCTGGCTCACTATGCTCACAATAGTGAGAATCCTTTACCAGGAACGGCAGCGACGGCTATGCAGCAGGGCAGCTACCTGGCAACGGCGATTCAACGCCGTGTGGCCAATAAGTCCGTTAGCGCCTTCAACTACAAAGACAACGGCAGCTTGGCAGTAATCGGTCGTAATGAAGCCGTTGCCAGCCTGGGGTTTGCCAATCTTTCTGGCTTTCCTGCCTGGGCCATCTGGATTTTTATTCACATTTACTACCTGATCGAGTTCGACAACAAGCTGCTGGTCATGCTTCAGTGGGGTTGGCATTACTTCACCAGTCAGCGAGGCGCTCGCCTGATTACCGGGGATGATTCTATTCCTGCGCTCTCTGCTTTGGTAATCGATGAGATGACGATGGGCGAGAAAGCTGCAGAAAGTGCGGAGATGGTGGAAGCCTAGAAGATAGAAGGAACGGGCTTAAGCATACGCAAGCGGCAGGTGAAGAAAAATCTCGCCTGCCGCTTGTCTGTAATTTGTGAGCAAATGATTCTTCACAAGTTTACACGCATCGATACGTAGCCTAAACAGTATGAAATCAATGGCTGAACTGAGCCGCTCGCTGAAGACAGCGGCTGTCGTATTCGGTGGCCTGGTTGCAGCATTGGGCCTAGCCTACGGGAGCTTTTGTCTGAAACGGCCTGCTCGCACACCGGCGCAGCGATCGCTCTTCCAAGGCATTGAGTACGAGCGATTTGCCCGCGACTCTCCCCGGCCTCTAATGTTTCACATCGTCACCGTAGATTTGACGGCAGCGGGTATTGAGTTCTTAGTGACGCCCCAGCAGAAAGATCCTGGCGGAAAAGAGACGTTGGCCGATACGGTGCCCGGATTTTTGCAAAAGCACGGCGTCCAGGTGGCGATCAACGGCAGCTTCTTTTATCCGATGCATGTTCATCATCCGTTTGACTATGCGCCGCGCGTGGGTGAGGGAGTAAACGCAGTGGGCGTGACGATTTCGGAGGGCGATCGCTATTCTGCTGCCCAGACGGGTTGGGCGGCGCTGTGTATTGTCAGCCCGCGTGAGATGACGATTGAAGAGAGCGGTGACTGTCCGGCAGAGACGGTTCAGGGGTTGGCAGGCGATCGCCAGTTCATCAAAAACGGTCAGGTGGTGGCTAAAGCTAGTCATCAAGAACTTTTTCCGCGTACGGTGGTGGCTTTAGACAAGGCTGGTGAGACGATGTGGCTGGTGGCGGTAGACGGTCGTCAATTTGGCTATAGCGAAGGCATTACGCTCACTGAACTAGCCGCAGAACTCACGGCTCGCGGGGCCTATCAAGCCCTGAATCTAGACGGTGGCGGCTCGACGACGCTGGCGGTAGAGGCGGGCAGTCAGCCAACAGTGCTCAACTCACCGATTCAGGCGCGGGTACCGACTCATCTCAGGCCAGTCGCCAATCATTTAGGGATCTATGCCGACGATGTTTCAGAATAGAGGCGGCGCGTTGGTGAGATAAGCTCATGTCGGGATCGAGGACGGGTAAGGTGTATTTGCTGGGGGCTGGGCCAGGGGGCAGCGGCTATCTCACGGTGTCCGCTCAGCGCCTGCTCAGCCGGGCCGATGCGCTGGTGTACGATGCGCTGGTTGATAGCGAACTATTGCAGCAACTGCCGGTGACCTGCGAGCAGTGGCAGGTGGGTAAGCGAGGCGGGCAGCCCAGTACGCCCCAGCCTGAAATCAATCAGCTGTTGGTGCGGCTTTGCCAGGAAGGGAAGCAGGTCGTTCGGCTGAAGAGTGGAGATCCTTTTGTCTTTGGCCGGGCGGCAGTCGAGATTCAGGCGCTCAAGGCCGCTGACTGTGCCTTTGAAGTGGTGCCGGGACTCTCTTCGGCACTGGTAGCGCCTTTGCTGGCAGGCATTCCGCTGACCGATCCGGTATTGAGCCGAGGTTTTTGCGTTTTTACCGCGCATGATTTAGATGCTTTGGACTGGGAGGTACTGGCCCGATTAGAGACGGTTGTGTTGCTAATG
>JBARVU010000464.1:0-24233 GCA_049646425.1 Phormidesmis sp. | reverse complement strand
GTTCAAAACGCTTAGTCAGCGACTGTCGAACTACACTGAAACAACCCGAGTTTGGGCTTGAATATTAGACGCTGACTTGGGAATGACGCGAATCTCTACGCTGCTGCCCAGTGCGTTGAGAAACCGAAAAAGGCGCTCTGTAGAGAAGCCTGACAGTTTTCCTCTCACCAATGCGGATACTTTAGGTTGATCTATGCCTAAAATTTCTGCTGCTTCAACTTGAGTCAGCTTTTGTTCTGAGATTAATTCACTAATTTGATGAACGAGTTCTGCCTTGATTAAGAGTTCATCAGAATTGGGAAGCCCTAAGTCAGCAAAGACATTTCCACTACCTGAATGTACTTTTGTTTCTTCAGTCATCCTACTTCTCCGGTTTGTTCTGCTCTGAGTATGTCTCGTGGTGCGCTCTAGCACGTTTAAGCCGCATTTCAATTAGGTTTATCTCTTGTTTAGGGGTGGCAATACCCCGCTTTGATTTCTTCTGAAAGGCATGAAGGACATAAACGACTCCTTCAAACTTCACCGCATAGACTGCTCGGTAGGTATCTCCGTCAAAGTCCTCAACAATTTCAATAACCCCAGAACCTTTAAATCCTTTGAGTGGCTTGGCATCAGGATGCTTTTTGCCTAACTGAGCGCGATACAGGGCAAAGCCCATCATTTGCTGAACTTCTTCAGGAAATTTCCGCAAGTCGTCACGGGAGCTACTAATCCATTCAACAGGCTTTAATAAAGGATTCATAACCTCCATTATGCCATTCTTAGCATATTACATGAATAAGATGGCTGGACTGTTCGGTTGCGGCTGACCTGATGGTTTTTTAGCTGCTGCGAGGGCGATCGCCCACCGAAAGATTGACTATGGGTGCAGCAATGACCAAAGGCGCTAGGCAGATGTCGCTAGCGTCACAGCAACGTATCCTCATGCCAAGTAATTTATTGAATTACTGAATGTTTGGGAGGATGCCAGTCCTCTGCTATCCATATTCTACGTGAATTAATAATGTACGCATTGTTGAGTTGCAGTGCGTCAGTGCTCGCTCTGCCAGTAGGCGTGTTTCCTTATATATAAAGACCCGATTGAGCCCAAGTAAAGTGCTCTGACCATATCTGAGTTCGAGGGTGAAATAAGGTGACTTCCTTGCCCGAAATTGAATCAGTTGCGTGAAGCCGCGCTCCCTTAAATTGATTACAGCGGTAGCAGGTTGCTGCTAGGTTCTCAATGTGATCTTTGCCGCCTGCTGAGGTAGGAAAAATATGATCAATCGCCAGTGGCATTCCTATTAGCAGTTGTTGCGTTTTACAGTACTCGCAAGCATTGTACGCTCTAGTGAAAACCTGACGCCGAATTGATTGAGAGATTTTCGGCATACCGTCAAGTCATTGATAGCTGTTCTATACTTCGAATAGGCCGCCCGCACCATCTGAGCATCGCGCAAGCATAGGCTTTTCTCAGCATCCTCTGGTCGGCTAGCTGTCTTAGTTGGTTCAATTTGTCTTGCTCAATCGGTATCAGATCTCCCTCTTGATTCTTCTCTAAGAGCTCAAAGTGCTCTGCCTGATGAGCTTTTAATATTTGACTAGACGCAACTTGCTGAAGTTCTTCAACACTTAGGGTTTGCATTTGTAGCAATTCGGTACGCATTTCTGGAGGAGCGCTATCAACATCTGGTGGTAGGTTGCTGCTGATGCTTTGGAGTACTAGATCTCCTATGGGTTGATTAGTGGAGTCAGCAATCGTTTTCAGACGCTGAACGATAGACTCAGGCAGGTTGATGGTCAGCTCCATAGCGTCCTCGAACGGCTGGTGGTAAATTTTAGTATACAGGTGCTTTCAGCGATAGAGCTGCCTCGCTTGCTGCTGCACTACTTACTGTCTACTGCTATCGTAGACGATACATAGAGAGCTGCTTATTGACGCTAATACGGTGACCGTAAAATCGGCTGGGACAACCGAAAAATTAAGCGATAAGATTTTTCCGCCTGTGCTGAGTGCTCCGCCTGGATATCGGCCTCAAAGCGTGGACTGTTCGGTCGCGGCTGACCTGCTGGATTTTTGGCTGCTGCGAGGGCGATCGCCCACCGAACGATTAGCCATGAGCGCAGCTATGACCAAAGGCGCTAGGCAGATGTCGCTAGAATCACAGCGGCAGCAATGCCCTGAGCTGTCTGGTGGTGAATTTGCTCGGCACATTGCCCGCTGCTGGCTTCAGGAAGATTATTTCGCGGGCTATACTCCGTCGGGTGGTGAAATGACCTGGATTCAAGACTCTGGTTCGCTCGCGGGCCAACTTCACCGTATTTTTGAGTCACTGGATATTGCCTACTTTATTACGGGTGGGCTGGCTGCGATCGCCTGGGGAGAGCCGCGCACCACTCGCGATGTCGATATGGTTTTAGCGGTTCAACCGATGGATATTGAACCGCTGGTGGCGGCGCTGGAGGCCGAGGGGTTTTATGTACCTGGCGTGAAAGATGTCATGTCAGGGCGTCTAAAGACGCTTCAAGTTACTCATAATGGAAACGATTTCACGCGCCGATTTGGTCATTGCAGGCAGCGAAGATAAAGTGATTTTTGAAAGAAGGTGATCGCTCTTGTTCTCTGATGCTGGCCCCCTTTATTTTGCCTCCCCCGAAGATGTGGTACTCAATAAGCTCCGCTGGGGTCAGCCAAGCCGCTCCGAAAAACAGTGGCGCGATGTATTAGGCATTCTCAAAACCCAAAGAAGCCTTGACCTGACCTACTTACGCAAACGAGCTGCCGCAATCGGGGTAGAGAATGACCTCGAACGGGCGTTTGTAGAAGCGGGCGTTGTGTAGGATCAGTGTAATAGGCGTTAGTCAGCTCAAGTCTAGGAATTAGGATGCGTTTGGGGCCAGCTAAGACGACACGATGGCACAGCTTTACTATCGGGGCATGGCAGAGAAGAACGGCAAGCCCAAACTGGGCCGCAGCGCTCGGCTTCTGGGCATCAGACCTGGAGTTGATATTGACGTGACCTACATGCCACAGAGTCGGCTAGCCAAGGAAGAAGGTTTGTACCCTGACTTGGAAGAGGATTCAGGAGAACTGCTAGAGGTCGTCATCAGAAACTTGAAAGGAATGTCCACATCGCTATCTATTGAGGGGTTGCCGCCTTTCCGAAAACCCGCCGCCTTTGGCGGAATAGGGAAAGACCCCTTGTGGAAAATCGATAGTGACTGCATCACTGGAGATTTGGAAGCCGTTCAGGATAGTGCGACTCACGTTAGCATTATGCCGAGGGTTACAATGCTGCTGAACCGGTATGAGGCAGCGCTAGCAGCCACTCAGGACTATTGGGAGGAGGTGAATCGAGATGGCATGGATATTTAGCCTGTCGGCAGAATGCGGTTCGCAGCGAGAAGCGGCGGAGAAGTTTGCCAGGCATTTTGAAGATATCTCTTGGGTTCTGTCAAATGGGGTGCATTCTCAGTGTCGCACAACAATTTTTCAAGACATCGACGAAAACTGGTGGTGTCGAGTGAGTCCTAGTGGCGTAAGCGAGATTGGCATTGAAGCACCAGACTCGGCTTACCTGATGACAGAATCAGGCATTTTGCTCTATCAACATTTACGTGCTGCCCCTAATTTTCGCTATGCCCTGGCAGGACTTGAGGTGGATGAATTTAGAACTTTTGACGAATTACTCAGTGAGCCGCTCAATTTGAGCTTTTCAGGATTGGTTTTATCTAATACAGTTTGGCAATCAATAGCGTCACCGCCTACCTTTAGAATCTTTAGTCCAGGTTATGTTTGGCAACCCTATGAAGGCGAAATTTATAAACCGCTGATGGTGTCGCCAGCCTTGAAGGAACAGATGAATCGTCTATTAGCTGCGTAACGAAAGACTGGCGATGATTTGCTGATCTAAGGAAAAATCAACTTCTGCTTTGTCCTTGCCGGTAGCAAGGTAGTCGTTTTCGTATGAGTCCTTTAAGCCTTCAATGAGATCAAACTTTGGTTGCCAGTTTAGCTCGGTTTTGGCTTTACTGATGTCGGTGAAGAAGTGCTGAACGCGCATTGGAAAGGCTTTGCGTTTGCCGAAGTCAAACTGGGCAGGGTCGTAGTGGATGATTTTGATGGCGTTGGGGTCTTTGCCGGTGGCTGTGGCGCAGGCTTTAGCAAGGCCGTCGAAGGTGACGGCTTTGTCGCCGGAAATATTGTAGATTTGGCCGGTTGCCTGGTCGTTACCGAGGACAGAAACCATGGCAGCGGCTAAGTCCTGACAGTGGCCGAGCTGGGTGAGGGCCATGCCACTGCCGGGAATCGGGATAGGCTGATCGCGCACGATGCGATCAAAGAACCATTCCTCCAGCGGATTGTAGTTCTGCGGGCCATAGATATAGACAGGGCGAATAGCGGTGAAGGGGACGCCTTGCTCAGCCAAATAGTCTTCGGTGTGGAATTTGCCTTTGTGGCGGCTGTTGGGGTCAACCGGATCGCCTTCTTTGTGAGGCATTTGGTCGCTTTTGGCATAGACGCCTGCGGAGCTGACGTAGATGAAGTGCTGAAGCTTGCCTTTGAACAGGTCTACCAGGGGGCGGGTGTGGGCGAGTTCGCGACCGTTATTGTCGAAGATGGCGTCGAAGGTTTGGCCGGATAGGGCGGATTTTAGGGCTTCGGGGTTGGTGCGATCGCATACAACAGTCTCCAACCCCTCCACCGGTGTCGGGTGGTTGCCCCGGTTCAGCAAAACCACCTCATGCCCTTCACTGACTAACTGCTGGGTGAGGTACACCCCCACAAACCGCGTACCGCCAATGACTAATACTTTCATACCCATTTGCCTGAAGTGCTGCGCTGAGTATTAGTTTATCGGGTTGTCTGACACCCGAATGATGAATGTAGATGCAGCATTTCACACTCACCTTTATACGCAATAATCGACTCCTGAATCGGCGATTTGTCAACCTTATAGTTTTAATTTATGCAAACCATAATTAAGAGTGATTACTCCGAAAACCTGTAGCAATTGTTTAAGAAAAGCCGAAGAAAATATGTCATTTTGTTTCGCGCGTCGCCTTTAATCCTTGCCGTATCGAGGTTTTCTGGTAAAACTTTAGGGTAGGATTAAAAACTGCTTGCAAGGCATCATCAGATGTCACTACTACGATTCAATAGTTTTGTAAACATTTCTTTCGCTTAAGAAATAATTTATTTCACTGGGCTTTTGCCAAGCTGTGTTTCTAGTTATTTAAGTGCAGCAAAAGTCTGGAAGAAATATAGCCACCCCTTAGGAGTTCATTGCGCATGTTCACTCAAGTTCGGCCCACTGTCAGACACGTTGTCCCTAAAGAATTAGGCAGCCGCACTCTGGTTAAAGTGGTCTATGTCGTACTCGAGCCCCAGTACCAAAGCTCTTTGTCAGCGGCGGTGCGCTCTATCAATGAAAGCAACGCTCAAATCGCTGTAGAAATTAGCGGCTACCTGATTGAGGAGCTGCGCAGCGCCGAGAATTTTGAAGATTTTAAGCGCGATATTGCCGAGGCGAATATTTTCATCGGCTCGCTGATTTTTGTCGAAGAATTGGCAGAGAAAGTAGAGGCGGCAGTGAAGCCTCATCGCGACCGCCTGGATGCCGCCGTGGTCTTCCCCTCCATGCCGCAGGTCATGCGCCTGAACAAGCTGGGCAGCTTTAACATGGCTCAGCTTGGCCAGTCTAAAAGCGTGATCGGCGACTTCATGAAAAAACGCCGTCAAAAGCAGGGCAGCGGCTTTGAAGACGCCATGCTGAAGCTGTTGCGGACACTGCCCAAAGTGCTGAAGTATCTGCCGGTCGAAAAAGCTCAGGACGCTCGCAACTTTATGCTGAGCTTTCAATACTGGCTCGGCGGCTCCGCCGAAAACCTGGAAAACTTTCTGCTAATGCTGGCTGATCGCTACGTGCTGCCAGCGCGTCAGCTAGAAGGATCTCCCAAGGCAAACGGCCTGAGCTATGAGCAGCCGGTGACGTTCCCCGATATCGGCATTTGGCACCCGCTGGCACCCACCATGTTTGAAGATCTGCGCGAGTATCTCAACTGGTACGACTCCCGCAGCGACGTGCCTGAGATTGCGCGCAACGCAAACGCACCCTGTGTCGGCATCGTTCTTCAACGCACTCACTTAGTGACGGGCGACGACGCTCACTACGTGTCCATCGTGCAGGAGCTGGAGTATGCAGGCGCGCGCGTGATCCCTGTCTTTGCCGGTGGTCTGGACTTTTCTAAGCCGGTAGAGGCTTACTTTTTTGACCCGTTAAATCCGGAAGAAGCGATTGTCGATGCCGTCATTTCGCTGACTGGATTTGCCCTAGTCGGTGGTCCGGCTCGTCAGGATCATCCCAAGGCGATTGAGTCGCTGCAAAAGCTCAACCGTCCTTACATGGTGTCTTTGCCGCTGGTGTTCCAAACCACGGAAGAATGGGAGGCTAGCGACTTGGGCCTGCACCCAATTCAGGTAGCGCTGCAAATGGCAATCCCTGAGCTAGACGGGGCGATTGAGCCGATTATTATGTCCGGTCGCGACGGCATGACGGGCCGCGCGATTACCCTGCAAGACCGAGTAGAGGCGATTTCCACGCGGGCGCTGAAGTGGGCTCGCCTACGCCGGCTGCCGCGCGTGGACAAAAAGCTAGCGATTACCGTCTTCAGCTTTCCGCCGGACAAAGGAAACGTGGGTACGGCAGCCTACCTCAACGTTTTCGGCTCCATTTACCGGGTGATGGAGGAGATGAAGGCGCAAGGCTACACCGTCGAAGACTTGCCCGAGACCTCTGAAGAACTGATGCAAATGGTGATTCACGATGCGCGGGCGCAGTACAACAGCCCGAACCTGAACATCGCGCACAAAATGTCGGTCGCCGAGTATGAGGCACTGACGCCCTACTCAGAGCGACTAGAAGAAAACTGGGGACCACCGCCAGGACAGCTCAACACCGATGGCCAAAATCTGCTGGTATACGGTAAGACCTTTGGCAACGTATTTATCGGCGTGCAGCCCACCTTTGGCTACGAAGGCGACCCGATGCGGCTGCTGTTCTCCCGGTCGGCCAGCCCTCATCACGGATTTGCGGCGTACTATACCTATCTGGAGAAAATCTGGAAGGCAGACGCGGTGCTGCACTTCGGGACTCATGGCTCACTGGAATTTATGCCCGGCAAGCAAATGGGTATGTCGGCTAAGTGCTACCCGGATAACCTGATCGGCAACACGCCGAACCTCTATTACTACGCGGCGAATAACCCGTCAGAGGCGACAATCGCTAAGCGTCGGGGCTACGCGGAAATCATCAGCTACCTGACGCCACCTGCTGAGAACGCGGGGCTCTACAAAGGTCTGAAAGAACTCAGCGAGCTGATTGCCTCTTACCAGACGCTGAAAGAGGGCGGTCGAGGGATACCGATTGTGAATGCGGCGATTGAAAAGGCACGGCAGGTGAACCTGGACAAGGATATTACGCTGCCTGAAGATGCCAGCGGGCTCAGTAAGGAAGAGCGCGATACGCTGATTGGGAAGCTCTATATCAAGCTGATGGAGATCGAGTCGCGGCTGCTGCCCTGCGGACTGCATGTGGTAGGCGAGCCACCATCGGCAGAGGAAGCGATCGCCACCCTAGTCAACATCGCCAGTCTCGACCGCCCTGAAGAGGAGAAAAAGAGTCTTCAGCGGATGGTCGCCGAGAGCATTGGTCGCGATATCGATCAGATTTATGCGAGTAGCGATCGCGGCAACCTCGAAGACGTGCAAACGCTCTACGACATCAACAGCGCTGTGCGGGCGGCAGTGGCTGCCATGGTGCAGGAGCAAATTACCGACGATGGCCGCGTGTCGATGAAGTCAGTGCTTTCTGCCCTCAACTTTGGCGGGACTAAAGCAGTCTGGACAAAAGCGCTGCACGAACTGGGCTACAAGAACATCGAGAACGATTCGCTAACGCCCTTGTTTGAATACCTCCAGTTCTGCCTGAAGCAGGTGGTTGCCGATAATGAGCTAGCCTCACTGCTGCGGGCTTTGGATGGAGAATATGTGCTTCCTGGCCCTGGCGGTGACCCGATTCGCAACCCGGACGTGCTGCCCACTGGCAAAAACATCCACGCGCTCGATCCGCAATCGATTCCGACTTCAGCGGCGGTGCAGTCAGCCAAGATCGTAGTAGACCGGCTGCTGGCGCGTCAGCGAGCTGAGAATGATGGCGCTTATCCTGAAACCATTGCCACCGTGCTGTGGGGCACCGACAACATCAAGACCTACGGCGAATCGTTGGCACAGATGATGTGGTTTGTCGGTGTCAAGCCCGTGCCGGATTCTCTGGGCCGAATGAACAAGCTGGAGCTGATTTCTCTCGAAGAATTGGGACGGCCTCGGATTGATGTGGTGATCAACTGCTCAGGCGTATTCCGCGATCTGTTTGTGAACCAAATGGCGCTGCTCGACCGGGCGGTGAAAATGGCGGCAGAAGCAGAGGAACCTTTGGAGATGAACTTTGTGCGCAAGCACGCCATGGCCCAGGCCGAAGAATTTGGCCTGACGCTGCGAAATGCGGCGACGCGGATTTTCTCGAATGCGTCGGGTTCTTACGCGGCGAACGTAAACCTGGCAGTAGAGAACAGCAGCTGGGAAGAAGAACAGGAACTACGCGATATGTACTTAGCGCGAAAGTCTTTCTCTTTCAACTGTGACAATCCGGGCATGATGGATGAGTCTCGCGGGTTGCTGGAAGCTTCGCTAAAAACAGCGGATGTAACCTTTCAAAATCTCGATTCCTCTGAAATTTCGCTAACGGATGTGTCTCACTACTTTGATTCTGACCCGACCAAGGTGGTGGCAAGTTTGAGAGATGACGGGAAGAAGCCAGCCTCGTTTATTGCCGATACGACGACGGCGAATGCGCAGGTGCGATCGCTCTCCGAAACCGTCCGCCTCGACGCCCGTACCAAAATGCTCAACCCCAAGTGGTATGAGGGCATGCTCTCCAACGGCTATGAAGGCGTTCGTGAAATCTCCAATCGCTTGGTGAACACCATGGGCTGGTCGGCTACAGCAGATGCGGTAGACAACTGGGTGTATGAAGACACCAACGACACCTTCATCAACGATCCAGAAATGTGCAAGCGGCTGATGGACTTGAACCCCAACTCCTTCCGCCGAATGGTGACTACCTTGCTAGAGGTGAACGGTCGCGGCTACTGGGAAACCAGCGATGAAAACATCGAGCGGCTACAGGAACTCTACGAAGAGGTCGAGAATCGGATTGAGGGCGTTGAATAGGCGCTACCCCATATCCAACGGTTAATGAGAAGGGATAGGCGGAAGTCTGTCCCTTTTTGTTCGCTATGATGTCAGTGCATACTCTATATACTGGATATCTTAAAACATTGAGAGGGTCAAAGCAGTGACTACAGCAGGCTCGATTCCTAGACCCATACATCTGTGGCAGAAAGCCACGTGGGACGAGTACGCACAGATACGCGACTCTCACGAAGCTTCAAATGTGGATAGAGTTGTCCCCAGAGTCAGACTGTATTTTCATCGGGGTGCTTTACCAGTTGACGAGAGACCAGAAGGCGCAGACCATGCGATCATGCGCGATCTGTTTGGGCTAGTTTTCGGTCTTTGGCTTGGCCGATACTCTCAGAAGGAAGCTATTTCTCAAGATGGGTGTCTTTTCGAGAAAGCAGAAGAAGGTGCAGGAATGCCGGATTTGGCCTTTTATATCGATAGAGACTATCCGCAGTCAGAAGAGAATACTCGCAAGATTGACCTGAACCGCTGGCGGCAGCCTGACTTGGTAGGAGAAATCTCAGATACAACGTTAGCGATAGACTTAGATCAGAAAAAACAGCTTTATGCGGCGTTAGGAATTCGTGAATACTGGGTGATTGATGTGCATGTTCGGCGAGTGTTTTTATTTTTTTTCAACCAGTCTGGTGAGTATCAAGAAGGGAACGAGTCAGAAGCCTTGAGGGGATTGTCGAAATCTCTGCTGGAGGAGACAATTTCGAAGCTAAAGACAATGACGATCACGGAAGTGGCAGATTGGTTTGAAGCGCTGATAGCTCACCCAAGTGAGAATGCTTGAACAGGCATTGCGAGTCGGGCAAGTCAGTATTTCTCAGCAGGCGCTAACGGCTTTTGCTGGCGCAAAATTGTGGTTGCTGCTTATTATTTTTGCTATGTTCATCTATCCTCAGCCAGCTATCTCAGCGCCTTCCTCTCTGGCCATTCCGGTCGTTTTCTGGCAGAGTAAGGCCAGCATTAGCGGAGCCCAGCAAGTGCTGAATGCGTATCAAAGTCGGCTATCGAATGTGATTGTCGAGAATATTGAACATGCCAACGTGCGATATGAGTAGTCTTGCTTTATACGAAGGTCAGAAGGAGCAGATCTATAGCTTTCCTTACGCTGTTTGCAACGTTTGAGGTTGAGGCAGCACTCTTCCTTCGGATTCGTAGCTTTCGATCAGCAGCGCTAAGGCTTCCTGCGCATTTTTGAGCGCTTCTTGATAGGTATCCCCATGGGTGAAATAGCATTGAATTTCGGTTGCGAACTCTGGCAGCTCTACAACATAGCAATCGTCTTCGTCAGACCAAATGATGTTGACTCGATATTTGAATTGGCTCACTTCTCTAACCCCAGGTCGTCTATTTTCTTCAGCGCTGTGTCAACCAACTTTTCTAAATAAAGTTTTGCATCCTTATTATCCTTTCCTGCAATAGTGATGGGAAGTTCGGGTAAGTCGGGATGAACCCAGCGCTCATGGCTTCCTTTTGTCCGTTTACACACGAATCCTGCCTGTCGCAGTGCTTTCTTAAGCTCCCTGATCTATCTTGGCATGACTTTATACTGATCAATAATAGTCTAGCTTCGTAGGACTCTCAACGGGGTGCCGAGAGTCAGTAGACTGCAAGCGGGCGATCGCAGTTCACTAAACTTCATCCTTCCAGATAGCTTAGGAATGAGGATTATATAAAATCCAGCAGCGGAGTCATTTAAGATAAGTTGAGAACCCCCCCTGGGCCTGACGCATGGTGACCCCCTATCCAAACGGGTGAATCGCAACTGAGTCAGGCCGGAGAGCGTCAATCAGGGGGCGGAAGGAAGTCAGTGTTTGAGAAGATACTAGGTCTGGACGAAGCTTTTGTGAAGGTATTGGGCGAGCATACGGCAGGCTCACCGATGGATGAGCAAATCAAGTGGACGAACTTGAATCGGCCCCAAATAGCCAAGCTACTGAAAGCTGATTGGGCCGTTTTATCGAGAGGGCTATACCTACAATACCGAGGCTATCAAGGTTTACGACCATGACTGGCCGACGTTGGCAGAAGGAGTCGCGGTTCCCCACGGACTTTACGACATCAGCTTGAACCAAGGGTACGTTCAAATCGGAACGAGTCGTGACACCTCAGAATTTGCCTGCGATTCTATCTACTACTGGTGGACAGAGCATGGCCAGAAAGCCTATGCAGAAGCCACCTCTATTCTTTTACTTTGTGACGGCGGTGGCAGCAATGGGTCTCGTTTTTACATCTTCAAGCAAGACCTCCAGCAACTCGCGAATGACTTGGGCATCGAGATTCGCATTGCTCACTATCCACTCTATACCTCCAAGTACAACCCTATCGAACACCGTTTATTTCCACATCTTTCACGCATCTGCCGAGGCGTGATTTTTGACTCGGTTGAAAGGGTTCGAGACCTGTATCCGACACTCTATCAATTTGTATCTATCGTTTCCAAGCGGCCCTGCCAAGACGACAGCCAATGCTCAAAGGTTTCAAGACTTCAGACTGATGAGAGCTATGGCTGGTCGATTGAGGAGGAACGATTTTGGGTTTCTTTCAGTTCCCCCAATCTCTCGGTGTCGCACTTCAGCCTTTGCCCGCCTACAGTCCTGATTTTATGCCGGTGGAACACCTCTGGCATTGGCCCCGCGAAGACCTCACCTATCACACCTGTTACGACCAAGTCGCTGAGTTGATTACTCAATTCGAGCAAGGGTATCCCTTTCGATACGATAGGGCGTTTCAGTGATGCGATTGCGTAAGCTCAATGCTTATCATTATGCTGCTGAGGTCTGGCTCGATACGATAGATTCAGCCGCCAGCCGCCCTGTTTGAGCGCCGCCATTCATGTAGCCATAGAATTCATCGCTGAGATGCTCGCCAGCGAATATCAAGTTATCTATCCTGACATCTTGACGATCTTCTGGATCTTCTGATTCGATGTAAAAGAAATCAGCAAATGCAGTTAGCTGTCCAGGCTTAAAGTTTGTGTAAGCCCCTCGGGAAAAGGGGTTGGTTGTCCAGGCGGTGCGTAGAAACTTCTGGTTGGTCGCTTGGTCGATGCCAGGAATAGCTTCTTTCGATTGGTTGAGAAACCGTCTGCCCTGCAAAGCGGTAAAGCCTTCTTGAAGCGCGATCGCGTTCTCTCCACTTACAAAGAAAGTGAGCGCACCGTTGGTATGGTCGCGCTGTCTTTGGGTAGCATCCCAAACCACTCCATAATCTACATCTGCCCACATTTCCTGAATAAACCCACCGGCTTGCTGCCACACTTTCCGATCAAACCCAGCAAATAACTTTTCGTTGGCGCCTAAGTCTACTTCGTTGATAAACTGAATCAGCGTCTCGGGCAGCTCAGCTTGAATCTCAACATCCCGCAGCACCGTAAAAGGAATCGCCAGAATGACGTAGTCCGCCTCAATCTGCTCAGTCTTATTGAAGGTCAAGCGAAAACCCGAGCCCCGAGATTCAATCCGGGTCAGCTGCTGCCGTGTCTTGATTTGGCCAGGTAGAGCAGCCGCCAAATTCTCAATAACCTGACTGATACCCCCCTCTACCACATAGGTCTCGTCACTAGTAATTACCGCTACCTCATCATCCTCAACCGTAGGCAGCGAAAAAAGCAGCTGTAAAGCAGTCGACGCTTCCGGCTCAACCCCATACTCAACTCGAATGGCCTGCTCTAATAAGGTGCGGGCAAAGGGCTGAGAAATCTTGTCCGCGTGACGATCAAGGTAATCTGTCACCGAAAGCTGATCGAACGCTGGTGCAAACTGTTCGTAATCTTCATCGATGAGGGCTGCATCGGTGCCAATCTGCTGGGCAATACCCCCTAGCGCTGCTGCCACTTCTGCTTCTGAGCGCGGCTCGCTGTCAAAGTAGTAGCTAACGGCCGAAACTGGAGATTGCTCAGCGTCTGCGACGCGGTCAAACAGCGTCAGGCCAAACTCATCTGCTAAGGCCAGCATATCTTCATGGGTCTTGTTGATAAAATGGCCGCCAGTATCTACCACCAGCCCCTCTCCTACTGCGCCTGTTACCGACTGAGTACGTCCGCCTATGCTTGACTTTGCCTCATAAACAGTAGAGGCCAGACCCACCTTTTTAAGATGATAGGCAGCGTTCAGGCCAGCTAGCCCAGCGCCGACGATGGCGATGGTCGGTGGGTTCTCAGCTGACTGTGCCCAAACCAACGGTTTACGCGGAAGCAGGCGAGCGGCGATCGCAGTTCCCCCCGCTAACTGAATAAAGCGCCGTCGACTCAGCCGAGCGCGCGAGGGTCGTGGAGCCTGGGGAATACCTGAATTAGGAGAATGAAGGCTACTTGTCATGAGCCGGATGCACTGTCGAAATAAAGCAGAACGAGCCATGAAAATACCTCCTGCCGTAGGTAGCGAATGCTTGAAAGCTAAGAAGAAGCGCCGTGAGCAAATATTACCTTGCCCAAACCAGGATAGCGCTACTGCCTTAATCAATTGAGTCAATTGGGCATGCTGTTAAACGGATAATCCTGAGAGCCGCTCAGGCTGCTTTCTACTGTTGTTACGCTGACCTTCTCTCAGCTGGCTATTGCAACAGATTTTTGAGCTAGAAATAGACAGGACTGTCGATAAAGAGATTGTTGTATTCGTAAACTCAGATATAAAATCTATCCTGCTGACTGACAGAGCTGTACAAGATAAAGTTAGGCTCTGCTGCGAGGTTGTCGCAATAATGATTGAAAGAAGTACGAGTTGTTCGGTATGGACTTGACAAATCGGCATCTGAGGGGGTTGAGCACTGGAGTTGGGAAAACTAAGAACGACGCTTTTTGGTGCGATCGCACCTCCCCCTCTATAACTCCCCGGTAACTCCTTTGGATCTCCACAGCACCATACCCGGTTTTTCTAGCCTGCCGCCCGAAGCCCGCGACTGGCTCACCGTCCTTCCTTGGCAGCAGCGCCGCTACGTCCTTTCACTGTGCTACTTGGTCTGTGCCACCCCGTCCGCCCAGCAGGCTGAATTTTTAGACGCTTACACCGCTGATGGCTTACTCTCGCGTATTGTTGACGATGCCGACACTCGCCAGCGGGTAAATGAGCATCTGGTACGCTTTCGCAGCGAAGCTGCCATCGACGATGCGACCGTCAGAAAGTACATTCGTCAAGTGTATGTTCACTCCGTTCAAGACGCGCGGCAGCGGCCTGACCTGTACTTGGAGACAGCGCTAATGTTGATGGGCAGCGCCCAAGAACACAGCAGCGTGCTGAGCTACATTTTAGGATTTGAAATCTTGAAGCTGCTATTCGCTATGAGCTGGGAGCAGCACGAGCGGCTGTATCACCTGCAGCCAAATCAAGACGACTTTACCCGAGAATATATTCGTCCTGTGCAAGAAGCTCACAGGCGACATGGCATTGTCACTCCCAGAGACGAAAATAACTTTTTTGCTCGCCGCGAGCACTTCGTGAAACAGCCCAAAATTCACCCTCAGCGAATGGTGAACCTCATCATCGAAGCCTTTGCAGCCGATAAAATTATCGAGCTAGGATTTTCTTTACTGCGGCATCCCAACGCCATCCATTACGACTATGACTATATTTACGGATCTCAGGAGGATCTGCCAGGAGAACCTGCAGGTCAGCCGTAAGCACGCTTATCGAGTCTACCTGTTCTTAGTTCGCAACAAAGCTTGCTAGAAGGGAAGTATGACTCGTTAAAAGAGTTTAGTCATAAAGAGTATTTAGCAGTCTATTCTGGCTGAGTCAACCCGCTAAAATACCTAAACTTCACCATACCTTCTTACAACACACCTGACAGTGTATTAGCATACTAAGGGTTGTATTAGGGCGAAGTCCTTAGCCCCTACTCTCGCTATTTTAAGCATCTGCTCTGCAGTTTTCTTCTGGTAGCCCTCTCTGGGCGCTCCACGAACCCTAGCCATTATGAACACTCCCCGTCGCGTTTGCCTGAAGTTAGCCTTAGCATTGTTGGGCCTAGCCGCTGGAGCACCTATCGGTCAGGCTCAGTCTGCTTACACCTCATCGCTTTCTTCACCGCTAGTCGCCGCCGCCGATGAATCGACCCCAGCGATAGGCCAGTCCGTGGAGGCAGATACCCTGCCCACGCTAACGCCCCGTCCCACGCCAACGCTCGAACTAGAGCCAGTTCCCTTAGAGCCAGTTCCCCTAGACACGATAATCCCCGATCCGGCTCTGCCGATATCCACCTCTTACATTTTGGGCCCCGGCGACAAACTCCAGATCGCAGTGTTCGGTGCGCCTGACTACAGCGGTGACTTTACCGTACTATCCGACGGCACGCTGAATCTACCGGTAGCCGGATCGGTAAACGTGCAGGGACTGACCTTAGCGCAGGCAACCGATAGTATCCGCCAGCAGTATGGCCTGTTCATTCGACGGCCCCTAGTGACCGTTGCCCCACTTTTGCTGCGGCCCTTGCGAATAGGGATAGCAGGTGCTGTACAGCGGCCGGGAACCTATACCATTGCCATAGAGACAGACGAGGGCGGCAATCGTTTTCCCACCCTGACCGATGCGATTGAATTGGCTGGTGGCATTTCATCTCGAGCCGACATTCGGAATATTCAAATTAATCGGATTCAGCAACCAGGCCAAAATCAGGTTGTAACCGCGAATCTTTGGGAAATTCTGCAAGGAGAGACAATAGAAGAGGATTTTCTCCTTCAATCTGGAGATACCATCGTTATTCCCGAAGCTACGGCGCTCGATCCGCAAGAGGCTATTTTGCTAGGCGAAGCTAGCTTTTCCCCAGATACTGTCACCGTCTATGTGGTCGGTGAAGTGGTTAGCCCGGGCGATGTAGAAGTTCCTCCGAACACTCCCCTAAACCAGGCCATATTAGCCGCTGGTGGGTTCGACAGCCGTAGGGCAAACGACGAAGAAGTTGTGCTTGTGCGCCTCAACGAAGATGGTAGCGTCATTCAACGCCCTATCGAAGTCGATTTCACTCAGGGCGTTGACGAAGAAGTCAATCCCACCCTTAAAGAAAAAGACGTTATCGTCGTGCAGCGATCAGGATTGGCCAGTTTTTCGGATACGACCAGCCTCGCGCTCAGCCCCGTTGGCAGAATTCTCAGCGCTATTTTTGGCGTTTTTAATATTTTTGATTAATGCACGTAACTAAGGCGGCAACCGACTTACCGCCTCGGCGAAAGATTCCAACCCCGAAAGATAAGTCCGTATTTTTGCGGATCGATGTTGACAAGCAAACAACCAACGGACTAATATCGTTTCGGCTCTTTGGGGCTATGGAAATTTACCTATGTGCGCGCTACTCCTACCGTCATCGTGGTAGTAAAGTAGGCACATAGAAGGTCTATTTCCTGGCTAAACTCAGCTCAGCAAGACGGCCCTTGTTGAAAACGCTAAGGCTCCGGAGTCGACCTTCCATTTGAAAGCTGTTCACCTGGAAGCTAAAAGTTTCCTGCTATATATCGTTGCTGAGATCTTCTCAGTCAAGACTTTGTTACTGCATGTTAGGCGATCGCCAAAGTGCAGTTAGGATCTGCATCAGCATGATGTAGATTCACTCAGCCTATTGTCCAGATAGTTCAAGCTGATAAAGCGTTAAATCATTTTTCTAAAACTTTTTTCTCCAAAGATACGTATTTTCTCAGAAACATAAAGTAGTGCTGAAGAGATACAAAGTACAGGTTACGAAAGATAAGACTACGAGGTGCGAACAGAAGTTTGTGCCATAGATCGTTGCCAATGCCCTATCAGCTATTTTGGCCTTCCATTTTAGTTGAAACCATAGCTGGACTTAGCGTTTAGGGACAGGTTTCGAGCCTAAGTTTTTTGAATATTGTACTTATTAGTTTCTGTTTTCACACATTCGTTTCTTTTATTATGAAGGAAACGTTGAGTGAGCACGGATTAAGCTGATGAGTCTTGGTTTTATTACGTCAGCATCATTACTGGCCCTTATAAATCTGTCAGGGATTTTTCATCAGGAACGCATCTCCCATGTTCCACAATTCACAGAATATGGAGTCTCATCAATGAATACTGCTTCACACGCCTCGATGTCATCACATGCAGATAACCCCGCTAAGATGCAAGAGCATGCTGCTCTGATGAACCTGGTGCCGAAAAACCAGGTGACACATACAGCGATCAAAAACGGCTCTTGGTTCGATCCCAGTGTCTGGGAAGGCGGCACTATCCCCGGAGATAATGCCCATGTGATGGTTGCCGAAGGAGTTAGCCTACGGTACGACCAGGAAAGCGATACGCGCCTCAAAACAGTTCGCCTGGATGGAACACTGTCTTTTGCCCATGACCGTAATACAAAGATGGTAGTTGATACCTTTGTAGAGACGGGCACGGGTACTTTAAACATTGGTTCTGCAGCAAATCCCATTCAAGCAGACAAAACAGCCCAAATTATCATTGCTGACGAGGGTAAGATTGACCGCAGCTGGGATCCTACCGTTGTTAGTCGGGGACTGATTACCCACGGGAAAGTCCGTATTTATGGGGCTGAAAAAACAGATTTCTCTCGCATGGGAGACGCCCAGGCAGGTGCCCGCGAACTCGTTTTGACGGGGTCGCCTCAAGGCTGGAGGGTCGGTGACAAACTGGTTGTCGGCGGTACTGCTTTCAACAAAAATGGTTCTCACAGTAACAATAGCCGCTTTCAAGATGAAACGCTGACGATTACCTCTGTCAACGGTAATCGAATTCGCTTTACAAACGACGACATCAAGTCGGGTGACAATACGGTTCTTCGGTTCGACCACGTCAGACCCGATATTCCAGAAAAGTCTCAGCTCAATCTCTATGTGGCCAATACTAGCCGCAACGTTGTTTTTGAAACGGAAAATAGCAGCAGTGTTCCTACCCAGCAGAGAGGACACGTCATGTTTATGCACAACCCAGATGTGGTTGTGCAGAATGCTGGATTCTATAACTTAGGCAGAACCGACAAAACTAAACTTGTGGACGACCCCGCTAAGAACATGGATGGTTCGTCGGGATCTGGCAATAACCGACGCGGTCGCTATTCTCTGCACTTTCACCGCACGGGTGCTGACGATATTACGGGTACACCGGCGATCGCCAAAGGGAATGCCGTCGTTGGCAGCCCCGGCTGGGGAATCGTGCAGCATGACAGCCACGCTATTTTGGAAGACAACGTTGTTTTTGACGTAGCAGGTGCAGGGATTGTGGCGGAATCCGGAAACGAGATTGGCGCCTGGAATAATAATTTGACCGTCAAAATGACTGGTACGGGCAGCCATGTCTTAAGTGCAGAGGTCGCCCGCCGTGAGCGAAAGTACGATCTGGGCTTTCAGGGTGAAGGCTTTTGGGCGCAGGGCGCCAGTCAAGTGGCGATGGAAGATAATGTTGCCATTAGTGCCAACAAATCAGGCATCACAATATTTGGTGACAGCCTCAGAGATACCGATCCGAGAGATGCTGCAAGTATCTTAGTCAAAAACCTTTCTGCCGATACTCAAAAGCTTTTCCCTGCCAATCAGACAAAAGTAGACATCACTGACGTTCCTCTACGACAGCTTAGTGGCTTTGAAAGCTACAACTCAGAGACAGGGATTAGCGTATGGGCTCACATGAGTAACTTTGATGGGCAGCTAGCACTGGATGCTCGCGGCCCCAATGCTGTTCATGGAGGACGCGCGACCATTGATAACTTCAAAGTCTGGAACAATCGTCTGACAGGCATTCGTACTGATTACAGCAGCAGCATCGACTATGTCGATGGTCTAATTGTGGGTAACGCCAGCAAGCCTGTCCCCGGCGAAGGCATTTTTCAAAACGAAGCAACCCGTAACAATCGCTATCAAGATCTTACTGTTAGAGGGTTTAGAGAAGGGGTTAACTTTACTTTCCCAGGCTACGGGCAAGAGAAAAATTTCACTGCGCCTCTGATTGAAAACAGTAAGTTCGGCAACAATACCTACAACTTAACCAGGATAGGGAACGATCTCAAAGTGGCAGGGCGACCGGATGATTTCTCCGGCTTGCTCCAAATTAAGAACACAGTTTTCGAAGGCGCAAACGCGAATGGGAATGCGGCACCTGTCGCCGCCTTTAGCGACCAGCTTGTCGGCGGTCTATCAGTAGCCTTCGATGGTAGCGCATCAATCGACAGCGACCCGCTGAAGCCAGATGGTAAGCAGCCGATCTATGCGTTAGAGAGCCAGGGCATTGCGCACTACGCCTGGGACTTCAATCAAGACGGCAAGTTTGATGCGTACGGTCGCCAAGTGACTCATCATTTCAGCAAGGCTGGCAATCAGGCTGTCACGCTCCAGGTATTGGATAACCAAGGGGCGGCTACGACCCTTACTAAAACGGTAGAGGTAAAGCGCACTGCTTACACAAATCCTTTTGTCAACGGCAATTTCAATCAGTCTTCCTTGCCGCAGCGGCGGCTAGTCAATAGCACCTCTGCTGATCAGGGATGGATGGCTAGCACTGGTGTCAGCTGGAGGAATGGGGCAGTTGTTCTTTCTAACGGTCAGGATAAGAGTTCAGCAGTCGCGCAGGTAATTCAAAACGACCAGCTACATAAGGGGCAGCAAACCCTGAGCTTTAGCCTCAAGAACCAGGAAGGCAGCAAGATTTCTGCTAATAGAAACGAGGTTACCGTACAGCTATGGGGCATTAATGGCCAGTTTGAAAACAACATTGAAAATTCAAGAGGCCCAGTTCAGGCCGGAAGTTTGCCGATTGCATCAACCAAACTCTTAACAAAAACCTTTGATGCAGAAAGTTTTGACTGGAGAGACTTTAATGAGTCTGTCAATTTAGGCAACGGATATCAGCACCTTCTTTTTCAGGTAAATACAGAAGATACTCGTGATGGCGGCGACTTTGTGGCGGTTGACAACGTTAGCCTCACTTCTGGAGCTTCTACACCCACGCCTACAACCACACCTACGCCTACGCCTACACCCACACCCACGCCTACACCTACACCTACACCCACACCCACGCCTACACCTACACCCACACCTACGCTCCGTTTTGAAGCAGAAGCTATGAAGCTTTCAGGAGAGTATCGGGTGGAGTCGGTGAAGGTCGCCTCCGGCGGAAAAGTAGCCAGTCTCCGGGGCGGAGAGATAAAAGGCACTGGTCGCGCCACTTTCGATTTTACGGGGCCATCAGGCGCTTACGATATCAAGCTCATCTACTTCGATGAAAATGACGGCATCGGCCAGCTCAGTCTGTTTCAGGACGGAAGCAATATCGATACCTTCCAACTGTCAAAACAGTTGGGCAGTGGTTCTGCCGACCAGAAGACACTGACCCAGCGCACTATCCAAAATGTCAGCGTTAAATCTGGCGACGCGTTTAGCATCCTTGGACTAGAAGATGGCACAGTCGCCACGGCGGAACACGTACGCATTGATGCTATCGAGTTCATTGCTCGCAGTACTCAATCTTCAGCTAAAAGCTCAGCATCTGCAAATTCGCTGTTGGAAACGACGGACAAACTCGTTTCTGCCCAAAGTAGCGATGCTATGCTCAGAAAGCAAAACATTCTTACTGGCGGACAGTATGCTGATGCGTTTATACCGGAAGTACCTGACCAACTGTTGTATAGCGACGGAAAAGCCGATACCACCGAACTTGCGGACTACGCGCTGACTGAGACCTTTCAATCTGTACAAGGAGACGTTAGTCAATTGAGCAGTGTTTCTGACTACCCGTTAGGGGCTTCCCCGAAGGGAATGCTCTCAGGCAGCGGCGGCTTTGTAACCTCTGAAACTGACGAGTTATCGGTCATCGCCGCTGGTAACGCTAGCAATTTGCAGCTCAATAGCAGCTCCTTTACCATCGTATAGTCTATGTAAATTAAGATACGCTTAGGGTATCTAAACAACAGGCCGTACGAAGAAGCAGAGTCTATCGGAAAGATAGACTCTGCTTCTTTGATCTAACTACTCCGCCCCCCATTAGAGATAGGTTAAGCGAGTTTTATTGAGGAGTTTTAGAGCTTCGCATCTTCAGAGAGAGCCTATGTAAAGCCTTGTTGAAGGGCTGAGACCATTGGTTTGTAAGCAGTAATCCATGTGCCAAAGTTAAATCTAAAAGAATAAGATTAGGAATGTGTTGATACTGTAAAGGCGTCAGGTATCTTTGAAGAATTCCTTGTGAGGAAGGTATAAGTGTTAATACGTAGGAGCCATATGGGTATAGAAATTTCGCCATATGGCTGTTTTAGCTGCGTTTGGTAGCCTTGAAAGGTTACCCGCGTCACTCTGTCACGCAAATACGCACGTTCCTGAAGGTCGGATTGAGAATGTTTTGCAGGGAAGCAACCTTCAACTGTCATCCAGCATCACACTGTACATGCGTAACTAGAGGATTTCACTTCTTGAAGCCGTTTTTGGCTGACAGGTATAGTAACAGGCTCTTAGCATATCGCTTTAGAGTCTATGATATGCCGAAAAAATATGCCGAAAATATTTAGTCATAAGGCAACCTAATGATTTTCTTGCCTGGTAAAACGTGAGGGAATTGAGTCGTCTTGTGGTAAATCCTTCAATCCAACTGACTGGATTGTCAGATATATTCCTTAGGTTTCATTTTGGTGTTCTTCGTTTTCTTGTATGGTGAGTTACTTGAATGAGCAGCCGCCCCTACTTTCAAGATAAGTCATCTATTGTGCGTTATGAGAATTGCTTTAGTTCATGATTATCTAACTCAGAGAGGAGGTGCCGAGCGAGTATTTGAAATGTTCTGTCGGCAGTTTCCCGACGCCGACATTTTCACTTCCGTGTATGACCCAGAGCGAACCATAGAGCTTCGCCAAAGACTCGTCAATACCACGCTACTGCAAAGCATTCCAGGCGCTAGGCGTTACTTTCGTCTGTTCGCACCGCTGTATTTCACCGCGTTCCGAATGCTCGACCTTTCGGAGTACGATCTTATTATCTCCAGCTCGTCGAGCTTCTCTAAGTCAGTGCGCAAGCGGCCTGATGCCCACCATATCTGTTTCTGCCATAACGTCACCCGATTTCTATGGGACACCGATACATACCTGCGAGGATACCAAAGCTTTGAAAGTGCTTCTGGGCTGCTAGAGCCGTTGTTTAGCTACATGCGACAGCTGGACATCACTTATGCTGAAGAGCCCGATTTGTACGTTGCCAACTCCACGATAGTGGAGAAGCGTATCTCTAAAATCTACCGTCAGCCAGTCATCACCATCAATTATCCAATCGACGAAAAACGATTTACGTTCTCTGCTCAGAAAGAAGATTTCTATTTGGTGTCCTGTCGTCTGTTGAGCTACAAGCGAGTAGACATCATTGTCGAAGCCTTCAACCGGTTGGGCTGGCCACTGATCATCACCGGCCGGGGGCCAGAGCGGAAGCGTTTAGAATCGATGGCTGCTGACAACATTCAATTTGTTGGTCATGTGAGTGACGAAGAAAGACGTCGCCTGTTTTCTCAGGCTAAGCTAGTTGTCGTTGCTGCCCTAGAGGACTACGGGCTAGTGCCCATTGAAGCGAACGTGAGTGGAACACCTGTGATCGCCTATGGTGCGGGCGGCGTATTAGATTCACAGATTCCTGGAAAAACCGGCCTCTTCTTTGCTGAGCAAACAGCCGACTCACTGTGCTCGGTGCTGGTTGAAGCCCAATCGAGAAACTGGAATTACAAAGCAATTCACCAGCATGCGATGGAGAATTTTAGTGAGGCGGCCTTTTTCGACCGGGTGAAGCGGCTTATCAATCGTCAGGTAGCTTCGGAGCAGATCTCTCAGTTGAGCGCTGACCAAGCCCTGTCTTCCATCGCTAACGCCTGAGGCTGTTAGATGCATGGAACCAGATGGGGTCATTACTATAATATAGACCAAAGAAATAGGCCAAACAGCGCCCTGCTGAAGCACTTATGAAAAGCGTCATGTCACAGTCCTCTGCGAACCGTTCAACAGAACCAGAACTCGGGTATAGCCAGCTATTTGCAGCCCTTATTCGACAGAAGTTTTGGTTCTTGGGAGGGGTTGCTACAGCCTTGCTGGGAGCGTTTCTGTTTACCCTTACTCAGGAGAGCATTTACGAAAGCTCAATGCGCCTGATTATAGAGCCTAATTACCGGCAGGAGTATGACCCAGCAGACGAAGATCCCTCTGCCCGGCAGCAAGAGACAGACTATGCTACTCAGCTAAATTTAATGCGGGGCGAAGATCTGCTTCAGAGAGCGGCAGAACGCATTGAGCCTGTTTACCCTGACTTGAGTGCCGCTGATATTTCCAACGGTTTGCAAATTCAGCAGGTTCAGGAAAACGGCGTGGAGACTCGGATTATCAATATTTCCTATGCCGACACACAACCCGACAGAGCGCAACGGGCTTTGGAAGCGCTGAAGCTTGTTTACCAAAACTATGCGCTTGAGCAGCAGGAACAGAGATTGAGCCAAGGGCTAGAGGCAATCAACAGTCAGCTTGAGGAAGCCCAGGACGGGCTAACTAAATCACAGACTGATCTAAGAAATTTCCGCCAGAGTCAAAGCACAATCGATCCGCAGCAGCAGGCAAAAGCACTTGCAGACAACTTAAATCAGGTAACTCAGCAGCAGTATGCGCAGCAAGAACAGCTCCAAGCGGCGACTGCTCGGTATGAAACGCTGCGCCAACAGATCAATCTTTCGCCAGACGAAGCTTTCAGAGCGGCCCGTCTCAGTCAGTCGCCAAGGTTTCAGTCGCTGTTGAATGCTTTGCAGGCGACAGAGCTGGAGCTTGCCGAGCGTAGGACTGTTTATCTGGAATCGGAACCGGGGGTTCAAATACTGCTTGAGAAGCGTCAGAACCAAGCTAGGCTGCTGGCAGAAGAAGCCGAGCGTGTGCTGGGCCCAGGCGCGGCTGGATTCAGCGGCGGTAATTTTCAAGGATTTGGTCAGCTAAGTACGCTAGATCTCGATTTGGTTGGGGCACTAGCAGACGCGCAGGC
>JBARVU010000463.1:0-3307 GCA_049646425.1 Phormidesmis sp. | reverse complement strand
GCAGTTCCACCGGATGGGCACTATCGGTTTGATCATGGCCCTGGCAATGGCCTAGCAGGGCCTGCTGAATGTCGGTATTCTTCAAGGCTGATACATAGATAGGGACTGGTCGCAGCCCGCGCCGGTTCAATGCGGCGGCAATCGCTTCTACCACCCGGGTATTTCCCGCTAGATAGTGGGCTCGGTAGAATAGAATGCCGACGCTGGCTAATGGCGATCGCCCCGACGTAACAGACTGTTCCGAATCTTGTAATATTTGTTTGTTTACTTTTCCCTCGTTTAAAGCCTTACTTAAAGATTCTTTTTGAATTAATGATTCAATGCGAAAACTTTTAGCAGGTAGCTCCGTACCTTTCGCATCGGTATCAGTATTCAACTCTGAGTTTTCTGTTGAGAGAGCGCCTAAACCCAAGCCTGAACCTGTCGTTAAATTAATTGCTGGATCTGTTGTTAAAGGTACTTGATCTGGGGCGGGCAGTGAATAGATGCCTATCTTAGGAATACGTTTGGGCACCGGCGGGTGATATTGGGTCGAGAAGACGCGATCACTTGCATACAGCAGCCCGTTGCATAAGTTATCAACGCCGCCTTCTGTAAAGTACCGCCACAGTCGATTGACCACTACCAGGGGCACTGTAGAGTGGCTCATCAGGTCTAGATCTGGGCGATCATCCCCTGGGATCACAACCAGCACAGCACCGGTTTCGGCGACTGTTGCCTTAGTTATCTCTAGTCCGTAAGACCAGTAACCTCGCCCGCCTAGTATTCGCAAAATAATCAGCTGAGCGTAACTAAGAACATCCTCGGTGTAAGTATCAATGGTCAACTGCTGCTGAAGCTGCAGGAGATTCATACAGCGAATATCGCTAAAGCTCTGGGGTAGCCTGGGGAGCGCCTGGCTAAGCGTTGCAATGTCTGTGTCGGCAGCGGTCAGCAGAATAACTGGGGCGGGCGTTTGCTCAATGAAAACAACGCCTTCTGTCGTACTATTCCATCCGCCCGGTGTAGCTGCTAAACGATGCATAAAAGTTGGAAATATAAAAGAACTATTGGGATAACCGCGAATGGTCAGAAACGAACGCTACTATCAAAAAAGTTCAAAAAAGTATCGATAGGAAAGAACGCTGCTCAAAACAAATCTTAGGACATCTCGATATAAACCATAGACACGCATTCGCCAAGACAAGGTAACCAGCAATAAAAGGATGGGAAGTTAAGACGGGAATACAAAAGTAAAAAGCAGAAGCATCAGACTTGCCAGCACCTGTAGCCGCTACTCTACCGCTGAAGGTTTTGCCATTTGGATGTTGCGCTACCCGGCTCTACCCATTACTCAGCAGGGTTTGCAGTTTTAACAAACCTTATTCAACTGCTTACCAAAAGCATCTTTTGATAAAAGCAACCAGTGCTTTCTACATTACTCGGACAAATGCTCAGCCGCTTAGCGGCAAGCCAGCCTGGGAAATCAGTCTGGGCGATCATGAGCTGCTGTCGCCCTTTACTACTTTAGTTGAACGCTTAAGCAACTGCTCTAGTCCGCCCTACCCGGTTAAGTTTGTTAGATTCATCTGTTTTGAAAGCGATTCGCCGCTGCCGTCAGTTTTAGAACATTTGTGTTTGCCGTTTAACAGCCTGCTAAAGGTTTACCTGCTAGCTGTTGGAACAGCTGGCAAATCGGTTTTTCTTCAACTGATTTTCCAAGTGCCGTCTCCTACGTGGTTTTCCAGGATTAGGCCCAGTTTTCTAGTCTTAGGCTCGATGTTCTGAGCGTAAAAGCGCTACCTTGTGTCTTTCTATTCTGTCATATTCAGCAATGCAAGCTTCTGAACACCTTATTGCCTATCAGATTTTTCCTCTGACGGACTACCAGTGCCTCAGGAAAGCTTTGATACAGCAAGGGCACCTGTTCGAGCTGGTGATGACGGAACAGTCGATAGAATTGCCGCCGGAAGCATTCGACAGCTTTAGCCGCAATAGACAGTTCCCTGGTCACCTTGCCCCTGGTCACCTTGATAATGAACCGCCCAACGATTGGTTAGCGTACTTACAAATGGCCGCTCAGCGCGCTGATGGCAAACTGGCCAAAGCGTCGGCTCATTCCCAGCGTTGGCCAGTTTCTCCTGGGGGTGCGCGTATGCCCAATAGCTTTGTACTGATGCGATCACAGACCCTGTCTGTACTGCTGACGGCGACCCCAATAGAGACTCCAATCAATCCCGCCCTCGGGCAGGTTGGCGGGCGTCAGACTGGTGATCGCGCTCAGACGATTACTGAGTGTCGAGTAGGGCTGACGTTTAGCGAGCAGGCGATCACTGATTTCCTTGACCCGCAAGCAGGCCAGACCGCTAGTTTTCGATCAGGTCTTCAGACACCGCCACCCAAACAGCATCCAGGCAATTCCTCTGCCCTCAATCCGCACCCATCGACCGATCAAAAGGCTACAAGTATCTCTTCGCAGGAAAAACGGATGGCTCAAGAGTCTTTTGTCCTCAGCTGGGCTAAGCAGTTGGCCACTTCTCCAGAGAGCGATCGCCCGCAATCTCAAGACAAGGTTGAACGGCAGCTCCAGCAGAGCTTGCTGCTGGAGCAGGTGATCGCGCGTATTCGCCACAGCCTTGACCTGCCTGAGATTTTAGAGGCAACGGTGACTCAGGTGAGAGAATTTCTCAGAGCTGATCGACTCGTGCTCTACCAGTTTGATCAATCCAATTCCACGGAGCGGTCTCTCATTGGAAGTTATCGCAGCGCTGAGGAAGCAGATATCTCTACCGTTCAGCTGAACCGCGCTGGTCACGGCACTGCTCGTCGAGCGATACACTCAGGGTACGTTACCTATGAGTCACGAGCCTCCGCAGACATTTCCTCTGTACTCCATTCTTCAGAAGAAACCTGCTTCGAGTTGTCGCAAGCACTGCGAGCTCAGTATCTGATCGGTCAGCCTGTGGCGGTAGACGACATAGAGCAGCAGTATGCTGGGACTCCCTGTCTACTCGACTTTCTCAGGCAGGCTCAGATTAAATCCAAAATTATCGCGCCAGTGATCGTTCAAGATCAGCTATGGGGATTGCTGATTGCTCATCAGTGCCAGAACTATCGACACTGGGAGGAAACAGAGGCTATCTTTTTGCAGCATGTCGCAGAACATTTGGCTGTGGCGATCACTCAGGCTTCACTTTATCAGCAGCTCCGCCAGCAGACCGTCAACTTAGAGAGCTGTGTGGTTGAGCGCACTCAAAATCTGCACGATGCACTGGTCGCAGCAGAGTCAGCCAGCGTCACCAAAGGCGAATTTCTCTCGACTATGAGC
>JBARVU010000462.1:0-12415 GCA_049646425.1 Phormidesmis sp. | reverse complement strand
GATCGCTCTCCGCCGGATTTGTACTTGCCATTAGGGCGATCGCCAGACGATAGTTTTCTTCGGCGGCTTCTAACTGACCAGCCATCGGTGCTCGCTGCCGGTGCGCAATGCCTAAATGGTAATGCAGCTCGTATTGTGTCATCGGATCGAAGTTGCTGGTGCGCAAGGCAGTTTGTAGCGTGTCTAGTGCCTTTTCCCACTCGTTGCTTTGGGTATAGAGGGCGCCCAGCTTGTTGGCCATATAGGCATCTTGCGGATGCGCGGCTAAATGCGCCTCCATAATTCGCTGCGCCCGCTTGAACTTGCCCTTCGCAGTAATCTCGTCGACGCGGTAGCCGGTGTGAGCGATCGCCACCGGGTCGAACTGAGCAACTTGCCAGCGACCATCAGCGGCCATCAGCGCTTCGACGCTCTCGTCAATGCTTTCGTGATAGGGCCGGACAAATTTCAGCTCAGGCAGATTGCGAAACAGCCGGGACACGCGGGTGTAGGGCGACTGATTTGCGCCAATCTCCTGACGCAGCATGGTCACCAGCAGCAAGTCTTCCAGCTGGATTTGACCGAGGGGTTGGTCTTGGCGGATTGCTTGAATGAGCTGCCGGCCTGCTGGCGTCAGCGTTTCGTCAGCATCTAATACCAGGATCCATTCCTGCGTCGCCTGATCGAGGGACACGTTGCGAGCGTGGGCAAAGTCGTCTCCCCACATCAGGAAGTTCACTTTTGCCCCGGCCTGTTCGGCAATCGACGGCGTATTGTCGTCTGAGCCGGTGTCAATCACGATGATTTCATCGGCCAGATCCTTGACACTGGCCAAACAGCGAGGCAGATTCACCGCCTCATTTTTTACAATCATGCAGAGGCTGAGGGCTGCCATAGGAGGATTTCTAAAAGAGGTCTTTGTCAGTGACTGCGCCCTGACTGCTCGAAGACACTAGCTTGGTATACTTTGCCAGTACCCTGCGCTCATAGCGAGGCTTTGGCGGACTTCACTGAGCTTTACGCTGGGCGAGTTCTTTGTCTGATACGTTCACTTACAGCAGTAGCCTGTCGGCGTCGTGTGAGCTAGCTTAGGCTATTTGAAGCGTTTTTGGTTCGGGAATAGGTTCCCCCTCTTCCTGCCAAGCTTCTAGATACATTTCAATAACCTCTTCCCCGCTTCGAATGGCTTCCTCGCGAGTTTCGCCGTGAGTACAGGGCATTACCACTCGTCCAAAAAACTCCGGAACGGTGACAAGAAAAAGCTGATCTTCATCAGACCATTGAATAGTCATGCTATACCGGCTCATGAATCTCTCTCCTTTCTTAGTTTTTCTAGTTCAGCTAGCAGCTTCGTCAACTGCTTCTCAAGGTAGCGCGGCACATCGCTCCCATTTTTACCAGGAATGGTTATGGTCTCGTTGAGCATGGGATGTCTCCAACGCTCGTGACTACCTTTGCCGCGTTTGGGTGATTGTACAAACCCTTCACGAGCAATTTGGGCTTTTAGCTCCCGAATCTTTCTAGGCATGACCGTCTAGTTAACTGCTACATTCAGCGTTACGATGCCCCGGCGGTGACCTGAATCTTCTGCTTTCTATGAACCTCTCGTTCCTTAAAACAGGTCTCTATCCGTCACGGCACCTTTGCTGCTCGAAGACACTAGCTTGGCATACTTCGCCAGTACCCCGCGCTCATAGCGAGGCTTTGGCGGACTCCACTGGGTCTTGCGCTGGGCGAGTTCTTCGTCTGATACGTTTACTTGTAGCAGCAGCTTGTCGGCGTCGATGGTGATGGTGTCGCCTTCTTGCACGAGAGCGATCGCCCCACCGACCGCTGCCTCCGGCGCGACATGGCCGACCACCATGCCATAGGTTCCCCCAGAAAATCGCCCATCGGTAATCAGCCCGACCGAGTCCCCGAGCCCGGCTCCAATAATCGCCGAGGTCGGTGCCAGCATTTCGCGCATGCCTGGCCCGCCTTTCGGCCCTTCGTAGCGCACCACAATCACGTCGCCCGCTTTAATTTTGTTCGCTAAAATCGCATCCAGGCAGTCTTCTTCCGATTCAAACACGCGCGCCGGGCCAGTGATGCTGCGGTTCTTAATGCCCGTCAGCTTAGAAACGCCGCCTTCAGGGGCCAGGTTGCCTTTGAGAATGCCCAGGTGTCCCTGCGGATACATCGGATTGTCAAACGGGCGAATCACATCCTGGTCAGTAGGCGGCTGATCGGGGACGTCGGCCAGCACTTCGGCGATGGTTTGGCCGCTGATGGTAAGGGCATCGCCATGGAGCAGCCCCTCATTCAGGAGCATTTTCATCACCTGCGGAATGCCGCCTGCCTGGTGCAAGTTGGTGGCAACGTAGCGGCCCGAGGGCTTCAGGTCACAGAAAACGGGAACTTTGCTGCGAATGGTTTCAAAGTCGTCGATGGTGAGGTCTACGCCGATGCTGTGGGCGATCGCCAGCAGGTGCAGCACCGAATTGGTCGAGCCCCCCACTGCCATAATCACCGCCATCGCATTCTCAAAAGCCCGGCGCGTCAGCAAGTCCTTTGGCAAAATTTGCTGGCGAATGGCCTCTACCAGCGCATAGGCAGATTTTTCTGTGCTGACGGCCTTTTCCTCATCCTCAGCCGCCATCGTCGAAGATCCGGGCAGACTCAGTCCCATTGCCTCAATTGCCGAAGACATGGTGTTGGCAGTAAACATACCGCCGCAGGAACCGGCCCCAGGACAGGCGTGGCGCTCCACCGCATCGAGCCGGGCCTTGTCAATTTTGCCCGCACTGTATTGGCCGACCGCTTCAAAGGCGCTGACGACCGTGAGATCTTCGCCGTCTAAATGACCCGGTTTGATAGTGCCGCCGTAGACGAAGACAGCCGGGATGTTCATGCGGGCGATCGCAATCATCGCCCCCGGCATGTTCTTATCGCAGCCACCAATCGCCAGCACTCCGTCCATGCTCTGGCCGGTACAGGCGGTCTCAATTGAATCGGCAATCACCTCTCGTGAGACCAGAGAATATTTCATCCCTTCGGTACCCATCGAAATGCCGTCGCTGATGGTGATGGTGCCGAACATCTGGGGCATGGCACCGGCTTCTCGCAGCGCCGCTTCGCCGCGCACCGCCAGGCTGTTGATGCCCATATTGCAGGGCGTAATCGTGCTGTAGCCATTCGCCAGACCGACAACTGGCTTACTAAAATCGCCGTCTTCAAAGCCCACCGCCCTCAGCATCGCTCGGTTAGGAGCCCGCTGCACGCCTTGGGTGACTACCTGACTTCTGCGATTATCTGGCATTCTATCTTCTCCGAGGTTGGGGGCAGGTTGAGCATCGCTGATATCATGCGTGCGCCCGCAGTCTTTTATTCTTACAGAACACTTGCCCTTCGGAGCCCGTAAAATCAAAAATTTCTGAAAAAATGTTCACTGACTGTCGCTAGGCTATCGCCCTGCGATGAACGGTAGCGGCGTACGCAGTAACGTCACCACCTGACTGGCCTGCAAGTGAACGGCGATGTTTTTTTGCCACTGCTGACGATTGCTGAGCACGCTTAAGTAGCCGACTGCGATCAGTTTGCCGGTGAACCCAGGTGGCTTGTTGGCCGACAGCCGTGAGGTGATAGCAAGCCACTGGCGGACGCTGCTAGGTAATGCTTCGGTCAGTCGCAGGGGGAGGGTTGGTGTAGAGAACGACTGAGCGTAGGCTGCACTCAAGAAAGGCTGGTACTGGGCGGCTTCGGGTGATCGCTGCTGCACAAAGCTCAGCGTAATGCCCTGCAATAGCTGCCGCAGGTTGGCCGTCTCCTCGCCGCGCAGCTCGGACATAAACGGCAGCTCACTCAGCGCCGGGTTGACATTGTTGGGATCGCCCACACTCAGGTGCGTACCACCAATCACCGCGAGCAGATACTTAGGCCCCGAGAGCTGAGTAAAGGGTCTGAGCTGCTGATCTAGGGTTGGGGTCACACTGTCTTGAGTCCCTGTCAGCAATAGCGTCGGTGCGGTTACTTCCGACAGGCCCGCCTCGCCAAACAGCCGCCCGACCAGCGGATTCATCGCGATTACCTGCTGGATGCGATCATCGCTGAGGTCGGCCACCTGCTCAGGCAGATCGACCGCCGCACACTGCAACCAGTCCGCCGGAGAGATGCCTAAAGGCTGAATGTCCTGACAAAAGCTTTGAAGTGATCGCAAATCCAGCGTTGCCCCAGCCAGGGCTAGCCCGGTGTAGCCCCCCAAAGAATGGCCAATGATCGTTACATCCTCTGTGTTGAACACGTCCCTGTAGAAAGAGTTGCCCTGACTGATCTGCGCTAACACATCGAGGACAAAGCTGACATCCCGAGGCCGATCCAAAAATTCCGTTGCGGGCAGGAGGCGGCTAGGGGATTCAGCGATCTCAGGATCGACCGGCAAGTCTAACAGTGCCTGAACATTGCTGCCGGGATGCTCAACGGACACCACTGTCAAGCCATGGGAGGCTAAGTGCTTGGCCAAATAATCGAGAAAATAGCGATCTGCTCCGAAGCCGTGAGAGAGCACCACTAGCGGCCCCTGGGTCTCTCGGCTCCAGTGTATGTCTACCGGAATGACTCGCTGGCGATCGCTGTCACGCAAAATCAAAGTACGCTGCGAAAATTCGACGGTTCCGGGTGCGGCCGGATCAATATTGGTCGGCAGTGGTGTACTCAGCGCGACCTGTAGCTCCTGGTCAAGCACGCCGCTGAGAGAGCGACTTTCTAAATTAGAGAGATTGAGCTGGGAAGCTAAGCTGATGGCCGTACTGAGGTCGACTTCTAGGGTCTCTTGCGGTACGGCCCGCAGCAGCCCCAAAATGCTGAGCCCGTTGGCCTGACTGGCCGCGAGCCGGATTGCCCCCTGTAGCTGAGTAATCGTTAAACTGGGCGCAACTTGGGCCAGCATGTCGATCAGCAGATCGCCGTTGGGTGAAGCCAGCAAGTCTTCGATGACGCGATCGCTCATGCGCGGGTCAAGATCGAGCGTTTGCTGTAAACTTAGCTGCACCTGCGGAGAAAGGAATCTTTGATAAAGGCGGAGGGTAGCAGGTACGTCGCCTGTCTGAGCAAACGTTTCCAAATCCGTCAGCTCAATCGCCTGTCGCAGCGGCCCAACTTTTATCACTATCCGCTCTGCGGCAATTCCCGGCACAGCCGCCAGGGAAACCATTCCCATTCCGATGCAGCCTGCTCTCAATCCGACGGCAATTGCCGACCTCAGTCTGTTTAAAGCTTTGGAAGGCAGCAGCCTGGAGCGAGCACCGCGTGATACACCGGACGTTTGGCTTAGAGTCATGAATGCAAGCGTTGGCAAAAGTTGTCAGCAGGATGGCACCTGTAGGCGACGCCCCCGGGTCATTGTTGTCAGAACGAAGAACGCCGTTACAGAGACCCTGCTCAAAAGCGGCGTAACTTTCATTACACACAAAAAAGACTTGATACCAATATCTTACCCATTTGCTCTGGTCTGAGGGCAGATAGGTTTATTTTTTTAGGTCTGTTAGGGTTTAACTAAGTTAAAAATGATTCAAATAACTTAGTCTGTAGCCCACTTTTATCTTTAATTTCTATACATCGTTTTTCAAGCGGCGACCTTACGCCTCTTTGTTGTTAAGCTTCAGGAGCTTTATTAATGTCCGACTCAGATTCCAACCAGCTAGATGACTTCCTGATGCCTCGCAGCAAATACCATGGAGAATTTACCCCCCAAAATTTAGCCTTCAATGCTAATTTGCAGGAGTTTGCTCACCGAGTAGCGCTCATCTGCGCCTTGGAAACCGGCGGCAAAGTTAGCAGCGCCGACGCCTACAACGATATTAAAAAGCTTTGGAAAGACCTGAAGTCTTCTAAAAAAAGCTTGCTTAAAGATAGCGATCAGTAGCCAGTTAGCGCTTTCTTCCCACGAAGTAAGCGGTCACCACTTGCGCAATTCGCTCGGCTGCATGACCGTCACCAAATGGGTTGACGGCTCTAGCCATGGCTGCGTAGGCATGGTCATTACTCAGGAGCGCTGAGGCGGCGGCGACCACTGCGCTCGGCTGTGTCCCCACGAGCTTGGCAGTGCCTGCGGCGATCGCCTCAGGTCGTTCAGTCGTCTCTCTCAGCACCAGCACGGGTTTCCCCAAGCCTGGCGCCTCTTCCTGCAATCCCCCTGAATCGGTCAGCAGCAGGGTGCAGCGCTGCATCGCCCCCACCAGCTGAGCGTAGTCTAGAGGCTCTACCAAAAAGGCCCGAGGATGGCTGTCGAGTGCGGCTTTGAGGGGGGCACGCACAGTGGGATTGCGATGTAAGGGGAGCAATAGCGCCGTGTCTGGAAAGCGATTGAGAATATCCAGGAAGCTTTTGGCAATATCTGCCAGTGGGTCTCCCCAGTTTTCGCGCCGGTGTACGGTCGAGAGAATGACTCGGTACTTAGCCCAATCCAGTCCCGGTACGTCGCACCTCGGTGACTGCTCGGCGACTCTCAGCAGCGCGTCAATCACGGTATTGCCGGTTTGATGAATGCCCTCACGCACACCAGAAGCTTTGAGGTTGCTGACTGAGGTCGCGGTCGGCGCAAAGTGCAGGGTGGCAATTTGTGACACCAGGCGGCGATTGGCTTCCTCTGGAAAAGGGTTCAAAATATTGTCTGTGCGTAGCCCCGCTTCCACATGGCCGACCGGAATTTGCTGATAAAAGGCGGCTAGGGCAGCGGCAAAGGCGGTGGTCGTATCGCCCTGAGAAATCACCATCTCTGGCCGCAGCTTAGTAAAGAGCGTCTCTAACCCTTTCAAGCTGCGGCAGGTGATGTCGCTAAGGCTCTGCTGGGGCTGCATAATGTCTAAATTGTGGTCGGCCTCCAGCTTAAAGAGCGACATTACCTGGGCTACCATTTCCCGGTGCTGACCGGTGAGCACGACCTGCGTTTCAAACTGGGGCAGCTGCTGAAACGTTTGAATCACGGGCGCTAGCTTAATCGCTTCGGGCCGGGTGCCGAGGGTAATGCACAAGCGGGTGGGGGAGGTCATGGCGATCGCCTTTGGCTAAATAATTAACTGCAATGAGAAGAACGGACAAAACAAAAGAATATTAGAATAGCGCGGGCCCTTCCCCGTTTAGATGCCCTACCGTCTCTCGTGCCAATTTTATGAAATATGCGATCGCGCTCACCCCTATCCACTTTCAATCGCTCGACCTCAGCCCCGCCCAGCAGGTGATTGATCCTATTCTGACCGGCCATGAGCGCGACCCAAAGCTCAACGACCCCAATCTTACCTTCAGCTTTGAGATTGACTTTCCGCGCGAAGCCGGCGATCCGCGCGAACTCTCAGAAATTTCCGAAGTGCGCCTGTGGTTTATCCGCCTCGACAGCCGCTACCCCTGGCTACCGCTCTACCTCGACTGGGAATCGGGCGAACTCAGCCGCTATACAGCGATGCTCGTGCCCCATCAGTTCAGCCCTATCGACGGTATTCGCTACAACCCCGAAGCCCTCGAAATCTTTGTCATGGGCAAAGTATTCACCCTAGACCATTGGCTCAAAGCCCAACGCATTGACGGTCGCTCCCGGCTTAAGTTCATGACCCAAATGCTCGGCTACGAACTCGACGATGCTCTATTTAACCTGTTGTAAGGGGCCCTTTATCCCCTACAATCCGGGGCGTAAGTGTCCAGGTTTTACGGGAAGTGGGGTATCAGCATGGTGGAAATTATCGGAGTATTGCTGGGGCTGCTTATCCTAGTCGGCATCGCTGCTTACCTGCTGATCGAGTGGCAGTACCGTCGGCGTCCCGGCAATGATCTGGCGCTAGCGGCCACTAACTGGACGCTAGAGACCCACGAGCCGGATCACTACGCCATTTCTCTCGATACGGTCTTTACTAACCGTACTCGCACCCTAGAAATTTTCATTCCAGAAGTCAACGTCGAGTATGAGCTCCTCTCCAACAGCAGTTTAGAGGGCATCACGGTCAAAACCGAACTGATTCCTCAGCACGAAGATTTTCCGGCCCGGCCCGACGGCTATTGGTTTGCCTATATCGTCAAAGTGGGCAAAGCCACTCAGGCTCAGCTCAAGGTAGACATCACTGGCCCCGATCTTACCCGCCTCAAATCGCTCTGGCTCAAGGTACACTACATCACCTACGGCCCTGAAGGGCGAATTCCTAAGACCGGCCACTTTATCGTCCCGCTCAAATTTCCTCAGCCAGAAGCGGCTACTCACTGGCGCGAAAACAGCGTGGCCCATATCTTGCCGGTCCCCACTCACCTGCTTACGCCGCTCGACAGCACCGTGGACATCGTCAAGCACTACGTCAAGCCCTGCGCCAAACCGGGCGACATCGTCACTATCGGCGAAACCCCCGTCGCCGTGATGCAGGGCCGTCTGCGCCATCCCGATACCGTCAAACCAGGTTGGCTGGCCAAGCGCCTGTGCTATTACTTCATGCCCACCTCTAGCCTGGCGACTGCCTGCGGTATGCAGACGCTGATCGACGTATCTGGCCCCTGGCAGGTCGCCTCGGCTTTTTTGCTGGGCGCGATCGCCAAAATAGGCGGCAAACCCGGCATGTTTTATCAGCTAGCCGGTGAGCAGGCCCGGCTAATTGACGATGTCACGGGCACCCTCCCCCCCTTTGACCAGTTTATTGTGCTTGGGCCTGAGCATTCTCAGCAGCTGGTCGACCAGATCTATCAAGAAACCGGGCTGAAAGCGGCCATCGTCGATGTCAACGATCTAAAAGCGGTTAAAATACTAGCAGCGACAGCAAATACCGACCTGCCCCTGCTCACCCAGGCGCTGATTGACAACCCGGCTGGGAATGCCGATGAGCAAACACCGGTTGTTCTGATTCGGCCTAAGCCTCAACCTGGGTCTCACAAATCTCAACCGTCTAACGCGTAAGCTACCTCCACCCTCCATGACCCGAAGCAATTCTCCAGATTCGCCCCTGATTATTCGATCCATTCACCTGCGTGATTTGGACCGTGTCAAGGTGGCTGGCGCTACTGAAGTAGCCTCTCATGCGACCGATGCACCAGAGATAGCCGAATACATTCAGCAGTTGCGTCGCTGGTATGGCCCGCTGAAGGTCTTGACGTGGTTTCCCAATCCTCTACAGCATCTCTTCTCGGCGTTTGTGGCAGAAGCTGGAGGCCGTCTCCAGGGTATGATTCAGGTCTCTCCCTTTAATCACACGTTGAGCACCTGGAAAATTGACCGAATGCTGGTTAACTTGGCCCAATCGGCCTCAGCAGCCTCTACAGAATCGGTTCAAAAGCCTGAAGATTCCGATGGCGGCGAAGACGCTCAGCTTCACCTGGGCATGGACATTGGGTCGCAAATGCTGCGCCACTGTTTTGAGCATATTCGCGAGGCCCAGTACTGGCTCAGCGAAACCGATGTCAACGACACCTTTGGGCTCTCTCTTTACCGGCACAATGGCTTTCAGCCGCTGGCTCGGGCGACCTACTGGTCGATTCAGCCAGAACAGCTAGAGACGCTCTCTGACCATGACCCCGCCCTGCCTAACCTGCTGCCCGTGAGCAATGCGGATGCTCAGCTGATCTATCAGCTCGAAACCGTCTCGATTCCACCGCTGGTGCGCCAGGTGCTGGACTATCAAATTCAGGATTTTAAGACCACGATCACCGGCAAGCTTGGCAAGCGATTTAGCCGCTGGTCAAATCGCGAGGAGACTGTATCGGCCTATGTCTTCGAGCCTCAGCGCAAAACGGCGATTGGCTTTTTTGAACTCAAGATCTGTCGCGACGGCAGCACAGCCCATACGGCCAAGCTCACCGTTCACCCAGCCTATACCTGGCTGTACCCGGAGCTGATGGCGCAGATGGCGGGCGTCGTGCAAAAGTTCCCGAGTCAGCCTCTGCACATCATGTCGTTGGACTACCAGACTGAGCGCGAGGAGTACCTCCGGCAGATTGGGGCGCTTGAGATTGAGCACACGCTGATGATGTCGCGATCAGTTTGGCACAAGGTGCGCGAGTCAAAGTCTGGGGCGCTTGAAGGGCTGAAGCTGCCGGGAGTACTGCCTGGTTTACAGCCGACAGGAACGCCTTTGCCCGGTCGCTTCTCCTGGCATGGCCCGGCGCTGGATAGTCCCTCTCACGATGGCTTTTCCTGGGACGGACTGGCCTGGGATCGGTTTTCTCTAGAAAACATGTCTAAGCTTTCTTGGGAGGGGCGTACGGGCGATCGCAAATCCAAGGACGGGGATGAGGCTTCATCAGAGTAATGGCCAGCGTAAGGCTGGCGCGATTGCGAGAGATCGCCTTTATCTGTTTGTACAGCGATTCATGGTTTCTGCGTTGGGTTTGGATTTAGGGGCAAAGCGGATTGGAGTGGCGGGGTGTGATCACACCGGCCTGATCGCGACCGGGCTCACGACCATCTCCCGCACCAATTTCGAGAGCATGACCCGTCCGCTCGGTGAGCTGGCGCGATCACGATCTGTAGAAGTCCTGGTCGTTGGACTGCCCTACACCTTAGACGGGCAGATCGGTCGTCAGGCCAAAAAGATTCAAAAGCTCGCCCGCCGTCTATCGGTAGCGCTCGGACTGCCGGTCGAGTTTGTCGATGAGCGCCTGACCTCGTTTGATGCTGAGCAGCGGCTATTATCTGAAGGCCGATCACCCTCGCGACATAAAGCGCTGATAGATCGCAAAGCTGCCGCGATTATTTTGCAGCAGTGGCTAGACGCAAGGCGACTGCTTAATCCACCCCTCGCTCCCGCTATTGACGCCGATCTCACTCATAGCAGCGCCGCTGATAAGCTAATCTAAAACCGACTTGACCTTTCGACTTAGTATTTCACGAGTCAATTGAGCCGCCCGCCTTGATCTGTCCGTTTATCTCAGGAGATGCTGCTATGGAGTTTGATTCTACCTTTTTGGATGAGCCCGCTGAATATCCCGTTGTGACGCTCACCGACGAGGAAGATCGCACGCTTCCCTGCTATGTCGAAAAAAACATGGAGATAGAGGGGACAGAATACTTACTGCTGCTGCCAGTCAATCTGCCGATTGAAGTTTTTGTGTGGCAGCGCGTAGACGAAGATGGCGAGGAAGACGGCGAAGAAATTTTAGCCGATGTAGAGGATGAAGAGCTTGACGATTTGTTCCCGTCGGCGCGGGCTGTCCTGGCAGAGCTTGATTTGCTGCTAGAGCGCTCGGCGCATACGCTTACCGCCGCTGGCGATCTGCCGGAGGCTGAGGAAGAAGACTGCTTCTCGCTAGAGATTGACGAAGAAGATGCTCACAGCAGCGAAGAATTTCAGATGCTGGCGACCTTTTTTCACGAGGGGTCGCAGTACACCCTATGCACGCCGCTCGACCCGCTGATGTTTTTTGCCAGTCGGCAGGCAGATGGCACGGTAGAACTGGTGGAGCCTGAGGAGTTTCAGAGAATGCGATCGCAGTTAGAAGACAAGCTGTTCGACGTTTTGGAGTAAAGTTGGCAGCAGTCGTTTTCACCCTGTTAGCTGATTTCTTAGACTTATGCGTAAACGTCTTTTCTACATCGTGCTGCTGGCTCTTGCGGGCCTAGCCGCCGGACAAAGCTGGGCCTGGTGGAGCTGGGCCAAGTCTCCGGTACTCGCCAGCGAAACGGCTGAGGCAGAAGAGAACCTGGTACAGGTACAAATCCCCGAGGGAACTGCTTCTAATCAGATTGGTCAAGATTTGGAAGCCGCTGGGCTGATCCGCTCGACCACCGCCTGGAAGCTGCTCAGTCGCTGGAAGTCGTTTCGCACAGAAGGGGGCTTTCAAGCCGGCAGCTATGCGATTTCGCCGAGTCAGAGCCTGGCAGAAATCGCCGATACCATCTGGAATGGAGAGGTCGTCCAGATGAGCTTCACCATTCCTGAAGGCTGGCGGCGTGAGCAGATGGCCGCACGATTTGAGGCCCAAGGCTTGACCACCGCCGATGAGTTTCTGGCTGCGACTGAAGAGATTCCTTACGAACGCTATCCCTGGCTGCCTGACGGCATTCCTCATTTGGAAGGCTTTTTGTATCCAGATACCTATCAGCTAGACGCGGGCGCTGTTTCTGCCGAGGATCTCGTCGATGTCATGCTGAGACGGTTCGAAGACGTTGCTCTACCGGTCTATCAGGATCAGCCGAGTGCCTATAGCTTATTGGACTGGGTAACCTTGGCGAGCATTGTCGAAAAAGAAGCCGTTGTTCCCGAAGAGCGCGATCAGATTGCCAGTGTGTTCGTTCGCAGGTTGGAAGAAGGGATTACGTTAGGGTCTGATCCGACCGTGGAGTATGGCTTAGGGATTGTGCAAACGCCGGAAAATCCGCTGACCTATGCTCAGGTAGAAACCCCCGATCCTTACAATACCTATATCAATCCTGGGCTGACGCCGACGCCGATTGCCAGCCCCGGGCTGGCGAGTCTAAAAGCCTCCGTCGACCCGG
>JBARVU010000461.1:0-29281 GCA_049646425.1 Phormidesmis sp. | reverse complement strand
CTACTGGATTGACAGCAGCTTAGGCAAAGAACCTCGGCGGACGAGTTTAGTGGCGGATGCCCGGTTTTGGACTTGTCTGCTGGCTTGTCTGCTGGGTCTTATGTTCTTGCTAACTACGGTACTGCATCCCAACAATGTGCGCATTCAAAGCCGTGAAGCTCTTTCTCAAGTAGAAGCAGAAGCAGAGCAGGCGAATGCTGAGTTAGAAGGTCGCCTGAACGCCGATCTATCCCAGCGACGAGCCCAGATTGACGCCTTACTAAGTAATGAGGCTCAGCTTCAAGCGGAGATCGATAGGGGCAACTTAGACGAAGCTCAAAGAGCACAAATCGAAAGATTTCGCAGCGATCCCGAAGCGCTCAACGAGTTCTTAAATTCTCAGGTAGGCGAAGCTCAAAATCAGCTGCAAACTCAAATTGGCGAGCAGAAGAAAATTGCCACTGAGCGGCTCAGAGCAGAAGCGGTGAAGGCTACCGTCAGGATTACGCTCAGTAGCCTACTACTGGCTTTCGGCTATACCTTTATTGGTTGGGCCGGACTGCGACGTCTGCTGGCCATGGTGAGCTAGATGACCATAAAAGCTGGATGACCATAAAAAATATGGCTGCTTCATTAGAGAAGCAGCCATATTACTGTTATATATCATTGGGACTAAGGCCCTTTTTATTAAGGGCTGAATTGCTTTACACAGCCTTTTGATTTTCGAGTGTAGCCGCCAAGATATTGTCGGGATCGACATAGTGGCAAACGGCGTCGTCAACACAAATTAGGGCCCAGCCAGACTTATCAATTTCGACGAAAGTATAGTCCGCCTGCTGAACAAAAAAGCCTTTATGATTTCTTGTTTCTGGCTTGATACCAACTGTTTGAAGGTTCATGATGGGTGACTCCCGAGGTGAATAAGTGACAGTAGATAGTGAATAAATGAAGCTCATTTCATAAGCGAACACTTAAGCTAAGCTTATCAACCGCTTCACTTAATCTTATCAGTAGCTTCGGGGATCGCTCATTAAGTTATCTTCGCAAACCTCGACATATGCTTTTAGGGTAGAAAAATAGTGGCAAGAAGCGATTCAAATGTCCTAAAACAAACGCTTTCCAAGCTTCTAAGAAAAGCGATGGGGATCGGCATTAATAGCGATCCCCACCGCTTTTTTATTATTTCTGTTTCAATAGTTCATTAAGTTACACTACGCCTGCGAACTGAGTTGCCATCCCCGTTTTCCCCCAACGCTTTGCATACCAACGAGGCTAGTCTTCAAAAAGCCATTTTTGAACACGCTTCAGGCTTTTCCAATCTGGCTTCCTGCTTAATCCTTCTTCAAGATTTTCCTTGATTTCAGCTTTAAGCTCATCGACTGCGTATATCACTTGGCTAACCAGCTCTACCTGCTCGCGCACGCCGCTCTTGCCAGTTTCGAGCATGGCAATAGACAGATTTACCCGAGCCTGCGGGTCTTTAGGCGCCAGCTTGACCGCGCGCTGAGCAGCTTTGTAGGCAGCATTGGGCTTGTCTGCCAGGAGATACAGCCAAGATAGGCAGGTTTGGGCAGCGCTGTTTTTGGGCGCTTGCGAGCAGATGCTCTTAAAAGTAGGCAGCAGAGATTCGGCAGACTCACCTTCTTTGTAGCGAGCAATACCCTCGTCAAATGTGGATTCTAAAGTTTGCATTTTCGGTGAATGAAAGGGTCGTTAACAAAAGCCCTGACAGGGATAGGCCAGTCATCAGGTGCCAAACGATTTGCCACAGCCACAGGTTTGGTTAGCATTGGGATTTGTAAATTGGAATCCACCGCCAATCAGCGCATCGCTATAGTCGAGCATCAGGCCGTATAGATACAGCAGGCTTTTGCGATCGCACACAACCTTGAAGCCGTCATAATCGTACACTTCATCGTGCTCGCCAATGTTGCCGATCTCTTCGAAGTCCATCATATAAGACATGCCGGAGCAGCCACCCTGGCGAACACCTACTCGCAAGCACAGGTCGCTCCCTTGCTTTTCGCGCAGCGCACTGACGTGAGTGAGTGCAGCTTCAGACATCAAGATGCCTCGCTCCAGCTGGCTGGGGCTAGACACCTGGGAAGTGCTATTTTGGGTCGTTTCAGTCGTTGGGATAGCTTGAGTCATAGGGAGTAGAGTAGGGTGATGTTGGTAGTTTTAGTTTAACGTACTCGTCTTTGGATTCACTCGAAAGCAGCATTCACGCTGGCTCAAAGTCGCACGATATCTAAATTAGTGGGCACTAACTCGATAGAATAGGTCTTGAAACAAAAAGACTTGTCAAAAGATCATATAGATCAATTACTTTTTTAATGCATCAACTGAGCCCATTTACCTGTCGCCGTCTGAGTCAGCTACCTCGATTGACCAGCGTTTGGGAGTGCGATCGCCGTCCCCTGACGGCGGCTGACTACGCGCTAGCTGACAGCGCGGAAGCTTCTAAGGGGGACTGCATTCTCTGGGTCGATAGCCTGCAAGGCGTCGTCAGAGGATTGAGTGTCGTCCCTTCAGAGACTGGTAACGAGGCGATTGTCAGAACCCTCCTACAGGCAATTGAGGCGCCTCAGGGGGGCGTAGAGCCAGCCCGACCGCGCAAGGTCGTGGTTTGCGATCGCGAAATTCAGTTTTTCCTCAGAGGTGCGCTCCAAGATCTCGATATCCCGGTTGAGCATGCGCCTGTGTTGCCGATGATCGATGAGGTTTTTCAAAAGCTTCAGACCCCGGAGATGCCACCGGCGAAGCTGCCTAAAGCCTTTGAGAAGGTACTCTTGGAAAAAGCTGTCCTACTGTGGCAAGCGGCTCCCTGGGATTCCTTGAGTGAGCAGGAGATTTTGGCAATTGAGCTCAACCACTGGGAGATAGAAACGCTGTATCTTTCCGTGTTGGGGCTGGCAGGTATGGAATATGGTCTGCTTTTCTACCGCGATTTGGAGTCGCTGCGGCAGTTTCGCCGCAAGCTGCTGAACAGTGACGACTTCTCCGACGATATGCAGCAGGCTTTTCTGGAGCAGAACTGCCTGTTTATTAACTTCAATCTGCCTGAAGAAATCATAGAGATGCCGCTCCCTGGCGCAGCGAGGTCAGTAGATGCAGATATCGTAGAGTATGACTTTGGCAGTTTGCACCCATTGGAAGGACTGCGATCGCAGTTAGCTGAAGAAGAAGCCGCCAGCTTAGTCGTTGTGCTAGAAGCGCTGTATCGCTTCTTTAAGAAGCACGATATCGATATTGAAGACTTTGCTCTCCAGCCTGTCACCAGCCGCTTTCGCATTCCCAATCCAGCCAGGGCGGCTGAGCGCGAAGCTGACAGTCTCTCAGCCGCGACTGATCTCGCGCCGACGCCTGAAAATATTACGGTGAAAATTTCAACGGTGCCTGACGTTTCAGCGGCTTTTCTGGAAGAAACGCTGGGCGCTGCGGACGATCCCGATATCGCACCGCTGGTTGATGACAGCGTGCCAGAAGGTGCGCTGATTATGCTGGGTAGCTACGCCGATAAAAAGCTGGTACCGCTGCGGCAGAGCCCTCGTATTCACTATCAGCGCTTCCTCAGTCCGCCTGAGCAGGTTCCGGATTCTAAAGCCACCTGGCCTATTCTCACCATTCAAACCACCCGACCTAAGGCCACTCAGTTGCTCAAGCGACTGCAGCAAGAAGGGGGCATTCGCTCGATTTGCTTCAACCCGGGCAGCGATCCTATGAATGGGCAACTGTTTCAGGTGGGTTTGTTACAAACAGCGCAAGGCCAGCTACATTTGTTCAATGAGTATGAAACCAGCGATTCTACCGATAGCCATAGCCTACAGAAATGGGCCAAAGGCAGTGCTAAAAATCATCACTGCTGTGGCTGCATCCTGGCAACGGGTGCCACCGGTGCTCAGCGTGGCAGACCCACTCTCAAAGAGGTGGTCGCCTTTTTTGAGGTCAGCGCGAGGCTGCCGGAAGAGCTTGGACTAGCACCACTAGTGATGAGCTACACCATCGATTAAAGACTTAAGGTATCTATTCCATCAGCGGAAGCGCTAATGCTCATCGTAATCTGCCTAAACTGCCTGCTAGCGACGCTCGTAGGTTGGCTTACCTACCGGCTTTGGAGCTGTCGCTGTTGGCTTGCTCGACTGAGCACCCTCATGCAAAGCTCCGAACCGAATAGCGCATGGTCACTTCAGCCTTTGACCTACCAGCTTACGCTCAAACGTGCTCAGATAGCGGAAACGCGCCTGATGGTAGCGCTTTGGCAGCGGCGATCGCAAAAAGTTCGCCGGGTTCTACAAGCGATCAAATATCTACAGATGCTTTCTCTGTATCGAGCCAGACCACGGTATGACGTCAGCCCTGGGCTACGGGCTCAAAAGCATAGTCGCTCGACATTCAGATAGTGACATTCAGGTAGTAGGTATCCAGGCGATTAGTCACTAGAATTCAAACTAGATCCGTCATAATCGGCACAGCCCCAGCAGAGGACAAAAGTCATGTCAGAGAGTAAATCAGATGCGCTTTTCGCTGGCGTAATTATCGGCGTTGCCATGGGAGCGATCGCTGGCATTTTGGCCGCTCCTCGCACCGGCCGCGAAACCCGGCGTATTCTCAAGAAATCTGCTGATGCTCTGCCGGAACTTGCAGAAGACCTGGCAACCAGTATTCAGTTTCAAGCTGATCGGCTATCAGAAACGACGCTTGTCAGCTGGGATCAAACGTTGGACCGACTGCGCGAGGCTGCGATCGCCGGTCGAGCGGCCAGTCGCCAAGAGTGGGAACGTCAGCAGCCCTACAGTAGCGAAACGGCAGTAACCGCTGGTGAAGACCAATGATGACTGATGCGCTTGACAAGGCGCTGCGGTAGGCAAATCCAGGCTAAACAATCTGCCTGAAGTGATCGGATCGATGTGGCCAGACCGATGTGGCCAGACCGAAGTAGCCAGGTCGAAGTCGCGATTTCAGGTCAATGGCCTCCTTTAGACGCTTCAAACCTCCCTTAAGAAGATATTCAGCAAGCAGCGGTGAACAATCCTTTCTTCTGGCTCGGCATTTCTATTTTATTGGTAGTCACCAGTTTGATGGCGCTGCTGACAGTAGCGATTTTAACCCTGCAAGAGCTTGCTCGCGCCGCCAGAAGCGCCGAAAAGCTATTGGATAGCCTTTATCGAGAACTGCCCGCTACGCTTCAAGGTTTGCGGTTGACGGGTAAAGAGCTGTCGGTCTTGAGCGATGAAGTCAGTGGCAGTGTGCAAAGTGCCCACAGCGTAGTGAAACAGGTTGACCAAAGCCTAGTAGAAGCGAAGGCCCAGGCCCAAAAGGCTCAAGTCAGCACTCGTAGCCTGCTTGCTGGTGCAGCAGCGGCCCTACGAGTGCTGAGCAGTCCGCCGCGTCGGCGTCGGCGTCGGCCGCCTACTCGTCCCCCGACAGGGCCCGAACCCACGCCAGCAAAGCCTGATACCCAGAGAAATCAATAGCTCAGCCGTATTCACAGTCCAAGCGCGGGTCAAACGCTTTCTCCTTTGCCTCTGTTATCTTAAAATTAAGTAAACAACTGTAAACAGAGGCGTCATTGCCTTCGGCTCGAACTAATGAAAATGCGCTTCACCACCATGGCTAGACGAGTGATCCCTCAGCTCAGTAGAACGTGGGCTTTAAAGTGGGCACTCCAGTGTGCTTCGCTCTGCTGTGTCATGCTGCTAGCCTGGGCACCGGCACCCGCCTATGCTTTTAACAATCCTGAACTTCTGCCCGACGAGCCCACTGTCGTGATCGATCTCGCTCGTATCCTCAACGACGCTCAAGAAGAATCTTTGAACGAGCGCCTCCCTGCTTTTGAAGCGGCCACTGGCTGGAAGCTCAGGGTGCTGACTCAGTTTGACCAAACGCCTGGACGAGCAGTCAAAGACTTTTGGGGTCTCGATCAAAAGAGCATCATGCTGGTTGCTGATCCGCGCGGTGGAAACCTGCTCAATTTCAGCGTGGGAGACGATCTCTATCCGCTGCTGCCTCGCACCTTTTGGATTGAGCTGCAGACGCGCTTTGGAAACCAGTTCTTTGTCCGAGATAATGGCGAAGATGGGGCTGTGCTGGGTGCCATCAATGCTTTGGAGACCTGCCTGAATCGCGGGGGGTGCGCAGTGGTACCGGGTCTTCCTCGTGAGCAGTGGATCTTGACGCTGATCACGTCTATTCTGGGCGGGGTGATCTGTGGCTTTGCAGCGCAGCCGAGGAAAGAAGGAGAGGGTATTGCTTGGCAGTGGGCGCTGCTGTTTTCGCCTCTGTGGGGTATTTTGTTTATTGCTTTCGGCCTGGGGCCAGTAGTGACGCGCACTCCTGAACTGCTGCCAGTTATTCGCAATGTATCGGGCTTTTTAATCGGAGTGATTGTGGCATTTTTGACGCCTGTATTTGGCAGTCCGCAGCCAGCAGATGATAAGGCTTAAAGCGCTGCGCTATCTACTGGCCGCTGACGATGCCTGACCACTGAACTTTTTTCTCGTGAGTGCGGCGGTAGGAGAAAAAGTTTTCAGGCTGCTGATAGGTGCAGTGAGGGGCGATCGCAATCTGTTCTGGCTCTAGCCCCATCTGCTCTAGCTGAATCTGGTTGATCCGCCTTACGTCTAAGCGGATTCGATCAGGGTCGGGATCGCTCAGCAGCGGCGAATTCTGCAGTGTCAAGAGATGATCGATCACAGCGGCTGACCGAGCCGCTTCAGGTTTCATGGCAACCGCTTCTGCTGGCTCGGGGGCAATTGTTAAACCAACCTCAACCGCTACGTCAAGGCCAACTTGATATACGCTACCGTCAATCGCCGGACCTAGGGCGATGCGCAGATCTCTGATCTGGCTTCCCTCGGTCTGTAGTCGAACCACTGCCATCGGTAGAATTTTCTGGGCGGTTCCTCGCCAGCCAGCATGGATTGCCGCCACCTGCCCGGTTTTAACATCGGCAATCAAAGCGGGGGTGCAATCTGCGGAACAGGCCCAAACGGCCTGCTGGGGCTGCTCGCTAAGGACACCGTCGGCAGCCGGGAGAGCAGCTTGCCCTTCTGTCAGCTGCGGTGAGCCCGTCGCCTGTTCAATTTCGGTAGGGGTGAGGATATCGGCGCTGTGGACCTGCCGCACCCGGTATGCCTGAGCATTGGGGGCGATCGCCTGAGTGAGTTCGGCAGGCAGCGCCGGATGGAAATGGCAAGTAAAAAAACCGTGAGGCTGAGGCAGTAAACCGCAGGTGAGAAAGGGGGTATCTTTCCAGGTTTGCCAAGTCCAAAGTTGCATAGAGACCAGATCGCCGCAGCGTATGAGCAAATAGTCAATGGCTGACAGAATGGCCGAAAGACGATTCGCCAGCCAGGTAGCCAAAGCTATAGTAGTAAAAATCTTTCCGCTTCATATTGAATATTTGCCAACGAGCGCAACTGGCTGACCCAAGCAGCCACCGCAAGGCACAATAAGAGAGGATAGAAAGCTATTGAGAGAGTGAGGAGCAACCTATGGTCAATAAATACACGCTTGGCGGCATTGTCCTGGGTATTTTTCTGATGGCAATTTGGGGAGCGAGGCGAGCGATCACTTGGACCCCTGACTCAGCGGCGCAAACCCTTCCAGCAGATGGCACCCCTGTCAGCGATGCTAATCAAGTCGGTGGAAATGCTGGCCGTCCAGCAGACGACTCGTTTGTCACTCAGACAGACGGTTCAGCAGACGATAGCTCTGCCCTGACGCCGGTAGAAGAAGCAGGCACCTACATACAACGGCAGCAGCGGGCCGAGGAAGATGGCGCAGTGGCCGGTACGTCGGTGACTGTCATCCCAGCTGCTGACAATGGTACCGTATCCGCTCAAGGCAATACGACCGTAGAGCCTCAGCCCGATAGCCCAGAGCCAGCGGCGACAACAGCGCCCGCTCAGCCAGGGGCAACGGCGCCTGCTGTCCCGGCCCTGTGGTGAAGTTCCGGCTGAAGTCTCGGCTGAAATACTATCTAACTATCAACTATGAGGCAGGCAGAGGTATTAATCGTAGGTGGCGGCGTAATCGGCCTAGCTTTAGCCTTGGAGCTTCAGCAGCAGGGTGCTCAGGTCACTGTTCTTAGCCGCGACTTTGCCGCCGCCGCTGGCCATGCCGCTGCTGGTATGCTCGCTCCCGATGCTGAGAAAATAATCCCTGGCTCGATGGCGGAGCTCTGCCATCGTAGTCTTGCCCTTTACCCCGCCTGGGTGAGTAAGCTCGAAGCGTTAACCGGTCATGCTAGCGGCTACTGGCCCTGCGGTATTTTAGCGCCTCAGTTAGCCACAGACAATCGCCCAGAAAGACCTAGCCTGAGCGCCGTTGCTGCTCACAGCTACCAGCCGGGCCTCAGTCCAAATGTCGTCGGCGCTCACTTTTATCCAGAAGACGCCCAGGTAGACAACCGCGCCCTGATGAAAGCTCTGAGCGCAGCCGTTCAGGACTTGGGCGTCGATCTGCAAACCGGAGTGAGCGCAGAAGGCTTTATTCAGCAGCGCCAGAAAGTCATTGGACTGCGTACCTCTGCTGGCGAAAGGCAGGCAGATCACTACGTCTTGGCGACAGGTGCCTGGTCGGGAGACCTCTTACCCATTCCGGTCACCCCTTGCAAAGGTCAAATGCTCTCTGTCCGAGTTCCGGCGAGCTATGGGCACAGCCAGCCACTGCGCCGTGTGCTCTACGGCCAAAAGGTATATATCGTGCCTCGGCGCAGCGGCCAAATTATTTTAGGCGCTACTGTAGAAACAGTCGGATTTGCCCCGCACAATACCCCAGCCGGCATTGCCCAGCTACTCAACGCCGCGATTGAGCTCTATCCCGAACTGCAAGACTTCCCGATAGAAGAATGCTGGTGGGGCTTTCGGCCCGCCAGCCCCGACGCGCAACCTATCCTAGGCGCTAGCTCCTGTGACAATCTAACCCTGGCTACTGGCCACTACCGCAACGGCATTTTGCTGGCCCCTATCACCGCTCAACTCATTGCCGCCCATATTCAAGGCCATTCCGATCCGCTGCTGAACGCCTTTAGCTACCAGCGCTTTTCCCATTCCGCTCTGACCACGCCTACCTTACTCTCCGTTCCTCAAACCCCTACTCCCCTATCCTCTTCCATGCAACTGATCGACTCTCCTCGCCCGGCTACCTCCAACCCCGCTGCTGCCGAGCAGGATCTCCTCACCATCGCTGGTAAAACCTTCTACTCGCGCCTGATGACGGGAACCGGTAAGTTTAAGAGTCTAGACACTATGCGCCGTAGCTTTGCTGCTAGTGGCAGTGAAATTGTCACCGTGGCAGTCCGGCGAGTGCAAACCAATGCGCCCGGTCACGAAGGGCTTGCAGAAGCAATTGACTGGCAGAAGGTGTGGATGCTGCCGAATACAGCAGGCTGTAAAGATGCGGAAGAAGCCATTCGGGTCGCCAGACTGGGCCGAGAGATGGCCAAGCTGCTGGGCCAAGAAGACAACAATTTTGTCAAGCTGGAAGTAATACCCGATGCGAAATACCTACTGCCTGACCCCATAGATACGCTCAAAGCAGCTGAGCAACTGGTCAAAGAAGGCTTTGCAGTGCTCCCATATATTAATGCCGACCCTTTGCTGGCTAAGCGTTTAGAGGAAGTAGGCTGCGCCACCGTGATGCCTTTGGGGTCACCGATTGGCTCGGGTCAAGGCATTCGCAATGCGGCGAATATCCAGATCATCATTGAGAATGCGAACGTTCCAGTCGTCGTAGATGCAGGTATTGGAACCCCCAGCGAGGCAGCTTATTCAATGGAGTTGGGGGCTGATGCGCTGCTAATCAATAGTGCGATCGCACTAGCTGCAGACCCAGTCGCAATGGGTCAAGCGATGGGAATGGCTACTCAGGCTGGGCGCCTCGCTTTTCAAGCGGGCCGGATTCCGGTGAAAGCCTATGCTGCCGCCAGCTCTCCTACAACGGGTCTGATCAACAGATAAGGCAACCCGTAAGGCAACCTCACTTTCAAATCCTCAGAGTCGCAGCTATCTCCAAGTCGTGCATGACCTTTTCATCCATGCTAAAGATCTCTAATACTGTCTCAATTCCAGAAAGCGAGATTGAAATGGTTGCCATTCGCTCTCAAGGGGCGGGCGGCCAAAATGTTAATAAGGTCGCGACCGCAGTCCATTTACGCTTCGATGTAGGAGCATCATCTCTTCCTGACTTTTACAAGCGACGGTTGCTAGCCCTGCGAGATAAGCGACTGACAAAGGATGGGGTGATTGTGATTAAGTCACAGCAGCATCGCTCTCAAGAGCGCAACCGAGAAGCTGCACTTAGCCGATTACAGCAAGTGGTCAAGGCAGTAGCCGTACTGCCAAAAAAACGACGAGTGACTAGGCCCACGAAGGGATCTCAGCGCCGGCGACTAGAGAGTAAGGCTCAGCGATCACAACTAAAATCACTTCGTAAAAAAGTTGATCCAGATTAGGCGACCCTCATCAGCCCGTACTCAGGTGGTATCAGGTAGACGCTCGGCTCGATAGACTTGACCCCTGAGGTCGTTGGGATCGACTGCGATGTCACTCTTCACATTGCCTGCTGCCTCCATAAACGCTGCCAGGTCTTTAGACGGTGAATAGATAAAAAATTCACTCCCCGGCGGAATTCGATCTAGAACTGCGGCATAGTTAGATGCTCGCTCATTGTTCGTCATGATAAATCGAGCCTCGGGAGCTACCAGATAGCTCAAAGACAGCACATAAAAGTACTCGACGTCAGTGATAATCAGTGGCTGCTCGACCTGATTGATTTGAGCCGCAGCACTCAGATTGGCGGCGCTAGACCCTTTTGCCCAACCCGGCGATTGCGTAATCAGCAGGCTAGAAAGGACGCCGCCTAGTAGCAATGCGATCACACCACTTTTTCTAAATAAGATCCTGTCTGCCCCCTGTTCTCTGAAGCGGGCCATCCGCTGGACAAGATTTATCCCCTTATCTTTTTCGGAGCCAAATGCCTGGGCAATCACATAGGCTACCGCCAGTTCTATCCCTAAATAAGCCGTCAGCGAATAGCGAGGAAGCAGCGATCGCCTGCCACCATTGAGAATATCGGGCACTATCTGCGCCAGCGTGCTCACCGACATCAGCAGCACCACAAAAAGCCATACTCGCTTAGGCGTATGACGACATAGCTGGTAAGTACCATAGGCCACACCCCCCAGCACCAAATAGGAGATCGGATTAGCAAAACTCACCGACCAGTCAAAATCGACAAAGCCAGTGCCCAGGTTATGCAGCCAGTATTCGGCTCGGCTCAACAGGTCGGTTTTATAGCTGCTGGCCCACCGAGTCGTCCTCTCTAGCCGAGAAAGCCGAGTTGCGATTACCCAAACCCAGGGCACAAAGGCAATACCGACACCAACTGAAACAACTAAGTAACGCAGTAGTCTCTGCGTCATGCGGTGCTCAACGAGCAGAACATAGATGCCGTGAGTCAATAGCACCCAGAGAAAGAACAGGTGGGAATACATTCCTAAAGCAGCCGTGATGCCATAGGTCAACCATTGCCGCCAGCTATTCAGCCGCAGCGATCGCAGTAGCAACGCGCTCGACACGACTGCCAGCAGTGCCCAAAGCGTGTATTGACGGGCTTCTTGAGCTATTAGGACATGAAAAGGGGAAACGGCAATCAGGGCGATCGCGCTCCAGCCAACTGCTGCCGACTCAAACAGCTCCTGACACAGCCAATAGACAGCAGGCAACAGCAGTAAGCCTAACCCTACTGCCAGCCAGCGAGAAGCCACTGGCACCTGAAACAGCTGCAAGCAGAACCGCATCAACAGGTAGTACAGAGGAGGATGTTCGGGGTTATTTGCGAGGGCGCTGAGGGCATCGCCCAAAGAATTTTCAGGGCTAGGTGTTTGGTACTGCTGGAGGAAGCCACCGGTGATAACCTCACCGGTATAGAGGGTATCGACCAGGCTCGGCTCCGCGTAACCAGACGCCCGCATTATTCCCCTAACTTCGTCAACGGTATAAACTTTTTCATTCAAGTTGGCACAGCGGGCGTAGATGCCTACTAAAATCAGCCCAACAATCAATAGCTGATTAACTTTCATAAGGGGTTTACAGGATCGCTACCCGATCAAAGGACTCAATTATCTCTGAAGCAAGATCTCACAAAGGGTTGTGCACAGAGTCTTACTCTGTATAGTTGCCTGCTCAACCCTCTATGCCGAAGGATTCTGCAGCCATCGATCACTGACAGTTCCAATTGACCAAACTTTCGTGAAGTCTAGCCCACAATTTCACCGACTCTAGAAGTCTTTACGAAGACTTAAAAGGCACTGTCAGTGCCTTTTAAGTTGCGGCAAATTGCTTAGGTGCGAATGTGAAGTCTTGACAGCGTTGGTCGTTACAAGCGGCAAATTTTTGGATACATCACTAGTATCTTCCGTATACGCAAGCTGCTGACTGGGGCCGCGATGCTATTGTAACCGCGGTGGGTTTACTAGTTCCAACGAGCCAGAAGGTTTAAAAGATTTTATGTTCGCTAAGCCGCTACTGACTCGCCTAAAGCCCTATTTACGCTGGGTGATCTTAGGCGGCACGCTCTTTTTTATCGCTAAGACACTCAAGGACAATTGGCAGGAAGTGATTGCAATTGAGGTCTCAGCGCGGGCCTGGCCAATACTAGCGCTCGCCCTTGGGATCACACTGCTGGCCCATATTTGGTCTGGCTGGGTTTGGCATTGGATTCTGGCGATGTTCAATCAGCACTTTGGGGGCGGATGGAGCACTCGGGTATACCTCAAAACCAATGTAGCCAAGTACCTACCAGGTAATGTGTGGCATTTTTATGGGCGGGTGAAGGCGCTGCAAGAACGGGAAACGCCGACCGGAATTGCCGTCCTCAGTGTGGTTATGGAGCCATTGTTGATGGCGGTGGCGGCGCTCATTTTAGGCTGTTTGGGAGACTGGCAGTTAGCGGCCTCTCCCTGGCGACTAGGACAGGTGGCAGTTCTTGGGGGCGCACTCATCAGTGTTCATCCCTACATTTTCAACCCTGTTCTGCAAACGCTGAGCCGAGCTAAGGCCAAAGCTCAACGTTTGCCACTGGCCGATGAAAAACCGCCTCAGCTAAAAACCTATCCGCTCCGCCCGCTCCTTGGGGAACTGGGGTTTGTGGCGCTGCGATCTCTAGGGTTTGTCTGTACTGTGGCAGCCCTACAGCCGCTGACAGTAGAGATCGTTCAATCTCTGATCGGAGCGTTTAGCTTAGCTTGGCTGCTCGGGTTAGTCGTTCCTGGAGCGCCTGGTGGCATTGGTGTTTTTGAAGCCACCGCTATTTCCCTATTGAGCGGTCAGCTGCCAACGGCCATCATATTGAGTAGTATTGCCTTTTATCGACTGCTGAGCACTCTGGCCGAAATTGCCGGAGCCGCCCTGGCCTGGCTCCTAGAAAAAGCGATGGGAACGGCGCGCGCGCAATAGAAATCTTCCAAGAATTTATACAGCTCTGATGTCAATTTGTCATAAATTTACCAATCAAACCGTTAGACCAGCAGTCCGAGAGATTATAAAGATTTCATCTGACCCCTACAGAATCCCGATGTTGTCTATTCGTTTTTGCCCTTTAAACTTGAGAGCGCTTGAGACCTGAGAGTGCTTAAGAGACTAGACGCCAAATTCCTGTTTACACGAACTCACTATGATTGACTCTGCACTTGGGCCACAGCCTTTTCCAATTACTCCGGACACCGTCGCTGCCGACGGTACAGCCCTGCGACCCGAAATCTCGGTAGTTGTACCAATTTACAACGAGGTCGAGACTATCCCGCTGCTGGTAGAGCGGATTACCAATGTGCTCAAAGAAATGGACTGTACCTATGAGTTCATTTGCGTGGACGATGGCTCAACCGACGGCTCGGTAGCCCTGCTAAGAAAAATCTCCCAAGAACACGACAATTTTCAAGCGGTTTTCCTACGCCGTAACTACGGTCAGTCAGCGGCGATGTCGGCAGGGTTTCACCAGGCCCGGGGGCAGGTGATCATCACCCTCGACGGCGACTTGCAAAATGAACCGGCAGATATTCCTACGGTTTACTACAAGCTACAAGAGGGCTACGACCTAGTCAGCGGCTGGCGAAAAGAGCGGCAAGATGATGCGGTCACCCGTCTGCTGCCCTCTAAGATCGCCAACGGGTTGATTGCCAAAGTAACCGGTGTTCATCTGCATGACTACGGCTGCTCGCTGAAGGCTTACAGAGCAGAAGTAGTTCACGATATGCATCTATACGGCGAACTGCACCGCTTTTTGCCAGCGCTGGCCTACATCGAAGGCGCTCGAATCACCGAGATTCCAGTGCGTCATCATGCCCGCCAGTTCGGCCATAGCAAGTATGGTTTAGGCCGCACGATACGAGTCGTGATGGATTTGCTCACGATTTACTTTATGAAGACTTTTCTGACGCGTCCCATGCACGTATTTGGGCCGTTTGGTATCATCGCCATTGTGTCCGGATTTGGCCTGGGACTGTACCTCACCTTTCTGAAAGTTTTCTTCAATCAAAACCTGGATGATCGGCCCCTACTCATGCTGGCCGTACTGCTGCTGATAACGGGCATTCAGCTATTTAGCTTTGGTTTACTCGCAGAGTTGGCTATGCGAACCTATCATGAGTCGCAGCGACGACCGATTTACCGGATTCGTGAGGTGGTGGGTAAGCACTGAGCTAAAGCAAGTTTGATATTAACTGGCCGAACGTGGGAAGCTATAGCTTGCACAAATTAGCTTACGAGCTATGCCGTAATGAGTGGGAGCAGGACTTTACCCTATGACCAGTACGTTACCAGGTCTTCAAAGTGTCAGTTCAGAGAGTGTAACGCTTCCAGGTTCTAACCCGCCTTTGAATTTGGAGGTGCTCAATCAAAAGTTTGACCGAATAGAGGCGATTGAACTGATCGAGTGGAGCGCCCAAACATTTGGCCAGAGGCTAGTGATGAGCACTAGTTTTGGAATTCAGTCAGCTGTCATGCTCAAGCTGGTTACGAGCGTCGTTCCAGATATTACAGTGATCTGGGTAGATACGGGCTATCTGCCGCCGGAGACCTACCGCTTTGCAGAGCAGCTAAGCCAGCGCCTTTCGCTGAATCTCAAAGTGTATCAGTCACCGATGAGTCCGGCGCGGATGGAAGCGCTCTATGGTCGCCTGTGGGAAGAGAACAGCGTAGAAGCACTGAATCGCTACGATCAAATTCGTAAAGTGGAGCCGATGGATAGAGCGCTGGCAGAATTGGGCGCAGCTGCCTGGCTGACCGGCCTGCGGGCGGGCCAAACTGACCATCGTAAAACGTTGAACCGGCTGGAAAGCCAGGGCTTTGGCTTCGACCAAGCGGGCGCATCGTCACGGCAGACTTGCTATAAGCTGATGCCGATTTTGCACTGGAGTTCTAAAGATGTGTATGACTATCTGATGGCTCACGAGCTGCCGTATCATCCATTGTGGGAGCAGGGTTATGTGAGCGTGGGTGACTGGCATTCGAGCCGACCTTTGACAGCCGACGATGTGGATGAGCGCTCGACCCGGTTTAATGGGCTTAAGCAAGAATGCGGTATTCACATTCCCCAAACGCCGGAAGAAGCTGAAAGCTTGAATTCTAGCTCGCTGTAAGAAAGCGATGTCGGTATGTCAAAAGCAGTTGAGTTGAGATTAGATAAGAGCAGGGGCTTGAGTGCGATCGCTCAGCGGTTTATCTCTGAAGGCAAGGTGCTTTCAGTGCAGCCCTTGGGCAATGGCAATATCAACCATACTTTTTTGGTGACGGTGGGAACAGCGCAAGCAGGGCAGGTCGCCCAGAGGCAGTTTGTGCTTCAGTGCATCAATGCTCAGGTGTTTCGTCAGCCGGAGCGAGTGATTCAAAATATGGTGGTGTTGAGTGAGCATATCCGCGATCGCGTCGCTGATGTACCATCTCACTGGCAGACACCGCACATCTTACCGACCCAGCAAGGCCATTATTACTGGATTGATGCGGCCGGCGACTATTGGCGAGCTATCAGCTTTATCGAAGGTGCTCATGTGCTGGAAACGGTTCAAGATGAGGGGCATGCGGAAGCCGTCGGTTCCGGTTTGGCAACGTTCCACCGGTTAATTAGTACGTTGCCCTGTGACCATCTAACTGACACCCTAGAAGGATTTCATATTACACCGTCCTATTTGGCTGAGTATGAGCAGGTACGGCGCGATCAGGCTGCTCAAAGTAGGTTGGAAGCTGAGCGATCGCAGTACTGCACAGCATTTATTGAGCAGCGCAAAGCGGGGGCAGGGATTCTGGAGCAGGCTAAAGCGGCAGGCTGTTTACAGCTGCGGCCCATTCATGGTGACCCCAAAGTCAATAACATCATGCTGGATGCCAATGGCCAAGCGGTGGGCCTGATCGATTTAGATACGCTGAAGCCGGGGCTGGTGCATTACGACATTGGCGACTGTTTGCGTTCAGGGTGCAACCCTCTGGGAGAAGAGACCGAAGACTGGCAAAGCGTCGCTTTTGATGCTGATTTGGCTAGAGCTATGCTGCGAGGATACTTGTCTTTGGCTGGCGACTTTCTCAGCCCCCAAGACTACGATTACCTATACGATGCGATTCGTCTAATTGCGTTTGAGCTAGGGCTGCGGTTTTTTACCGATTATCTGGCGGGCAATCCTTACTTTAAGGTGAAGCACCCGGCTCATAATCTTACTCGGGCGCTAGTGCAGTTTAAGCTGACAGAAAGTATCGAGCAGCAGGTCCATACGCTTCGAGCGATGATTCAGTCGATGAGGCAACTTGAACAATGACTGCGCCAGTTACGGTTGCCCTAAAGCCATTTGAGACTCGCTCTGATACTAGCGAGCAGCGCTCAGCTTTGGCTTCGGCTATGACATTGGAGGTAACGGTCCTCAGAAAGGGCCCTGTTCTTTCGCTTTTTTACCGGCTCGAAGGAGATTTGAGTAAAGTAGTCGTGCCACCGGTAGCCCAGAAACCCGGTCGACGGGATCACCTCTGGGAACAGACCTGCTTCGAGCTCTTTCTAAGTGCGCAGCTAGCACCTACTCGGGAGACTCCGTACTGGGAATTCAATCTCTCTCCAGCAGGCCACTGGAACGTGTTTCTTCTGCAACCCTACCGCTACAGACTCAAGCAAGAATCGGCCTTAAACAGTCTCCCTATAACGGTAGAGTCTTCATCTACGGCGCTTTATCTTGCTGTATCAGTAGATCTCAGTCAGCTGATTGATCCGGCGAGGCCGCTACGTATAGGCATCAGTGCGGTGGTTGTTCTGATGGGAGAAAAGGCTTTAAGAGAGACCTTTTGGTCGATTACTCACCCTGCTTCGCAGCCAGATTTTCACCATCCCGATAGCTTTGCAGTCCAGCTAATCCCGTAAGTGAAGGCTATGGTAGGGTGAAAGCAGCCTACTTACTACGATGAAAGGACTACACATCGGCAATGCCTGCGCCCTATTCTGGTCAATCCAAAGCTAAAACGTTCTTTTTACTGGCTTCTATGGTGGGCTGGCTAGTTGTCGGTGCATCGTTAATTTACCTGATGCCGATCACTGCGAACTTGGTTCGGCCTTCAGAGCTGACCGGGACTTGGATGCAAACCCTGGCACGCGGTGGTTACGATCCGATGCTGGCCGTTATTGGCGGTGGCACTGCCCTAGTCCTCACAGTGGTTGGAAACGTCCTGTGGTATCAGAATGAAGAGAAGCGTTAGATAGGCTGCATCCATCCTCTCGCAGCAGTGCTGACAACCCTTGTGAGATCGGGCATGTCTACGATGTAGTGAAAGTAGTAGTTTACAATCTGTCAGACTTCTGATCCTGAAGTCGCGCTCCACCACTAAGTTGCTCTATTCCAATTGTCCTAACCTAATTTTGTTTCCAAAAGTTCCACGAAGCCATTTACTCGCTGGTCAATGACTTCAAATTAGATCACTCAGTCCGAGATAGCTAAGTTCAAATAAGCCCGCCGATGGATGCCTTACCAAGACGGCAGACTTAACATGCAGTCAGAGGAAATTCAGGCTCTCTCAAAGGTACGGTCATCACAGTAGGCGATCACCACTTTGTGAAGAGGTTGATTTTGGCATTATTAAAGGTGTTGAGAAGCATACTTGCACAAGCGATTTCCTAAGCTGGTTTTAATCTGAGACTTAGGTGGTTTTTCTAAGATCAATTATAAGCAGGTCAGTAAGCGCTACGTGTTCTCTATCACTCCTTCAAGCAGCCTAACAGAGGAATCAGCATTGTGCTAATATAAACTCATAATGATTCCGAGTTAGGAGCAATACTCACATAGCTTTAGCCACAGGCCGTCAATCAGTCAGCTGCAAATGCCAGCGTCAGAGGAACCCGGATTGCGAGCTGATTCAACTGCCTGTTAGCCTCAACAGAATTTTCGGCGGAGACCCAAAACACCATGGCGATATCCAAAGCCCACACAACTGAAAAGAGCGCTGTCAGTACCCAGAGCGAGATCCACAGTCCTGAGGTAACTCAGGAGAAGGGTTCTGATCTTAAGCAGGTCTCTAGGACAAAGACTACTCAAACCAAATCAAGTAAGACAAAAGCCTCCTCTAAGCGCAAAGCTAAGCCTTTGTACACCACAGACGCTGTCCGTGCCTACCTCCACGAAATTGGCCGAGTTCCTTTGCTTAGCCATGAAGATGAGATTGTGCTCGGTAAGCAGGTTCAGCAGTTGATGGCGCTACTCGCTATCAAAACAGAGATGGTTGAGCGGCTGCCAGTGGAAGCAGCTGCAGAAACTGAGATTTCTGCGGCAGACTGGGCTGAAGCTGCTGGTATGAGTGAAGCTGAGCTGAGCAGCCACCTTCGTCGCGGCCAGCGTGCCAAGCACAAAATGATTGAGGCCAACCTGCGGTTGGTTGTCGCGGTCGCCAAAAAGTACCAGAAGCGTAATCTAGAGTTTCTAGACCTGATTCAGGAAGGTACGCTAGGGCTGGAGCGCGGTGTAGAGAAATTCGATCCGATGAAGGGATACAAGTTCTCTACCTACGCTTACTGGTGGATTCGTCAGGCGATCACCCGGGCGATCGCCCAGCAGGCTCGCACCATTCGACTCCCCATTCACATCACTGAAAAGCTTAACAAGATCAAGCGTGTTCAGCGAGAGCTATCCCAGAAGCTAGGCCGTAGTCCAAACGCGGCTGAGATTGGCGTAGAGCTGGAGCTAGAGCCGAAGCAGGTACGCGAGTATCTCACTATTGCCCGTCAGCCCATCTCATTAGATGTCCGCATTGGGGACAATCAAGATACTGAGCTACAGGATCTGCTTGAAGACGATGGTGCTTCTCCGGAAGACTACACGGTACAGCAGTCTCTGCGTCAGGACATCTTCAGGATGCTGTCGGAGCTGACGCCCCAGCAGCAAGAGGTGATCAATCTGCGATTCGGCATGGATGATGGCAATCCGCTCTCTCTGGCTAAAGTAGGCCAGCGCATGGGAATTAGCCGCGAGCGAGTCCGTCAGCTAGAACAGCAAGCGCTGAAGCATTTGCGACGGCGCAAGGCTTCTATCAATGGCTATCTAGCTGCTAGCTAGGACACTAGAGTAGCTGTGAACTCGTTAGAAAGCTAGGAGCAGATGGTGGGTATTATCCTGCCGTCTGCTTTTTTTGATGCTTGGATTCTGACGAAAGATCTGTTCAGGCTTTGCTTTTGAGTTCAGTCGCTGCCGCCTTTAAAGGTGGCAGGAGACCTAAGGGCACTGCCAAATCGTTCAAGTCGCGAAAGTCTGGATTCTTTTCTTTTTTAGGGCCATGATAGTCACTACCGCCCGTCATCAGCAGACCATAGGTTTGGCAGTATTCTTCTAGCTTTCGGGTCTGGCTAGGACTATGGGTCGGATGATACACCTCAATCCCCATCAGTCCGGCTTCAACTAGTTCAGGCAGAACCGTCTTTACCGTACCCCCTCGAAAGATATAGGGATGGGCCCAGACAGGGACTGCCCCACAGCTCAGCAAAAGCACAATGCCTGCTTGAGCCGTAAACTTCTCGTAGGGCACATAAGCGGGGCCATCGTCTTTCAAAAAGCGGTCAAAGGCTTCGTGATGAGAGCCGACATGACCAGCCTTTTTAAGGGCGCTGGCAATATGAGGGCGACCAGGGGCCATGGCTTCGGGCATCGCAGGCAGTTCTATCGGGTAACCAAGCTTGGCGAGCTTTTCTGCCATTTTATGAGCGCGACGTTTGCGGCCCTCTATGCGTGATCGAAGGGGTGATCGCAGTTTCTCCCGATCTGGGTAAAAGCCCAGAATATGCATAGAGCGACCATTGTAAACGGTGCTCAACTCCAGGCCAGGGACTATCTCTAAGCTCAGAGGGGCGGCGGCGGCGATCGCCTCATCCCATCCGGCCATGGTGTCATGGTCGGTAATTGCCAGCGCTTTGACGCCTCTTTCTGCCGCGAACTCAACGAGCGCTGCAGGCGTGAGGCTACCATCCGAACAGGTGGTATGGCTGTGAAGTTCAAGCATGATAGTACAGGAAGAATAGGGCTACTGTCAGGTCAGCGCTAACAGTTTCTATTGTGAATGGAAGCTGCTGATTGTTGCCGAATCCGCAGCTTCCATGTGGCCAATAGCGAACCCCCTCGCCGTTCAAACACTGATTGCTTGGATCAATTTAGCTACGCGTAGAGACTCGAATTTTGCATCGTGAGCTTTCAGTCATATCACAGACAGACTGGCCATAGCCGATTGGGCTGTGCAGTGACTGCGATAAAGTGCGCGCTTACTGGGAATACTCAATATAACAGAGACAGCCTTGCTTTTTCTGTTCCAATGGTGCCAGCCGGATTAAATTCCCCCTTTGTCATGCCAAATTACAAAAGCAAAAAATATCACTTTTCAGCTTAGCTCACATCTGTTACTTTGCCGTTCAGACTCTTTAGTTTTTCGCCACAGCCTCTCTGGCGACCTAACTAATTTCTCATGTTTTGCTTATCTACTTCGAACAGCACCGAACGGCGTTAAAAGGCTGTTGAACACAAAAGCTGCCTCAACTGCCATTCGCTTTAAACATTTCTGGAAGACCATCCGTCATGCAAGGTAGCCGCATCGCCAGCGATCTAGAAGAAAAAATACAAACCTACCGAGAACAACAGTTTACGGGTTTTGTCAAAGTCAATAGCCCGAATGGGCAGCAGTGGTATATTTACTGCCTTCTGGGCCGTATCGTTTGGATAAAGTCACGAACCCATTCTCTACGTCGATGGCAGCGGCATCTTGCTATCCATAGCCCAGCTTTCTTTGAGCAAATTACTCAGTCAGCAGGCGTATCGTACGAATCGTGGAATTACACTGCTTTAGCGCGTCTGGTCAAACTGAAGCAGTTCCGCCGCGACCATTTCTCCAAGATCGTAGAAAGCTGCATTGCTGAGGATCTCTTCGATATCTTGCAGGTAAGTACAGCGCAGCAGGAGGGAGGTCAACTGCCCGACTATCGGTCTTACGCTAGGGAAGCAGCCACCTTGCCTTTCATCATGCTTCAGCAGGAGCTAGCTTGGCAAGAGGCTCAACGAGAGTGGCAGACATGGGAACAAGCGGGTCTGGCCAAATTCTCTCCGGACTGGGCACCTGTTATTGCCCGTATAGACGCGCTTAAAGAACAAACCCCCGCGCAGACTTTTCAAACCCTCACTACCTTCGTTACCGGTAATAATACCCTACGAGATCTGGCTATTCGGTTCAAACAGCCGATTGTTCCTTTAGCCAAATCTATTTTGCCTTACGTTTCCAGGCAGATATTAGGGCTCACTGAAATTCCGGATGTTTTAGAGAATGCCGATGATGGCTTCCATCCAGAGCTGACTACAGACAATAGTTCTGCAATGAGCAAACCACCGCGACGAGTTGGCGTTTCTTCTCTGCAAGAAAATGCTTTTTCACAAACTGGCTCACTTCCTAATTCCACATCAACTGTCCCGCTATCTGTAGAGCAGCAACGAGTTGCTACAGGTATGTCCTCGCGGGCTTCTATAGGCCCTTCTCTAACCGCTAAGCCGAGTAGCAAAGTCAAAGGCAATGCTCCTAGGATTGTTTATATCGACGACAGTCCAGCAGACAGCCGGGCGATGTCCGAAGTTGTAGAGAGCTTAGGCTATCAGTACACCAATATTCCCGATCCGCTGCTGGCGCTGCCCATGCTGATTGAGCTCAAGCCTAAGCTCATCTTTTTAGACCTGGTGATGCCCATTGCGAATGGCTATGAAGTCTGTTCGCAAATTCGGCGTATCTCTGCGTTCAAAGAGATACCGGTCGTTATTGTTACCAGTAACGATGGGATCGCAGACAGAGTTAGGGCAAAATTAGTGGGGGCTTCTGGTTTTTTAGGCAAGCCTATCCAGCATGAGAAAGTTTCAAAGGTGCTAAAGAAGCATCTTCGAGCGTTTGGGGCAACTAGCTAAGTCAACCCATTTGGAAGTATGCTCTCTCTTTCGCAAGTTTCTCCTTTGCTTACAGCTCAGTCTTTTTCGCTTTAACACACATACCTCAGAGAAAATTCCATGGCAACTGCTTTAATTGTAGAAGACAGCCTCACCGATAGAGAATTGCTTACTCGCTATCTACAGCAATCTGGGATCACAGTGACCAGTGCTCAAAGCAGCGAAGAAGCGTTGAAAATGCTTCAATCAGCCCCTCCAGACTTGGTGTTTTTAGACGTTGTTCTTCCCGGACAAAGCGGTTTCGAGTTTTGTCGTGATCTGAAAACAACTGAAAGTACTCAAAATATCCCAGTGGTTATTTGTTCTACCAAGGGCACTGACGCTGATAAGCTTTGGGGCTCCATGCTAGGAGCCGATGCTTATATTACCAAACCCGTTGACCAGCAGACGCTGACGAAGACGCTTGAACAGCTTATGCGATAGGAAAATTCATCATGCTATTGACTCAGAATGAGACTACATCTAAACCTGTATTGAGTGCTCTAGGTACTGCTGATGCGAAAACCGATCCCTTGGGATTAATACCTTTGCCGGTAGATAATCGACAGCGCTTCTTGAGGTTGAGACTCTCTCAAAGAAATGATACTTTGTTACCGCTTGATCAAATCTTAGAAGTCCTGCAGCTACCTGTAGAAGATATTTTTCCTGTCCCTGATGTGTCCAGCTCTATCTTAGGCGTCTGTAGCTGGCGAGGAGAGACGCTTTGGCTGGTAGATCTCAATCACTTAGTTGGCTATACGCTGCTTTGTCAGCAGGTTCAGACGCTTGCTTCTGTGGTTGTGATTATCGTTCAGCACGACGGGCGATCGCTGGGTCTAGCTGTAGAACAGGCTGTCGATGTCGATCTGTTTGACGAGCAAGAAATTCGTATGGAGAGCGGGCTATGTCCTCCCGAGCTAGAGCCTTTTGTTTCGGGGTATTGTCCGCAGCAGGGGGGGACTGTCCTGAATGTCTCAGCGATTGTCAACGCTCCCCAACTGCAATCCCATCGACAGCAGCTTTTGCCCCCTACTAACTAGCTTTGATCGCGACTGTTTCGAACAATTCCGCCTTGTCTAATTCTTTTCTTCAAGTAAAATTCACGAGTATCTGCTATGACTACGATAAGTGCTTCTCGCAATGGCTCCGAAGATATTCAAGATATCGAGCAGTCGCTTGATCAAGAAACTGCTTCCCAACTGCTGGGTAATGAGGAAACTACAGAGTTCGCCCTGGCCTCCGAAGATATTACCGGTGAGCCAGTAGCTGGCCACGGTGACGTTTCTTCTTTAGAATTAGCCCTGGCTCAGCCACCGGTCGATCTGTTGGTACGCTCAGACAAAAGCCTGCCTAAGCGCGAGGGGAAGCGAGCGTTTACCGTTGCCAACCGGATGACCCAGGCAAGCGATCTCGAAAATCTTTACCAGATCGCTGTGACCGAGATCCGCAAGCGCTTTGAAGTAGAGCGATCGCTGATCTACCGCTTCACCTCAGAAACTCAGGGTACGGTAATTGCAGAATCGCTGAGCGCCGGGTATAGTCCGATGCTGGGTGAAACAGTCGCAGCGATCGCCTTTGGGGCCAGCAGCGCCAAAAGCTACAAAGAACAGCCTGCGGTTGTCATTGCAGAGGCTGCTGAATCAGCGGTTACCCCTCACCAAATGCAGTTGTTCAACCACTTCCAGGTACAGGCCAGCCTGAGCCTGCCAATTTTTCTAGAAGATCAGCTCTGGGGTCTGCTGGTTGTGCAGCAGTGTAGCGCTCCTAGACAGTGGAACGAACATGAAATTAGTTTTCTCTATCTGGTCGCTACTGAATTACAGGTCAATCTTCAGCCCCTGAATTTTCAAGCTGAACGACAGCTGTTTGCTAGCTTGAGTGACAAAATTCGCCAGACAACTGAGACGGACTCTGTTTTCCGAACGGTCACTCGCGACGTTAGGAAGCTGCTAGGGGTTGATCGAGTTGCCATTTGTCAATTCCGCCAGGACTACAGCGTCCAATTTGTCTCTGAATCCAAAGCTGCAGGGATGAGTTCGATGCTCGATGTTGTCTCTTCAGACACCTACTTGACAGAGCAAAAAGGAGGACGCTTCTGTCAACATGAACCGTTTGTAGTCAGCGATATCGAGCGAGATCCAAACCTCAGTGCTTGCCATGTTGAGATCTTAGCCGACTTTGATATTAAAGCTTGCGCGCTGGTGGGCATTTTCCAAGGACAAAAGCTCTGGGGATGGCTAGCCGCCTACCAGCATACTGGTACCCGTGCTTGGGCGAGTAACGAGGTCAAACTGTTGACTCAAGTGGGTGACTTGGTTGGCGTTGCCCTGCACAAGGCAGAACTCACTGAAGAGATGTCCAGAGCTGCTGAAAACCAGGAAGCACTGCCCGAAATCATCAGCAAAATCAGCAACACTGCCTATGCCGAAAAAATATATCAGACGGCTGTACAGGAGGTTCGCCAACTTCTAGACGTAGAGCGCGTCTGCATTTACAAATTTCGCCCGGACTACTTTGGTGACTTTATCTACGATTCTGGTGCTGGTGGGTGGCCCACGTTGGTCGGCAGCGCCTGGGAAGATACCTACGTTCAAAAGCATCAGGGCGGGCGGTTTCGCAATACCGACCAGCCTTTTCTAGCCGATGATGTCTATGCCGCTGGCTTGAGTGAGTGTCACATTCAAACGCTAGAGTACTTTGGCGTAAAGTCTTTCTTGATTGTCGCGATTCGCCAGGGTGGGAAGCTTTGGGGACTCCTGAGCGCTTTTCAACACAGCGGCCCCCGGCATTGGCTAGAAAGCGATGTCAAAGTTTTGAAAGACGTCAGTCGCGAGATGGAATCTAGCCTTAAGGGGGCTGAGTACATTGCTCAGCTGCAGGAACAATCTACCCAAATGACAAAGGCCGCTCAAATCGGTCGGTCAGTCGGTGAAGTAATTCCTCAGATTTTGCAGGCGCAGGATACCCAGCAGATATTTCAGGTAACGCAGCGAGCGGTTCGACAGCTGTTGAAGTGTGATCGCACCGCAATCTATCGGTTCAACGCCGACTGGAGCCCCGAGCTGACTCACGAATCGGCTGCAGGCGGTCGGACAAGTGCTGCATCTGACCAAGCGCTGCAGGCAATTTGGCCCAAGACCGACTTGCAAGAAACGCAGGGCGGGCCTTATCGCCAGCTAGAAAGCTTGGTCGTTAACAATATCTACGCAGCCGACCATGCTCCCCTAGAAATTGAAATGCTGGAAGACTTTGGGATTAACGCCTATATGATGGTGCCTATTTTCAGCGAAGGTCAGCTTTGGGGTCTGCTAGGGGCCTATCACAACGACGGGCCGCGCTCCTGGGCAGAAGCTGAAATCAACGCGCTCAATCAGATTGGGCTGCAGGTTGGAGCTGCTATGCAGCAGATCAAATACCTTCAGCAGCTACAGGCACAAACAGACAAGCTGACTGAAACTGCCGAGCGAGAGAAGACCTCTAAAGAACTGCTGCAGCAACAGGTAATTCAACTGCTGAAAGCGGTTGGCCCGGCTCTCCAAGGTGACCTGACCGTGCGGGCGAAAGTGACCGAGACAGAGGTAGGTACCGTCGCCAGCGCTTACAACAACACGCTGCAAAGCCTGCAAAAAATTGTCTTGCAGGTGCAGGCCGCAGCGAACCAGGTGGGTGAAACCTCTAAGCTCAGCGAAACTTCTGTCGTCTCTGTAACCCAGCAGGCAGAGCAACAGGCCAAGTCTCTGGAACAGGCGCTGATGCTGGTGCAAAACATGGTAGCGTCCACTGAAGCAGTAGCGCAGGACGCTCAGAAAGTAGAAGTTGCTGCCCAGCAAACTAACCAGATTGTCCAACGCGGCGATACGGCGATGAACCGTACTGTAGATGGCATCATGGCTATCCGATCTACGGTGGCGGAAACTAACCAGCGGATTAAGCGACTCAGTGAATCTTCACAGAAGGTCTCTAAGATTGTCAGCTTGATTGGTCACTTTACGACCCAAACCCAACTGCTGGCGCTCAACGCTTCGATTGAGGCGACTCGGGCCGGCCAGTATGGTCGAGGATTTGCGGTGGTGGCTGATGAGGTGCGCTCGCTCGCCCGCCAGTCAGCCGAAGCGGCCACTGAAATCGAGCAGTTTGTGCAAGAAATTCAGATGGGTACAGCTGAGGTATCTACCGCCATGGAGACTGGCATTCAGCAGGTTGCCGAAGGTACCAACATGGTCACTGACGCCCGACAGAACCTCACGGCCATTGTGGAAGCGACCGGCCAGATCAGTCAGCTAATTGCCGACATCACCCAAACGACCCACAAGCAGGCTGACGAATTTAAGGTGGTTACCCAAACCATGACCGAAGCGACTGAGATCGCTAACCAAACCGCTGAGAACTCTAACGAATTAGCCCACTCCATTCAGCAAGTTCTCGACACCGCCAAGGATCTTCAAGCCAGCGCTGGCAAATTTAAGGTGCAGTAAGCCGAGCTGACTTGCGACACCCAACAGCTTTGCGAGTTGTTGGGTGTCGCGCTAGAACCTCCGCCTCGGAAAAGCACTCACCTTTAATACTTTAGATTCAGGTCTACCCATGACTACAGATTCCTCGGTTTCTGACCAAACTTATCAGTACTTTGTGCAGGAAGCCGCCGAACTCCTGCAAACAATGGACGACGAGCTGCAAAACCTCAAGGCGGACTTTAGCGTTCAGAAGGTGCACAATCTGATGCGTGCGGCTCACACGCTTAAGGGCGCGTCGGCGAGTGTCGGTCTCGATGCCATCAAAAAAACAACTCACTCCTTAGAAGATGTCTTCAAGGCACTCTGTTATCCAGACACCGTCCTCAGCGTAGAAACAGAGGGGCTGATTTTTCAAGGCTACGACTGCTTGAAGCTATTGATGTCCGCTCAGCTAGCGGGTGCTCAAGTCGACGAGGCTGACATCTTAGATCGGATGGCAGCGGTCGTCACTCAGCTGCAAGATATACTGGGCAGCCGGTTCGGGCAGGGGGGGCACTTGCCGACTTCGAGTGAGCTGGGGTTTGACATGACCCAGTCTATCTTTGAAGTCGGCGTCGCTCAACGGATAGCAGCCCTGGCAGAAGCTTTAAAGCAGCCTGATTCAGAGGCCCTAACAGCGCTGTTAGAAACTCAAGTAGAAGTCTTTATTGGCCTAGCTGAGTCGTTAGATTTGCCGGGTTTCGGGGAAATTGCCCAAGTCACCCGGGCCGCTCTAGAGCAGAATCCTGACAAGGTGCTGGAGATTGCTCCCGTTGCTTTAGAAGATTATAAAGCGGCTCATGCTGCTGTACTAGCGGGCGATCGCGTTCAAGGTGGCGCTCCTTCTGCGGCTCTGAGGAAGTTTTGCGATCGCTCGAACCAACCATCAGCTCAGAAAACGTTTCAGAGTGCCGGTTCGATTCAGAAGACATCGGCAAAGAAAGCCAAGAACCAATCTACTCAGCCTGGCCTAATTGGACAGCTGTGGAGAATGCTCATTCATCCGATTGGGGCTCCAGCCAATGCAGATAGACGGGCTCGAAGCCTTTCAAGCAGCAGCGTAGGCAGACTAAAACCTGTTTCTATACCTTCTAGTGAAGGCAGCTCATCTTTTCCTGCACCGATAAGTTCCACGGACGACGCTGCCGAAGGCGATCAGTCCACTGATCTTTCCTTGCTCAACTTGCCGGAGATGCCAAACGGCGACAGCGACTCGATTGAGCTTGACAGTCTCGACCTGGCCGAGCTGCCATTAGAGCTCGATGAGCTAGCAGTACAGCCACCCCTAGAAGAGCAGCCCAGTACCGTATCACTGCGGGCGCAGAATAACAGTGCCACCATTCGCATCACGGTTGAACATCTCGATCAGCTTAGTCAGGCAATGGGTGAACTGCTGACGCATCAAAACCGTCAGGCGCTCTACAACGAGCAGATGACAGCCTTGGTGAAAAAGATGCTGAGTCGAATCGCCCAGCAACAGGAAGAGCTCAGCCAATACAGAGGCCCCAATAGAGATGCCAACTTGGCGGGTACGTCTCGCACCGAGTCAAACTCAACAAGTGCCACTCGGCTCAATGGCCTCGCTTACACTCATTTCGACGCCATTGAGCTAGACCAGTATAGTGACGTACAGCTATTAGCGCAGTCTTGCCTGGAAGAGGCCGTCCAACAATCTGAGAGTGCTGAGGCTATTGACCTATTTATCAGACAATCTGGGCAAGCGCTAGAGAAGCAAAAACGTCTACTCGCCAACACCCGCGAGACCCTTTTAGAAGCCCGAATGTTGCCTCTAGAGAAGGTGTTTCAACGTTTCCCCTCTATGCTAGCGCGGCTACAAGCCGAGCATCACAAGCAAGTTGAGCTAGTCCTGATAGGAGAAGAGGTACTGGTTGATAAGGTCATTTCAGATAAGCTTTACGATCCGCTCCTTCACTTAGTCCGCAATGCCTTCGACCACGGCCTAGAATCGGCTGAAAAAAGACTGGCTCAAAATAAGCCTGCCACTGGCAAAATCACGATTGAGGCTATTCAGCAAGGGCGTCATCTGGTAATTAATGTCAGAGATAATGGTCAGGGCTTGGATCTTGAGACGATTCGTCGCAAAGCGGTCGAAAATCAGCTGGTTACAGAAGCGGAAGCGGCCACCCTTACACCGCCTCAAACGATTGATTTACTGTTTGAGTCGGGATTTTCAACCGCGAGTGAGGTCGATGATCTCTCGGGTCGAGGAGTGGGGTTAGATGCTGTGAGAGCGCAGGTGCGATCGCTTCAAGGGTGGGTCACCGTCACCTATGAGCCCGGAGCCGGAACTTGCTTCACCCTTCAGATTCCTTCTAGCTTGACC
>JBARVU010000460.1:0-6015 GCA_049646425.1 Phormidesmis sp. | reverse complement strand
GAAGTCAGCAGCTCAGCCTGCCTACGACTGACTTCATCGGGATAAGCAGCCAGATCGACCTGTTTATTTGCAGAGAGAAAGCCGCCCTGCTCTGCCCAGATTTCGTGCGGCGTGGGTGTGGCTAAGTAAGCCATGAGCTGACGAGCCTCCGGCGTGTCGTTGAGCATCGAGAAAATATCGCCTGCTACCAGTAGAGAATTGGCGTATTCCGGATTGATATCTGGCGTGGGAAAAAAGTCGATGTCCTCGCCTAAGGCAATATCCTGTGGGAAAAAGCTGGTGATAAAGTTGCCCTGACGATGCATAAAGCAGACCGGCGGGTCTCTAAACAGCCCCGAGGGAGAGTCGCCCCAGGGAATGCTAAGGGCGGCAGTCTTACCGCCCCACACGTAGCCGGGCGATCGCACAATCTGCCCAAAATACTCAAATGCCTTCTGCACTTCCGGCGCGTTAAAAGGCACCTCATGGTCTACCCACTTTTGGTAAAAGTCAGGGCCAGCCGTGCGCAGCACAATTTCCTCAATCCAATCGGTCGCGGGCCAGCCAGAAGCATTACCGCTTTCTAAGCCCAGGCACCAGGGGCTGATGCCATCTGCGACCATTTGATCGCTGAGCGCCAGCATCTCATCCCACGTCTCAGGAATTTCATAGCCCCGCTGCTCAAACTCTGCGGGTACGTACCACACCAGGCTTTTTACCGCAGAACGGTACCAAATACCATAAATTTCATCGTTGACGGTCGATAGCTTGATCCAGCTTTCCGGGTAATACTGGGCCAGTTCTTCGCGGCTGAGCACTTCGGTCACCGGCACCAGCGCCCCTTCCTCGGCCAGTGACTTCATCAGTCCGGGCTGTGGAAACATCGCAATGTCGGGAGAGTCGCCCGAATCTACGCGGACGGGTAACAGCGTCGTAAAGGCGTCGGTGCCTTCGTAGATCACGTCAATCCCGGTTTCTTCTTCAAAGGGGGCGAGGGCCGCTTCTAGCTTTTCTTGCTGGTCGCCGACGACCACGCCTAAGACACTGACGGTCTTGGCACCGGCTGGCTGAGTGGCTGCTGTGTCAGCCTCTGGGGCGGTTGGTTGGCTACAGCTAGCGAGCGGCAAAGCGACTGCGATTCCGAACGCCAGCCTCTTTACCAGCGCGGACGTCGATGAAAGCAGTCGCGAAAGGGAAAGCATTGTCTTAAAACCTGCGATAACTTAGCTAGACCTGGAAATGGGTAACTCAGTGTATCGGCAGTGCTTTCCTGTTAGCAAACTCCTACTTTGGCCAATATCGTCTCGGTTTCTTGCCTTATTTTGTACAGCCAACGGACGTTTCAGCGTGGAGAGGGTTGACTTAACCTAGAGAGATAATTATGAAAGCGCGATATAAAAATTTACGGTAAGGGCTTTCTGGAGCGATATTTTTAGCCGTGAGCGATCGCGGCAATCGACCTCGCTAGAATAGGGTCACCCAAAGCTGGAGCCTATGCCATTTCCACCCCAGACCCAACAGCCCCCCCGGTGGGATCCCTGGATCCTTCAAGATGGGGCTTCCTACAGACTGTTTTACCTGAGCGGCCGCACCGACCAAACCCCTTGGTGGAAGACTAGCTGGATTTGTGCAGCTCGCTCTGTGGACATGCACCAGTGGCAGCATCTAGGGCCGGTGCTAGCGCCACTGAGTGACCATGGTTGGGAGTCTGGACGACTGTTCGCTGGCAGTACTTACCGGGAAGCAGATACCGACTATCTCTTCTACTCGGCAGCCCCTGAAAGTGATATCTCCCAAGAAGCCATCGGTTTGGCCACGTCCTCGGACGGGCAGCAGTGGCAGCGGTGTGACAGTCCGCTGCTTTCCTTTCAGGATGCGTTTGCAGGTGATGGCGGCGATCGCACTGCTGCCGGTACTCGCTATGCAGGCCCCTGCAACTGGGCAGGTCATCTCCACTGGCGAGATCCCTATGTGGTCAAAGAGCCGACGACTCAAAAATACTATTTGTTCTTTTGCGCCTCCTTGACCGGATCAGCCCTCTATCAGGGAGGCGTCGGCCTGGCAGTAGCCGAACAGCTAGCGGGGCCTTATCAGCTACTTCCACCAGCGGCCGGCCCAGGACTCCTGAAGGCGGGCACAGATGATCGCTCGCACTGGCCCTTTTACCACTTAGAGCGACCGCAGATCATCTATTTCCAGGGAAAATACCACCTGTTCTTTTCCTGCTTCAAAGAGTTTGTGAACCCGAGCTGGCTGGAGAAAGTTGGCCCCGAGAAGATTACAGACTCAACGCTGTATTGGTACGTATGCGATCAGATCACGGGGCCGTTTCAGCCGGTGAGTGAGCTGCCGGTCGTGTTAGGCAGCCGCTCGACGGGGCTCTACGGCACGACCTTTTTCCCACTGCATCAACAAGGGGATTGGGAGCGGGCTGCGCAGAGAGATGAAACAGAGATGGCCGTCTTGGGATGGTACTACGACCGTTATCAGCTGGCAATTTCTCAAGAGTTTCGCGCAATTTGGACATCCTCGGGGCTGGAGATTGTGGGTGGGGCGATCGCCTCTTCTCAGCTTTAAATCGCTGGTGCGAGCAACTTTTACCCTCCCAAAATCTTCTCGATTGATTCCTAAAGTAATGGCCATAGCGCCCTAAAGCGCTTACTCACCCATCAATACTCTAGGAGAACCATGCAGTTGACTTACCGTGGCGTCCGATACAGCATCAATAGTCCGACTCATGAGACGGCTAAGACAGCGCACAAAAGCGTTTATCGAGGTGTTCACTATCGTCTGAGAACAGGATCAGAGCAAAGCAATCAAGCAGAACCGCAGCGGCTCGTTTACCGGGGAGTGCCCTATATGACTGGTTCCGTAACGCTGCCTTTCTAGTGGAAAAATCGACGCTTTCAGCACCTGCCAACCTAGAGACCCCTCTGCCTGTCGATTTTCTAGGTTGGCGCAATTGACAAAGCGTAGGATAATCCGGGGTGTTCGAGCGCGCGGAACCCCATTGATGAGTCAGCCCCTAAGTCCAAGACCCAATATTCCGGAGTGTGCTTGGCAGTGGCCCATCGGTCAAAAGTGGAAGACGCCCTACATCGTGCGCTACGCCAGCAATTTAGACGATGGGCCAGAGCACGGCGCGCCCTTGGGGGGCTTTGGAGCAGGCTGTATTGGCAGGTCGCCCAACGGCTCATTTAACCTGTGGCATCTCGACGGCGGCGAGCATATTTTTGACGCGTTTCCAGGCTGTCAGTTCAGCGTCTTTGAGCAGGCCAATGACGAGACCAAAGCCTATGCGATGTCTACTGATCGGCCCGACGGAAAACTCTCAAGCTGGCAGTGGTATCCATCTAATAGTACAGGCACCTATCACGCGCTGTACCCGCGTAGCTGGTACGCCTATGAGAATGTTTTCAAAGCGGATCTCACCTGTGAGCAACTGACGCCAATATGGGCCGACAACTATCAGGAGAGCAGCTACCCAGTAGCAACTTTCATCTGGACAGCCCATAACCCCACCGACCAGCCGCTGACGCTAAGCATTATGCTGAGCTGGCAAAACATGGTGGGCTGGTTCACCAACCACAACAAATCGCCCGAGATTCAGCAGCGAGAAGATGGCAGTCCTTTTTACGAGTATGTGCCTCGGCTGAGGAAAAGTCTGGGTAACTACAACAAACTGGTTTGCGAAGGCGAAACCGCAGCCGGCTTTGTGATGGATGGCGAATGGGCAGGCAATCCAGAGGAAGGCGACGGTCAGTTTGCAGTCGCAGCTGACCATCCCCAGGCAGAAGCGACCTACCACACGCATTGGAATCCGGACGGCGACGGGCGCGATCTGTGGGATGACTTTGCCACAACAGGACGGCTATCTAACTTTGAAGATGCGGGCATTAGCGCCGAACAGCAAATTGGCGGCGCGATCGCTCTCCGCTTCACCCTGGCCCCCGGCGAAACCCAACAAATTCCCTTTGCCTTGAGCTGGGATCTGCCGGTAACAGAATTTGCCGCTGGGAAAAGTGCTTACCGCCGCTACACAGATTTCTTCGGTCAAGACGGGCGGAATGCTTGGGCGATCGCTCAAGCCGCCCTCAGCCACTACCGCACCTGGCAAGAAAACATTCAAGCCTGGCAGCAGCCCATTCTCGATCAGGAGCGGCCCGACTGGTTCAAAATGGCCCTGTTCAACGAACTGTACGACCTCGCTAGCGGCGGCACCCTCTGGTCAGCGGCGAGTGCGGCTGATCCGGTGGGCCAGTTTGGCGTGTTGGAGTGCATGGACTACCGCTGGTACGAAAGCTTAGACGTGCGGCTATATGGCGGCTTTGCTACGCTCCTGCTGTGGCCAGAGCTGGAGAAAGCGGTGATTCGAGCCTTTGCCCGCGCCATTCCTACTGCCAACCCCAAGCCGCGTATCATCGGCTACTACTACACCATCGGCGAACAAGACCATACGGCCCCGCGCAAGCTCAAAGGCGCTACCCCGCACGACCTGGGTGCGCCAAACGAAGATCCCTGGATCGCGACTAACTACACTAGCTATCAGGACTGCAACCAGTGGAAAGATCTCTCCAGCGACTTTGTCCTTCAGGTTTACAGAGCTTTTCACAGCACCGGCAGCACTGATATTGACTTCCTGGTGGAATGCTGGCCTGCGGTCGTTGAAACCTTGGCCTACAGCAAACAGTTCGATACCGATGGCGACGGCCTCATCGAGAATAGCGGCGCCCCGGATCAGACCTTTGACGACTGGCGGCTGAAGGGCATTAGTGCCTACTGTGGGGGCCTGTGGATTGCGGCTTTGAGTGCGGCGATCGCCATCGGTGAAACCCTCCGACAGCACAAGCGCGCCCCCGGCAACGTGGTGATTTTGCTGGCCCAATATCGCCGCTGGTGGCAGCATGGCCGTACCGCCTACCAAAAGCAGCTCTGGAACGGTCGCTACTACCGGCTAGATACTGGCAGCAGCTCCGACGTGGTGATGGCCGACCAGCTCTGCGGCCAGTTCTGCGCGGCGACAATGGAGTTGCCCGACGTCGTCGATCCGGAATATGTCGCGCCCACGCTCTGCGCCATTTACGACGCTTGCTTTGTCAAGTTCAACGAGTACGCTGCGAAATTAGGGCCACAGAACCAAAAGTTTGAAGGGGCGCAGACTGGCTACTTTAGTGCCGCAGAGGCAGGCGTCAATATTGGCTGTGCGAACGGTGTCCGGCCCGATGGCTCACCCCAAAACCCGGACGATACCCATCAGCTAGAAGTTTGGACAGGCATTAACTTTGGCCTAGCTGCCTTCTTTGCCCGTGAGGGGAAGCAGGCCGAAGCCATGGAGATTACAGAAGCCGTTGTTCAACAAATCTACCAGCACGGGCTCCAGTTTCGCACGCCCGAAGCGATTACGGCTGTCGGCACCTTTCGGGCCTGCCACTACCTGCGACCAATGGCGATTTGGGCGCTGTACCATGCCTTAAAGTGAACAGTGGGGCTTCCGAGAATATACGATATTGCAGCGTTCATCGAGCTGATACGGTAGCGGCTTGCACCGCTGGTGAGAATTGGGCGATCACCCCGTTAGGATTAGCAAGAAAGTCGCTATAGTAGCTATCAAGAAATAGCAGTCAGCCAGCCCGTCGGGTATCCGTACACATCCAGGAGGAGTTTTCGACATGGTATCTTCGAACGTCGGTGTAACGCCCTCACCTAACCCGCCTAAAGAACGCTCGCAGCTGACGCTTTGGAGTGTAGCGGCAGTCTTCTTCATATTGGGCTCAGCAGCCACCGCAGTTGTGATTTGGCAGCTACACAAGCTATATCGTGCGACGATTGCGCCTTTAGTCACAGTAGAAGGCGTCATGCAGGCTAAATATGGCTACGAACCGGGGGATGAGCCAACGCCAGCCCCGTCTGGCTACTTTGTCGAAAGCAGCGGCACTGGTCGGGTATACCTTACCGGGCAACCACTCAACTCATACGTCGGTCAGCCTATTTTGGCGCGAGGCAGCGTCTCGGGTGTGTGCGGACCTAAGTCCATAC
>JBARVU010000459.1:0-2016 GCA_049646425.1 Phormidesmis sp. | reverse complement strand
GGCAGTGCTATCTCTCAACGCGAATCATCCGGTTAGTCCATCAACAGTCACCTTGCCTGTCATATGCCCTGGGAACAAGTCTTTACCTTCACCTTTTTAACCGCCATCCTCACTGCTGGCATTCGCTTGGCGATACCGGTACTGCTGGCGGTGCTGGGCGAAATTATCACTCAGCTGTCTGGGGTGATGAACCTGGGACTAGAAGGGGTAATGCTGGTGGGCGCACTGGCGGGCTTTGCTACCACCTACTGGCTAGAGCAGGCAACGGGCTTAGGTGAGCTGGCGGCCTGGGCAGGTTTGCTGGCGGGCTTACTGGCTGGGGCGCTAATGGGCCTGGTCATGGCCCTACTTTCAATTACCTGCCGGGCCGATCAGGTGGTTGCAGGCATCACCTTAGTATTGCTGGGCCAGAGCCTGACTACCTACTGCTATCGGGCCGCTCCTGAACTGGCGAAAGTACGAATTAGCGGCCTGAAGAATTGGCCTATTCCAGGACTCTCTGATTTGCCTGTGCTCGGTGATATTCTGTTCGATCACAGCCTGGTGGTCTACCTCAGCGTGGCACTGGTGCCGCTGCTGAGCTGGCTGTTGTATCGTACAAGCTGGGGGCTACAAATTCGCGCCGCGGGAGAACATCCTGAAGCGGTCGAAACCTCTGGACTCAATGTGCTCCGAATTCGCTATCTCTGTGTGCTGGCAGGCTCAGCCCTGGCCGGACTGGGCGGCGCGGTGCTGACGGTGGGTCAGCTCAACTTGTTTATCGAAGGGGTGACGGCTGGTCGGGGCTGGATTGCGGTGGCGCTGGTTTATTTTTCCCGCTGGCAGCCTGCCTTGGCGTTAGGGGGTGCCTTGCTATTTGGCATCGCCGATGCGCTTCAGTTTCGCATTCAGGCGCTGGGGTCGGAAGCTTTGCCCTATGAGTTTTTATTAATGTTGCCCTATGGGCTGACGCTGCTGGTATTGGCGGGGAGTCGGCTGAGCGATCGCACCCCTACCGTCCTCGGTATTCCCTACATTAAGGGTCGCCGCTAAGCTGCAGTAACCGTTAGCCCTGGCAGCAATCATCAATAGTGAAAGCGGGGATGATCACGCCAGGGACAGAAAAGCACCTGAAACACAGTAGCTTCGGGTGTTTAGAATAGGCATATTACGTCTGTAAAAAAATGGCTAAAGACCGATTTCACGATGTTGTCAGAGCTGCCTTAGAAAAAGAAGGTTGGCATATTACGGCTGATCCTTATGAGATTAGTGTGGACGATATTGACTTTGAGATTGATTTAGCGGCGGAGCAGCTCTTAGCGGCTGTCCGAGAGGGCCAGAAAATTGCTGTAGAGGTCAAGAGTTTTATCAGTCCATCGAACGTTTCGGATTTTCATACAGCATTGGGTCAGTTTCTTAATTACCGAGATGCTCTTCAAAAGGTCGAGCCTGATCGTCAGCTCTATCTGGCGGTGCGCGCTCCAGTGCATGAAAGTTTTTTCAAACGTCGCTTTATTATTGCTGCGGTTCAGCGATATCAACTGAAATTAGTCGTTTATGATGTCGATAAGGAGGCTATTGTCAAATGGCTATAACGCAATACCAGGAATATATTCGTCAGTTGCTTTCCGAACGGGCTGAGCGAATAGCAAATCAGCGCCATGAGAGAGAATATGAGGTGCAAACTATTTTTGATGACGAACAGGGACATTATCAGCTTCTGTATGTAGGGTGGCGGGGGCAGAAGCGTGATTTTGGCTGTGTCTTGCATCTCGATATCAAAGACGGGAAGATCTGGATTCAGCACGACGGTACAGAAGTCGGTATTGCCAATCAATTAGTTGATATGGGCGTGCCTAGGCAGGATATTGTCCTAGCTTTCCATGAACCAGAGATACGTCAGTTTACCGATTTTGCGGTTGGATAGCAGGTTTAGCGAACTCTCGAAAGTAGGACTTATCGTTTCTAGGGATCCAACTGAGTCTTTACGTATAGCAAAGTCTCACGGTCTCAAAGTCATTTCACATGTCTAAGGCG
>JBARVU010000458.1:0-5265 GCA_049646425.1 Phormidesmis sp. | reverse complement strand
TTGATAGTGATTTCGTGGGCATGGGCGATCGCTCGATACACCCCCAACCCCAACAGCGTCAAAATCGTCCCCATCACCCCGGCATACCACACCGCTAACCGCAGCCGAGACCGGCGAAAAAGCTGATACTGAACCCCATTCGCAGACCCACCTGGGGGTCGTCTTCTAGCAGGTCTATTCAGGACGGTTGAAACGATATCCCATGCCATAAACGGTTTCGATGAGGTGACCATATTCTCCTAGCTTACGCCGCAGCAATCGCATTTGGGCGGCGACTACGTTACTGTTGGGCTCCGCGCCAACTTCCCACAGCTGGTTTAGCACCTGCTCGCGAGTAACAATCTGGCCAGGGTGCTCCATCAGATACCGCAGTAGCAGAAACTCTTTTTGGGTGAGTTCGATCAGGGATTCTGTCGCATCATTCGGATAGAGTACGGCGATCCGGCGGTCATAGTCCAATAGCAATGGCCCGATCTGGAGCTGAGCTGACTTGAATTCAGGCGATCGCCGCCTCAACGCCCGCAGCCGCGCCAACAGCTCGGCCATACTAAAAGGCTTTACCAGATAATCGTCTGCCCCTGCATCTAATCCGGCAATTCGATCTTCAATTTTATCTTTGGCAGTCAGCACCAGCACAGGCAATGCTAATGATCGACGGCGCAGCCACTGGCACAGCTCAATCCCTGTCACGTCTGGCAGCATCCAATCAAACACGCCCACCATGTAGATATCGGCATCGCGCTCCAAGAAGTCCAGGGCTTCGTCCCCCGACTGCACCCAGTCTACGACGTATCCTTCTTGAGTGAGCACGCGCTTCACAGCCCTGCCTAAGTCAGGTTCATCTTCAGCAAAAAGAACACGCATGGATTGCACCTTCTAGTAGTAATAAATTGGCAAAAAAAAACAGCACATTCAAAACACTTGACGGCGCTGCCATACTTTTGGCGCTGTGTTTAACTGTCTCGAATTTGTGCTTAGAGCCAAAGGGCTAAGCTCAGAATAAACTCTACACCTTACTTGACAGTCAAGGGGGATTTGAAGAAAACAAACCTGCTGTACCGCTTTTAGCTTGTAGGACTACGAGGTCAACTTCCAATTTCATTCTCATTTCATAGTTGTCTGCCAGGCTAGTTAGCAAGCGCGTCTTTTTAACTTATGCAGACTCGCCCAAAGCTGTTCAGCTTCGTCAGATGCCATCCGATTTTAACCGTTTCGGTTATCCGACGGGTGGCTTCGGTTATCCAGTAAAGACTGCGGCGAAAGCCTGCGCTATCTTACGAAGTACATAGATTTGAAGGGTCGATTTTTACGCCTGGAGTCTCCATTTTTAGAGGTGTTTTATGAGTCTTCGGTTTTTTCCTCGATTTTCTAAAGGTAAGCTGTTTGTGGCGGGTTTACTGGCAGTTAGCCTGACGATTGCTAGCTGCACCGCTGCTACTGAGTCACAACGCTCAGCAACTTTACCTTCTCAGGAGGCATCGGGTGCTCAAGCGGTTTTGGCTAATGAGCTGACCGTTTTTCGGAGCCCTACCTGCGGCTGCTGTGGCCAGTGGATAGAACATGCAGAGGCCGCTGGTTTTGAGGTAAAAGACGAAGTTACCGAGGATATGGCTGCCATCAAAAAACAGTATGGCGTTCCAGAAAATTTGACCTCTTGTCATACGACGGTTGTGGGTGATTACGTTGTAGAAGGCCATGTTCCTGCCGAAGATGTGCAGCGGTTGTTGGTTGAAAACCCCGATGTAGCTGGGCTTGCCGTTCCTGGAATGCCGATTGGTTCACCGGGCATGGAGTCTGGAGACTATGTAGAGCCCTACACCGTGTTTTCGTTTACAGAAGCGGGCGAAACCACGCCCTTCGCTGAACATCCATAACGCCGCATTTAGTAGCCTTGAATGACAGTTTTGAAAAGCATATTGCAATAAGCAGAAGATGAACGAACAGTCGAAAAGTAGGTCAAAATCAGGTAGAGCAAAATCCAGGCGCCGTTCGACTAACCAGTCTAATCTTTGGAAGACAATCTTCGGGCCGGCGGGGTTGGCAGCGGTGATGGTTGGACTTATTGCGATACTCGCGTACCGAAACCGACCTCAGCAGGTCGCCTTTGAACCGAATACACCTGAGGGAGAATCTGCGCTGACTGCGGTTGAAACTTTCCCAGACAACGGCCGGAAGCACGTTGAGCCCAACGAACCCGTGAACTACGAAGAAGACTTTCCGACTTCTGGCCCTCACGATCCTACGCCGGTTATGCCGGGTGTGTACTTGCAGCCGCAGCGTCCTGAGCAACTCGTGCATTCGCTTGAACATGGCAACATTGTTGTGTATTACGACGAGCCAGGAACAGAGACTACGAAAGCGTTAGAGAGCTGGGCAGCTCAGTTCCAGGGGGCATGGGACGGCGTTGTGGTTGTGCCGAAGGCTGGGCTAGGCGAAAGTGTCGTGCTCACGGCTTGGACAAAGCAGCTAAATTTACCAGCGTTTGACCCTCAAGCTGCTGCTAGCTTTATTGACGAGTATCGCGGGCGTGGGCCAGAGAATCCGGTGCGATAGTTTGAGGATGAGTCGATACCTGCTCCGATCTGGGGACAGCAGATGTCATCCTAACGACGACAGGATCAGTATTCATATGTTCGATAATGGCCCTGGCATCCCAGCGGATGTGCGAGATAAAATCTTTGACCCGTTTTTCACGACAAAGCCCGTGGGTCAGGGCACCGGGTTGGGAATGTCCATCCAAAGTTGACGCGGTCAGCCGGTTGGCAACGGCGGCGGCGAGTCGGATTGAAGCGGGTGCTTTGACAGAGCAGTCAGTGGGTGAATTGGCAGTAGCTCTGGGGGTGAGCGATCGCCACCTGCGCCGCGTGGTGCAACAAGAGTTCGGCGTTTCCCCGATTCAGCTCGCTCAAACGCAGCGGCTGCTGCTGGCCAAACGACTGCTGAGCGACACTCACTTATCGGTGGCCGACGTTGCCTTTGCCAGTGGGTTTTCGAGTGTGCGCAGGCTGAGCGCGTTGGGAATTTTGGCAAGTAGAGCGCGAACCATTCGGGCGATCGCCCAAGCCGTCGTCAGTGAACATTTGCAGCTGCACAATTATGCCGGTATTCAGCCGACAGTCGCCGCCCTCAAAGCGCTTCCAGGCATTGGCGATTGGACAGCCCAGTACATTGCCCTGCGCGTACTCGCCGATCCAGATGCCTTTCCATCGGGAGATCTGGCGCTGCGCCGTGCCCTAGACGTTGATAGACCCTCACAGGTGCTAAAGATGGCCGAAGCATGGCGACCCTGGCGCGCCTACGCGGCGGTTTACCTCTGGAAATCTTTAGCGGCGTGCGTGAAATGATGTATTACAGATGGTTGAAGAGCCCGATAGGAGAACTGTTGTTGACGGGGCGTGAGCGATCGCTTACAGGGCTGTATCTAAAAGGGCAAAAGCACTTTCCAAAGCAGCTAGCAGATTGGCAAGAAGCTGATGAATTAGAGATTTTTGACCAGGCTCAAGAACAGCTTTTAGAATACTTCGCTCACAAAAGGCAACAGTTTACGCTCTCGCTAGCGCCGCAGGGTACGCCATTCCAAAAGCAGGTTTGGCAACAGCTTCACCAGATTCCCTTTGGCGAAACCGTTTCCTACGGCGCACTTGCTGACGTCATCAGCAAGCCTGGGGCGGCGCGAGCTGTTGGCGCTGCCAATGGACGCAATCCTATTTCGATTATTGTGCCTTGCCACCGAGTGATCGCCGCCAATGGTAACATGACTGGCTATGCAGGCGGGGTAGATCGAAAGCGGTGGCTGCTCAGACATGAGCAAGCGGTATAGCTGTCATCTAGTCCATATTTTAGAAAATCCGACACAATAGAAGTGACGTTAGCAACCGCTCGCTCATGACGACTCCCCCCAAGAAAACCCGTCGAACTTTTCTGACGACCAGCCTCACCACGGCTATCGGTATTGCTGGCTGTTCATCCATTCAGAGGCAGTCGGGAGTCTCCTCTGCACTGCCGAGCAGCGATGTCTCCTCTGCCACTGAGGTGGGAACCTCTGAAGAGTTACCGACCGCCCCAGAGACGATGCCGTTGCGTCAGCTAGGTCGTACAAATATTCAACTGCCAATTCTCGGCTTAGGGGGCGCTGGTCAGACGCCCCTTTCCTGGCCAGATAGCGAACAAGCCGCTGTAGAGCAAATTCAGCGGGCGCTGGAACTAGGCATTCGCTACTTTGATACGGCATCGAGCTATGGCCCCAGTGAATCCTATTTAGGAAAGGTGCTGCCTGCCTATCGGGAAGAGATCTTTCTGGCGAGCAAAACGGCTGCGCGTGATTATGATGGAGCCTGGCGCGACCTAGAGCAGTCTTTACAGCGATTAAACACCGACTACCTGAACCTGTGGCAGTTCCACCATGTGTCTTTCGAGACAGAGCTGGATACGTTGTTTGGCGAGCGCGGCGCGGCCAAGGCGTTAGAAGAAGCCAAGGCACAAGGGCTGGTGCGCTTTAGCGGCATTACCGGCCACCACGAGCCCGATATCATTGCAGCCGGACTGGAGCGATATCCTTTTGACCATGCGCTGATTCCGGTCAATGCAGCCGATGCCCATCACCCTAGACCTTTCATTCCCAGCGTTCTCCCGCTTGCCAGCGAACGAAATGTTGGGATCACGGCGATGAAGGTGCCTGCTTATGGCCGACTGTTTAAACCAGGCGTTTTAGAAGGAATGAATCAGGCGTTGGGCTACGCGCTCTCACAGCCGGGGGTTCACTGCGCGGTGATTGCAGCTAAGACGATAGCGCAGCTAGAAGAGAATGTGCGCGCTGCTAGAGATTTTCGAACTTTGGACGCGACGGCGCTGGCGGCGATTAAAGAAAAAACAGCGATCGCCTGGCAGGACAATACCTTCTTTAGAGCATGGACATGAGGCGGTTTCACCCTGGCAAACCGCCTCGCGTGAGGCTGTGGTGTCTCTGTTTGAGTGTGCTGATAGCAGGTTGCGCTGAGCAGTCAGTGCGGGTCACTCCAGCGCCTTCGTCAGCACCCGTTGCGCCTGAGCCTACGCTATCAGAACCGCCGTCCCCATCAGCCGCCGTCCCGACAACAAGCACGATGACAGCAGCAGAAATGCTCTGGGCAAAGCTGGCCCAGGCAGATGAGGAGACTTACGTGGTGGTCTTGCGACATGCGATCGCCCCTGGTACCGGCGACCCCGCTAACTTTCAGCTCAACGACTGCGCCACCCAGCGCAATCTTTCAGAAGCCGGTCGGCAGC
>JBARVU010000457.1:0-25577 GCA_049646425.1 Phormidesmis sp. | reverse complement strand
CGCATCGTATGCTACATTTTATAAGCCGTAGATGGCGGGGGTCAGTGCCCGAGTGGTTAATGGGGGTGGACTGTAAATCCACTAGCTATGCTTACGCTGGTTCGAATCCAGCCTGGCCCACCATCTTCGCAGCATCTCTCGCCCATGTGGCTCAGTGGTAGAGCACACCCTTGGTAAGGGTGAGGTCACGAGTTCAATCCTCGTCATGGGCTTCTTGCATTTCACCCATATCTCACTACGCCTTATTCCACCACGCGCAGCCGGCCCGCATTCAGCGCCTCATAGATCTTGTTGATCAGCGCTTCATCGGCAACGCTGATCTTGCCGCTGGCAAACACCGACATCAAGAAAGCCTGATCGGTTCGTGTAATTTGGCGAGTCGCAAATATTTTAGACACTCTCTCTTCAACAGACGGCATAGATTAATAGCGGCGATCGCTTGCGAAACAGCGTAGGTATGGCCCGAGTATTCACCCCAGTATGCAACCCAGTATCCAAAGGTCGGTTCACATACTTAGGATGCCCGAATTCCGCGAGTCAGCCACGAAAAAGGCCGCAGCTATTAAGCATGCGGCCCCTGTGATCAGCAAATGCTGCCAAAATTACCGACAACACCTACACGGCAGCTAGCTCAGGCACAGGCTGCTTGCTATTACGGATGTCACTGATCGCCTTGGCATAGTCGTCTGCTTTGAACACAGCCGAACCTGCCACAATTGCATTGGCGCCTGCTTCCAGCACCTGCCAGGTATTGTGAGATTTCAGGCCGCCATCGACCTCAATCCAAGGGTCAAGGCCGCGCTCGTCACACATCGCTCTGAGCTTGCGAATTTTGGGCACGACGCCAGGAATAAAGCTCTGTCCGCCAAAGCCAGGGTTGACGCTCATAATCAGCACCAAGTCGCATAGATCTAAGGAATATTCGATCATATCTAGACTGGTGCCCGGGTTGAGCACGACGCCTGCCTGCTTGCCACACTCTTTGATTTGGCTCAGGGTGCGGTGCAGGTGCGGTGACGCATTGTGCTCACAGTGCACAGAGATAATATCAGCGCCCGCTTTAGCGAAATCTTCTACGTACTTTTCAGGCTCCACGATCATCAGGTGAACGTCGAGCGGCTTGTCAGTCATGGGGCGAACCGCATCGACAATCATCGGGCCAATGGTGATATTCGGGACAAAGCGACCGTCCATCACATCGATATGAATCCAGTCGGCACCGGCTCTGTCAACCGCGCGAATTTCCTCTCCCAACCGGCCAAAATCAGCGGACAAAATCGACGGTGAAATCACAACGGATTTATCGGAGTGAGTACTTGCCATAGGGGAGCGGCCTCTCGCTAGTGGATATTTTCTATAGATGGAGATCTATATTATGTGGCCATTGTAACAAAGTATTTATCTAGCTTATCGTCCTAACAGAATAATTCCAGCTGACGGCTTCAGCCCCTACAGATGCGACTAAGGGCCGCTGGCAATGGGCTATCACTGCCCTGGATATGAGCTACAGTTGCTTTATTATTCTTTCAATTTAAAAGTCGTTACATGGCGCATCCGACAGGCAGAATGGACAACCCCCTACGGCAAAAGCAAGCCAGACAGCGTCCAGATGACGGGCAGGCCCCCGGTCGCGGCGTCGCCAAACGTCCTTGGAGACGTCTGGGCAGCCTGGGAATTGGCTTAGGCGCGATCGCACTAGGATTACCGGCCCTTGCCCTTTCCGATTCTGTCGACAGTGACGGCATCGACGCTCGTCGGCTGCAGGCAGCCCCCTACAATCTAACCGGTCGCAAAATCGCCATCGGTCAGGTAGAAATTGGGCGTCCCAGCCAGTTCGGCATCGACAAAATTGCCAGTGAAAACATGGTGGTACGGGTTGGGCGCATCTTCGAATTAGATGAGCCAGCGATCGCCGACGAATCTGTCGATGGCCACGCAGCTAACGTCGCCAGTGTCATGATCAGCCAGGACAAGATGCTTACCGGCGTCGCCCCCCAAGCATTTCTCTACTCTGCCGCGATTGGCACCCTAACTGAATTTACAGGGCAAAAAGAAGAATGCCTCGCCTCCCAGCATGTTGCCCTGCAAAACAGCGGTGATGTCCGCGCGACTAACTTTAGCTTTGGCGAACCGCTCAGCCGCGATCCTAGGCCCAACGCCATGCTTGATGGCAACGCTTTACTCACTCAGTGCATCGACTGGTCATCCCGCGTTCATAAGCTGCTCTACGTGATCGCTGGAAACCAGGGGCGTGGCGGTATTCCGATCCCCACGGACAATTTTAATGGGATCAATGTCGCCTACTCTACCCGTGTAGATGGCAAGTTCGTTCGGTTAGACCAGGCCAATTTGGGCAGTGAACCAGAAGGCTCACCCAATGGTTCGGCCCCCGAATCGAACGTTGGCGCCCGTCGATCCATTGATCTGGTTGCCCCGGGCAGCGAAATTGAAATGTTCAATCCCGACGGCGGGCGCACTACCAGCAGCGGCACGAGCTTTGCCGCCCCGCATGTCGTCGCGACTGTGGCGCTTTTGCAGGAGTTTGGCGATCGCCAGTTCCGGGCCGGAGCCAGCAACTGGAGCCTTGACTCCCGCGAGCCCTTGGTGATGAAATCGGTCATTCTCAATGCCGCCGATAAGCTGCAGGATCCGGGCGATGGTTCACTGTTAGGCATGAGTCGTACCTTGCTCGACGAAAGCGGTCAAGACTGGACACAGGCAGATGCATACAGCGATCAGCGCATTCCACTCCACGCCGAACTGGGCACTGGCCACCTCAACGCTTTTCGCGCTTACGAGCAGCTCGCTGGCGGCCAGTGGGCAGCTGGAAGCGTTGCCCCCGTCGGCTGGAACTACAGCAGCTTGGCAGAAACGGGCAGCGCTGAAGACTATATCTTCGCAGCACCGCTCAAAGGCGGCAGCTATATTAGCGCTACCCTTTCTTGGGAGCGTATGGTAGAACTCAACTCTGATGACGAGTACTACGACATAGACGAAAGCTTCACTGGCCAACCCCTCAGTAACTTAGACCTGTATCTGCTGCCAGCCGATGCCGACGATATCAGCCAGAGCGTATGGTCTTCGGTCAGTGCCGAAGACAGTCTGGAGCACATCTTTATTCCGATTTCTGCCAATGGACGCTATAAGCTGAGAGTCGTGCAGCAGCAGGCTAGTAGTGACACTCAGCCCTATGCCCTGGCCTGGTGGGCAGTAGCGCAGCAATAGCAACCGCAAAGACGCTAGAGAATAAAAGATTGAGCGTCTATGAGCTCCCTCAAGACTTTACGATATGCCCTAATTTCAGTCAGGTTTGCATGAACTAACGGATAGATAGTTTGTATCCATTTGTGAAAGCGGCAGCTTAGAGACACAACTAGACAATCTGAATCGGAAAAAACATTCGATCCTTTGTCCTAGTTGGCTCTCATGGAGAGGGCACTACACATCGCTGGAATCGCACTCACTATTTATGAAAATCATCCATATTGCATTTGGGGCTGCTTTGCTGACGGCAGCCATGATGACTCCGTCTCTAGCAAACACTTACCATACCTCTGGGGACGTCACTGTATTTGACTCTAACGGCACTCAAACCTTTTTGGCTCCAGGTGCTGACCTCGGCCGCATCCTCAGCGGCAGTGCCTCTGCACCCAGGGGCAACGTCGAACTCAATGATGGATCCGCGAGTGCCAACCTATCCGCACCGGCCAATACCCTAACGGCCTACCTGAATAGCGGTCGAGAAGTCACGTTTAGTAGCCTCACCAACAGCGACTGGTTCGGCCCTGATAACCTGGCCAAACGCTGGTTTTCTGAAGCGATGGACGCTTATGGCAGCACCATCACCACACGCTATAAAGATTATCTGATGAGTCTGGGCTACAGGGCACCCCAGGCTACTGCGGCAGCTAACGACAGCAACAATATCTTTAATACCTTTTCGAGCGCCGGTGGATTTGCCCGACTCAGCGATCCTAATATCGCTTACATCGGTGAGTCTAGCGCGGGTGTTACTTTCGGTTTGGCCGGTCACAGCGATGCGGGCAATATCAGCAGCCTATTGACGGGGCTATATGCCAGCGAAGTCGTCAAAGTGAGCCTGAAGGGTAATACTCAGTACTACTACAGCTTTGCTCAGCCTACCAACTCGGGCCAGACCTCTCGGGAAGACAGGGTTTCACACGCTGGAAACTACGAATTTTTCATTGCCGATCCGGTAGAGCCTGAGTCCGTACCAGAACCGACTACCCTGCTGGGGCTGTTGGCCTTGGGAGGGTGGGCAGTGAGTAGGCGTAAGGCTACTGTAAAGTGAGCACTGACACAGCCCTAGGCTCTATCTATGTCTATCAACGGTACCTCTGCTGGCAAGTCCTTAATGGGCAGATCTTCATTGATCTGATTGATTTGAAACTGCTCAGCTTCGTTGATCCGGCCAATATAGTCACCTAATATCTCGCTGAGCTTAGGCGCGTAAAAGCGATGCAGGCTGTAGTTGGGGGTGGCCGGAAAGCCGCGACGCTTTTTGTGGCGACCCCCCGCGCCGGGATCAAAGATTTGAATGCCGTTGGCGATCGCCCATTCAATCGGCTCGTAGTAGCAGGCATTGAAATGCAGGTTGTTATATTCCTCAAATGAGCCCCAGTAGCGACCGTAGAGGCGATCACCCTTAGTCAAGCAAAAAGACATCCCGACCGGATCTGGACTCTCCTCGGTGTAGGCAGCAAAAACGACGACGCGGTTACGCCAAACCGAATGGAGCTGCGCAAAAAACTGACGCTTGAGATACTTGCTGCCCCACCAGCCAAACTTGTCGCAGGTATCGCTATAAAAGTCATACACCTTCAGGCACATCTCAGGCGTCAGGCTTTCGCCCGTATGCACCTTGAAGTGGATGCCTGCTTTTGCCACCGATTTGCGCTCTCGCTTGATATTACGCCGCTGGTTCGCATTAAACTGCGCTAGATAATCGTCAAAATTGCGAAAGCCCCGGTTCTGCCATACATAGCTGTGGTGTAACCACTTATGAAATCCCAGGGTCTCCATCTGTGCCTGCCACTGCGGATCGACATAGAGAAAATTGCAGCCTGAAATCTTATTTTTCAGGCAAAAGTCATCAATGATGTTCACCATCAGCTGCGTCATCGTCAGCTCATCTTCAGTAGGCGCCACCAAAAAGCGATAGCCTTCTGCTGGCGTAAACGGCGACATCCCCAGCAGCTTTGGATAATAGTTCACCCCCAATCTTTCTGAGAGCTCTGCCCACTGATGGTCAAAGACAAATTCGCCGTAGCTATGCCCCTTCAGATATAGCGGTGCTGCCGCCACTAAAACGTCATCGCGCCAGAGCGTCAGATGGTTGGGCACCCAGCCGGTTCTAGAACCAGTGCTGCCCGACGTTTCCATGTTGTTGAGCCATGCCCACTCTAGGGCCGGAGTCTTCAGCGGTAGAGCTAGTGCATCCCACTGTTGAGCTGAAATATCTGCAAGGCGACTCGTCCACCGGGCGGTGTACTGCACTGAGGGGGTTGTCACAGGTGATATAGCGATAAGGGCTCTATACAGGGTAATAGAAGTTTTTACTAAACACCAACGTCGTAGTGCAAAAACACCTCATCCCCTTCAACTTGGGCAGACTGCAGCTTCAGCCTCGGGACATCTGGCAGCGTGAACCCAATACCTTCTACAGGGGTAGGTGCTGCTTTGCCCCCTATAAGCAGCGGACAGACGGTGAGATATAGCTCATCGACTAAACGGTGGTGTAGCAGTGAGGCCACCAGCTCTCCCCCGCCCATGACCGTAAGATGCCCAATCGGCGGGCGCGCTGTCGTGGGTATTAGCAGCTCGTCCATAATCTTGGGCCAATTCAGCGGCTCCTGACTGACCAGTATTTGTTCAAAGAACACTCGATTGGCTGCTCTAGGCATACCCGCCTGCCAAACTTTCTTCCCTGCGGGCGTCGTAATCAGCCAGCGAGGAATAAACTGATCAAAAAAATGCCACCGCCAGTCAAGGCATCCAGAGGCTGAACAAACAATTTGAAAGGGTTGATCTGACTGCTGTCGCTGCCGCCGTTCGTCGATCAGATGGGGATTTGAAACGGGTAACGTCGTGCCATAAGCTCTGAGCGTACCTGCCCCAAACAAGGCAGCGTCGGCTCTGGCAACCTGCGCTTCGAGATGCGCTTTGTCTGCCGAAGAAGGAAACCGCGCCGCAGAATGGTGAATATCTGCGATTTTGCCGTCTGCGCTCATCGCGAGCACCACTACCACATAGGGTCGCGCTAGGTGCTGTTGTGTCATGGCGCTCTGTTCATCAAACATAGTTGTAATTTACAGACGACTCTTCACAATCGGTAAAGAGTCGGTCTAGCTGTAGGGATCTCTCTACAAAGGTACAGATTGGGCAGATAAACTAAGATAGTGACAGCTATACGGAGACGCCCAGGAGAGAAGCTGAGGAACACACCGTTTTATCAACGACCTCAGTTTTGGCTGACTGGGCTGAAGTCTCTACTGTCAATGCTGGTTCTCAGGGGCCGCATCCATCAAAACCTGTCGCGAGCACGTTTATTTCTTATGCTTTTTGAGAATAGCCGCCCTGAGACCTGCTGTCTCTATTGTCATGGCTAACCGCCCGCGCTCGTTTCGGCGCAACCTACTGCTTAAGATTCTGGCCTTCAGCGTACCGATTTTGCTGATTGGGCAGGCAGTTGCGCTGCGCAAGGCCAGAACCAGCCTGCTCAAAACGGCGCGCCAGAACTTGATCAGCAGTGCCATCCGCAAAGCCAAAGAGCTAGAAACCGGCATCGAGTCAGTTGAGGCCGATCTCGATCTGCTAGCCCAAACCGAGGTCTTTCAGTCAGGCGATAGTCAGCGAATTGAGCAGACTTTAACTCAGTTTATCGAAGATATTCCCTACACAGTTAGCTGCGTTGAGCTAATCGCACCTCAAGCAGAAACAGCGGCAGTCAATACCTGTGATCGAGCCATTATCCCTAGCGCCAAGCAGGTGCCCTGGCTTCAAAGCGGGAGCGTCGAGCAACCAGACTTTTACGTTTTTTCGCCAGGGCCAGAGTCGCCCATGACCGCACCGGGCCCTGAAAATCAGGCCCTGATCAAATTTATTGTAGCGAGTCCTATTTATAACCAGGACGGCAGTTTGCGTTACACCCTAGCGATGGAAGTATGTCTCTTTCAGCTGCAAGATACTAACAATCTATCGCTGGTCGGAGAGACGGTTGTCATTGATCCTAACAACATTGTCGTTACCCATCCCGATCCTGACCAAGTCGGTAGAAATATTTCTGAACTCCGTGACGCTCAGAAGCTGAGTAGCATCGTCGGCAGCGTCAACGCAGGTCAGGAGAACTTCGCTCACCTCTTCCGTTTTTTGCCTCAGGATGGCGACGAGTGGCTAGCGGGCTATAGCGGGTTTGAAGTTCCCGTTAGCCCTAAGCAAAACAGCGTTTGGACAGTGCTGACAGTTACCCCGATTGACAACGCGCTTTTCGGCCTGAATGAAATCCGCAATGTGCTGTTCGTCTTTACGCTGGGCCTGCTGGCGGCCAGCACGCTATTGGCGCTGTACATTGCCCGCAGCCTTTCGCTCCCGATTGAGCGCCTAATCCGCTACGCCCAAGATGTAGATGACCTCTCTCAGCTCAAATCTGCCCCTCACAGTTCGCACATTTGGGAGCTTGACTATTTAGGAACGGTGATTGAGCGGATGTTGCAGCGGTTAGAAGAAAAATCTGTCGAACTGCGCCGCGCCTGGCAGGATGCTCAAGTTGCCAACCAGCTCAAAAATGAGTTTTTGGCAAATACCTCTCACGAGCTCAGAACGCCACTCAACGGTATCATCGGCTCTATTCATGTCATCCGAGACGGTCTTTGCGACAGTCGCGATGAAGAACTCGAATTCTTACAGCAGGCAGACAAAGCAGCTCTACACCTACTGTCCGTAATTGAAGATATTCTGAACATTGCCAAAATTGAGGCAGGGACGCTGGATGTCAACATTGTTCCGGTCGACCTTCGCCATATCCTCGAAGATATTCTGGAGATGCAGGCTCTGCAGATTCAGCAAAAGGGCCTACAGTTGAGTCGTCCAGAGATCACAGAGCACATTATGGTACCTGTCGATCACTCACGCTTTAAACAGGTGCTGCTAAATGTGCTCTCTAACGCCGTCAAGTTTACTGATGAAGGCTCTATTGCGATTAGCGTGACAACGAATGAAAGCTTCGAGAGTAACTTTGGCAGTGGCGAGAGTTCAGCTGAAATCTTTATGCCCGCTGAGCCTTGGGTGAAAATCACAGTTCGAGATACTGGCATTGGCGTTGATCCGAAGCAGCGAGCCAAGCTCTTTAAGCCGTTTGTCATGGTAGACGGCTCACATACGCGTCCCTACGAAGGAACAGGGTTAGGATTGGCCATTTCGCAGAATTTCATGCGCCTGATGCAGGGCGATATCGCTCTCAGCAGTGATGGTATTGGCAAAGGGACGACCGTTACGATTGTCGTCCCCCGACTGGTAAAGACATCTTCAGCCAACAGCACTGATTCAGACACAGGATATGATCAACTAGGCGGACTGCCTGAGAGTACTGCGGCTGACAATCAACCGGCTGTCTTCTGCTCTAATGACCCGTAGGCCGATGGTGCCAGTGAGGCAAGAGGTTCCTGATCAAGAGGCTAATATCGTTTCTATCGCTTCAACCGTCGTGCGATAATCAGCGTCGGCGACTGCTGGGAGGCTATCTATTAGGTCTGTTTTCAGCTCGAATGGGAGCCAGGAACGGCAGCCGCTGTAGGTTGCTTGCCAGGGAACTATGGCCGGCTCGGCGAGGCGATAGGCTCGTAGCGTCAGTATGTACAGGGGCTGTTTGGGCTTCCACTTCAGACGCGCTTGGGCAAGCTGGGGCTGCCAAATATGAAAGGCTGCTAGGGCCGCGACTTTGTCGGCATCGTCGGTTAAAAAGATATGGGTGATATCTGCCCAAGCTTTGAGTGTGATGGTCTCTGGATGCCAGCCCTGCGGGACCGCTTCTACTGACTTTCGGTACTGGGGCTTGAGCAGTTCGGGGCGCTGATGCTCGAAGGTCGGAAACAGAGCCACGCGGTTAGCCTCAGCCGAAAATCGGCCCTGGTGTTCTTTGATACCGCCTTTGCGCAGGAGCAAAATGGTTTCACCTGCTGCCAGGGCATCGACTGCGACTGACCATTCTTTCAATGCTGTTTTGATCAACATAGGCGTCTTCCGAATCTTTGTCGTAGCCAACTTAAGCTTACTGCGCCCAATCCGCAGCCAACCGCGTAATAGAAAAAATCTGCCCAGGAAAACTGGCTTCCCAATAGCAGTCGCCACCACAGCTGTACCTGCCATTGGGTGGGAAAAGGGACGAGCTGAGAGCATTCGATCAGGGCTGAAACGATGAAGGTGACGGCGGCGATATGGCGCGATCGCCACTGCATCCGCCAGGCCCCAACCAGCCAAATCCAAAACATTTCATAGAACACATCGCCACTGTAGCTCTGCACCCAGGTCTGGCCCCAGCCACTGTAGGCTTTACTGCCCAATCCTAAAGCAACTAATATGCCGATCACAATCGAGCACAGCAAACGATAGAGGGTGAGTGCTTTCATTTCGATTAACCGTAGACTAAGAAGGTAGCTACAGGTTAGCTATGGCGCAATCCGTAACTTAGTGGCTGAGGTATTCTTGAATCGCCCTGTGAGTATAAACGCCTGACCACCGATACTCCCAGGCCAGCTTTACCGAAAAGGGAAAGCGCGCCGAGGGAGAATCTAGCTCGAACCGAAAGATTTGCCCGTATAAGACCTTTTGTTCAGGCGACATTTTCCTGTCCTCTAAAGATTTGTGCTAACACCCTCCCCCACAAGAAGACTGAGGGGGTACCACCGGTGTGGGATAAATCGTTTGCATCTCCACCCCGATGAAGTCGCTAAGCTCCTGTCCTAACCACCAGAATTCAGCCTGGGACAACCTGCTATGGCCAATGGGGTATTCCTCGGCTCCAGCATGTGCTGATAATGTCGGTGAAACTTTGATCGTTCGGCCCTTATGGTTAAACGTGTAGCCAGGGTTGTAAGCCAGAAGATCAATATCCTGAAAGCGTAATAGTTTTTTCTGCCAGCGCACGGTTTTCGAGGACAAAAAGCGGGTTTCTAAACGAATGCCCGACTCTCGATTAATAGATATTACTGTGTAGTGAGGCGTCAGACGATCAACGATGTTTGATGTATGGATGAAGTCAGAGATCTTTCGTTCTAAAAGCGCAGCGGGCAGCACGAAAATTACCCATGTTATTGGCATTAAGCCTAAAGAGAAAAGGCTCAAATAGAAGCAGGTAGACAGCAGCCCGATGACCACATCCGGTATTTTCCGGTATTGTCCTTCAGTGACAATTTCTAAGTGGGTGTGATCGCGATACAGTTCCACTTTGCTATTCACCGGCTTGAGATGGTGATAATAGCCCTCGCCGCTCTCTCTAGCTTTGAGCGCTGCTAGGGCCAATGGTGCTGAGTCGAACCGCTGATCGACATAAGGATGCGTCATCCGCGCTAGCCACCGGGCAAATCTGGGCTGAAGGCTGTTGCAGGGCAACTGGGCCTTTCCATTCACCTGGGGAATATCGGCTGGGTGAATCCCGGTGATCAGGTAAATGAGCGTCATCCCTAAACTGTATAGATCGGATGCGGGAGCAGCCTGACCGACAAATTGCTCAAGCGGAATGTAGCCGTAGCTCCCGACGATAGTAATGGTTCCGCTCTCTTTACTAGCGACGGTATGCACTGAGCCAAAGTCGACCAGGTAGACATCGCCAACGCTGTTACCAGAACGATCAGCAATCAGGATATTGCTGGGTTTGATATCCCGGTGAACAATGACCGGCGTCTGTTCGTGAAGATAGCTTAAGACCGCCAACAGCCGCTCGGCCAGCTCTACGATTTCCGCTTCAGAAAATCTTCGACCGGCTCGGACAAGAGAATCTAGAGCGTTCGCTTCAATGTATGTCTGCACCAAAACAAAGCTTTGAGTGCCTTCAATGTCAGTCTCAAAATAGTCTTTATATTTGGGGATGGCCGGATGATCGAGACCTTCGAGCATTCTGGCTTCTCGCTCAAATAGCTTCAAATCATTCCACTGAAAATCTCGACCGATCTGAATGACTTTGACAATCACTGATTCTTGGGTGCGAATATCTTGCGCCAAAAAAGTTTGTCTACCTGCCTTGATGCTAAATTGTTTTTGAATGTCATAGTGGCCAATTGATGATGCAGAAAGCTTCATGAGAAGTCTCCTCAAACTGTGTAGTTTTTTGGCAGGCAGTATCGGAGCGGTGACTGCTGCCATTGGTTGCTATACGCCTTTAGCGTTTTTAGATTTCGCTTGGGAACCGATAGGGTGCATTTTCAGACCGATGAAGTCGCTGAGCTCTTTTTCTATCCATAAGAATTCATTGTGAGAGAGCGGATCAAGTTTAATTGGGTATTCAACGCTGCCTGCATATATCGACAGTTTTGAAGGGACTCTTATCGTTCCAATCTGCTTGTTCTGGTTACCCTTCTCGTAATAGTGATGAAATACATGACCCGGATAGTAAGCCAACAGGTCAATGTCTTGAAAGCGCGTCGTCCCCGCTCGCCAGCGTACAGCCTTGGATTCGCCGGAACGAGTGCCTATGCGAATACCTGAGCTTTGATCAACAGAGAGGACTTCATACAGAAAAGTTTTACATTTATGGGAAATTGATACTATTGAGAAATTAAGTGTTGCCAGAGCTAAAATCGAGATGAGCAGTACAGCCCCCAGCATCGCCCCCCCGGTCAAACCAAGCGACACAAAAAGCATCAGGTTGAAGAATACTGAGAGAGAAATTACAACAACAGAGCCAAAGATTAGACAAGCCGCTGGTACAGGCAATACCTCGGGCCGGGTTTTGATGGTGATTTCCAGGCGATTGTGATCGCGATACACAGCCACTTTGCTATTTGCAGGCTTGAGGTACTGAAAACACCCCTCGCTGCCACCCTTAGTCTCAAGTGCTGCCAGCGCTAGTTTGGCTGAGTCAAAGCGCTCACCCACATAAGGATGTGTCATCCGCGCTAGCCACTCGGCGAGTTGGGGTTGGATGCGATCGCTCTCTAACTGCATTTTCCCTTTTACCTGCGGGATATCAGCAGGATGTACACCCGTTATTAAGTAAATTAGCGTCATCCCCAGGCTATACAAGTCTGAGGCGGGTACTGCCTGCCCCGCAAATTGCTCAAGCGGAATGTAGCCATAGCTGCCAACGATGGTGATTGTTCCACTCTCCTTGTTGGCAACCGTTTGCACCGAGCCAAAGTCAACCAGGTAAACATTGCCTGTGCTGTTGCCAGACCGATCAGCAATGAGAATATTGCTTGGCTTGATATCCCGATGAACAACGCTGGGTAGTTTGTCGTGAAGGTAGCTCAAAATAGTCAGCAACCGCTCGGCTATCTCTATCACCTCCGCTTCTGAAAACCTTCTTCCCTTCTGCACTACAGCTTCCAAGGAGATTGCCGCAATATAGGTTTGCACCAGCACAAAGCTCTGAACGCCGTCGATATCGGCTTCAAAATAATTCTTATATTTAGGAATGGCCGGATGGTCAAGGCTTTTGAGGATGCTGGCTTCTCGTTCAAACAGCTTCAGATCATTCCATTGAAAAGCCTGATCAAACCGAATGATTTTGACAACCACTAATTCTTGGGTTTGAGTGTCCTGCGCTAAGAAAGTTTGTCTTCCCGCCTTGTTGCTAAGTTCTCGTTGGATATGGTAGCGGCCAAGTAAGGCTGTAGCAGGCTTCATAGAAAATCCTCTCAGGCTATGAACTGGCTATCGGTCGGGAACGGAGTCCTTTCGGGGACAAATCTGATGGCTGTCCATCAGGTTCGTTTTGCCTATGTAAAACATGAGTAAATACTAGGTTAGTGTTCTGAGATTGTCAACATAAGGGCTAAGTAAATACTACGAAAGCGTTTGCACTGTCCATTTATCGACTAGCTCAGTTAGGATGACAGGGTTGATTGTAGTGTCGTCATGGCCAAACCTTCCCTCAGAGCCTCGTCGCAAGGACAGCAGCTCGCAGAGCAGTCGCTGAGACTCGCTGGCCTGACTAAGAAAAGCCTGAGTGAAGCGGTGGGCTGTAGTCGCCAGCCGGTGACTAATTTTTTCAAGGGGGTGGCCGTTGAGCAGCCTTTGTTTATTGAGCTGTGCGACCATCTCACCCTCAACTGGCAACAGGTCGCTGGCCTAACCTCTCCGGCTGAAACGAAGATGCTAGTTAAAGTGCCCTCCGACGTTTCATCGCCTCAGACGATTGATCAAATAGTTCAGCAGCTACGCCAGACTGCTCAGGGCAGCCTGCAAGAGCGCTGCGGCACTATGCGAGTGCTAGATATGTCTCACCCTGTGGGCCTGAGCGATATCTATACGAGCGTCAACATTCTGGAGCAAATCAGCGGTCGTCAGCGGCGTCGCCTGCAAGATCTAATCACAGAAGTGGAAGCTGAAAACTTTGACCGGATTGGGTTTGGCAAAATTGAGCAGGCCCGTGTCCCGGCAATGGAAGCGATCGCTCAGTACAACAAACTCATCGTGCTGGGCAAACCGGGCGCAGGCAAAACCACCTTCCTGAAGTATCTGGCGGTTCAGTGCATTGAGGGCCGATTCAAGCCAGATCAGCTGCCTTTATTTGTCAATCTCAAGCAGTTTGCCGAAAATCCGAACCGTCTGAGCTTGCTTGCCTTCATCAGTCAGCGCCATCTCAAGAGCGAGCTGACTTCTCTGCGGGAATCCGAGGTTGAAGCGCAGCAGCGACTGCTAAAGCAGGTCTTGATGGCGGGCAGAGCAATAATTTTGTTAGACGGTCTTGATGAAGTCAATCAGGAAGAACAAGACTGGGTGCTGCGTGAAATCCGGATTTTGTCCGAAGAGTTTCAGTACAACCAGTTTCTGATGACCTGCCGGATAGCAGCCTGGGAGTATACCTTCGAGCAGTTTACTGAAGTAGAAATTGCCGATTTTGACGCTCAGCAAGTCGCTACTTTTGTCCCGCAGTGGTTCCGGGGTAAAGCGATGCAGCCACGCACTTTTTTACGAAATCTTGCCCAGCAGCCTCGTCTGAGCGAATTGGCGGTGACGCCCTTGTTACTGACGTTACTTTGTCTAGCCTTTGAAGCTTCGGGCAGCCTGCCGGGTAGTCGCTCAGAGCTTTATCGAGAAGGGGTCGAAACGCTCCTGAAAAAGTGGGATGCTTCGCGGGGTATTCACCGCGACCAGGTTTACCGCCGACTTTCTGTCAAACGCAAAGAAGATTTGCTGGGTCAAATCGCCCTGACGACATTTCGGCAGCGTCAGTATTTTTTCAAGCAGTCTCATTTAGAGCAGTCTATTGCTGACTACATTCGCAATTTGCCCGAGGCCAGCGACGATCCAGATATTCTCCAAATCGACAGCACCACCATTTTGCACTCCATCGAAGCGCAGCACGGGCTTTTGGTTGAGCGCGCTAAGCATTACTATTCGTTTTCTCACCTGACCTTTCACGAGTATTTTGTTGCCCGCGAGCTGGTGTTTAACAGCTCAAACTTAGAAAAAGCCATGAAGCGAATGGTCGAGGACTATGCGCTCGACTCACAGTGGCGAGAGGTTTTTTTGCTGGTGAGCGAACTGCTGCGCGATGCTGATCTGCTGCTTTCGCCGCTGCTACAGCGAATTCAGTCCCTACTGGCCGGTTCCCCTAGGCTGCAAGCTTTTCTCGCCGATATCTCTGAGCAATCGACTCAGGCCAGGTTTGCCCACTGTAAGCCTGCTGCCGTCCGCGCCTTTTTATTCGACATTGACTTTGACATCGATGAAAACCGCGAGGTGGCCATTCGCCTGGATCAATTGGCGAACTGGCTGGTCTGCGCTAGCTTTTTGACCCGAATGTTGGAAGGAGTAGGGTTAGAGCAGGCGATCGCCATCGTCCAAAGCCACGACCAGCAGGTCACTGACCCCGCTCAGAAAGTGGCTCAGGCAATTTCCGCCAATGACGCCATGATGATTGCGATTGCGATTGCCCTTAGTTCTAAACAAATCAACTCAGGCGAAAGCCGCACCTTACGAGATCTCATTCATCGTCTTGATCACTGTACTGCCAATGATGAGGACATCAAGGAAGTGGCCGACGCGGCCCGTCACGTTGCCAAAGATCGCCATCACATCGGTCAGGGCTGGACGTTTGACGCCGCCGAAAAGCAATTGCTCAAACAGTACTATCGAGCCACGCGCCTTTTAGTAGACTGTCTGTACAGCGACGGATGTATGCTCGGCCCAAAACGGCGGCAGGCTATCGAAGATAACTTATTTACCCCGCCTGTGAATCATGCCGATTAGGATCTATCCCCTACAGTCACAGTTCATTGAAGATTGCAGCGGCGACCCTTTTCCGATGCAGGTGCGCGCCTGGCACCGTGAAACCATTGCGCTCCCTGATAGGGGTACTCACTATGGCTTTGCCTTCCAGGGCACAGCTACTCTCAGTCGTGCTGGGCAGTCGGAGCCCTTTCCGCTGCAGGCAGGCATGTATTTTTCGCTGGCAGAAGCCGCCACTATTCAGGGCGAAAACGCTTCAGGCATGGTCATCACCGACCTGGCTCACAAGGGCGTCTTTCTGCTGGGCGGGCCAATAGGGGCATCTGGACGCTTTGCCTACATCGATGGCGGTACGACCAGTCTCTTAATTTCGCCCTTAGAAACCGGCGACCCCTGCTTGAACGCGCTATACATGCCGCCCCATGTCGACCAAACGGTGCACAGTCATCCGAGCGATCGCGCGGGCATCGTCATCGATGGCTCGGGCGACTGCTTTGACGATAAAGCCTGTTACCCTCTTACACCAGGCAGCCTATTTCACATTTCTCCCAATCAAGAACACAAGTTTTGCACCTATGCCCAGCCCTTGCATCTGGTTGTGTTCCATCCCGACAGCGACATCGGCTTTACCCATCGCAACCACCCCATGCTGCGCCGAACTCTGGTGAACAATGTCAGCGCCATAGACCTGCCCGATATTCAAACCTCACTTGAAAGAATCTGATTTCTCCACTTGCCTGAGCCGTACTGCTTTTGCAACCGTCCCCAGTTCCGAATTCCTCTTCCTACAGCAATAGTGTCAATATCAGTGATGTCCCCAATAATTTCAAAATCCACGTAAAAAGCAGCTCGATTTATCTCACAGCAGTTTCTTCAGCAAGTTTAGCTTTCCTTCATAGGGCGGATACCGCAAAGGAATATCCAGCCAATTCGACTTTTTTAACACGCTTTTATAATGCGAGAAGGTGTCGAATCCAGCTTTGCCATGGGCTGACCCTATTCCACTCTGACCCACACCGCCAAAAGGTAAATCCTGCATCGTATAGTGAGTCATTGTTTCGTTGAAGCAAAGGGCCCCGGAAGATGTTTGGGCTTGGACTACCTGTTGCTGGGCACCGTCGGTTGAAAATAGGTAGAGGGCAAGTGGCTTGGGTCTTTGGTTGATAAAGGCGATCGCCTCCTCCAATACTTCATAGGTCAACACCGGTAAAATCGGCCCAAAAATCTCCTCCTGCATTGCCTTTGCGGTAGGGGGCACCTGGTCAATCACAGTCAGCGCCATGTAGCGAGTGTCCGCATCACTCTGCCCGCCAATCACTTTTTCTCCCGCTGCCAAGGCGTCCGTCATCAAGGTTTGCAGCCGCTGAAAATGCCGATCGCTCACAATCCGCCCGTAGTCAGGGCTCTTCGCCATATCTTCACCGAAAAAGTCGCGGGTAGTTTGAGCGATCGCTGCCAACAGTCTTTCTTTCACAGACTTCTGTACCAGCAAATAATCTGGCGCAACGCAAGCTTGACCAGCGTTTAAACACTTACCCCAAACAATTCGCTTCGCAGCCACTGTAATATCTGCATCTGCTGTCACAATGCAGGGGCTTTTCCCGCCGAGTTCTAGCGTCACAGGCGTCAGGTGTTCAGCTGCTGCCCGCATCACAACCTTTCCAATTGCTGGGCTCCCGGTAAAAAAGATGTGGTCGAACGACTCTGCTAGCAGTGCCTGAGCGATTTCTGCGTCGCCTTCCATGACCCTCACATACTCAGGTGGAAAAGTATCCGCGACTAGCTTTGCGAGTAGAGCAGAGGTATGGGGGGCAATTTCGGACGGTTTGAGCACCGCGCAGTTGCCAGCGGCGATCGCACTCACCAGCGGCCCTAAGGCAAGATGAAGCGGATAGTTCCAGGGGCTGATAATCAGCACCACGCCCAAAGGTTCAGGCACGACCTTTGCCCTAGCAGGCTGAAGCACCAGCGGTACGCTCTTCCGGCGCGGCTTGCACCAGCTAGCGAGCTGCCTGAGTGCTTGGTCAATGTCGCCTAGCACCAGCGCTAGCTCCGTAACATACGCCTCCAATTCGCACTTTCCCAAATCAGCCTTTAGCGCCGCCGATATTTCATCGGTTGCTGCTGCAATATTGGCCTTGAGCTGCTTTAGCTGAGCCCGCCGAAAATCGAGTGATCGCGTTCCTCCACTCGCAAAAAACAGCCGCTGTGCCTGCAAAATCTGTGGTACCTGGTCGCTCTGCGCTCTGATCAAAAGGCTCATTCAATAGTGAAATGGGATGGTCAACAGCGGACTCAGTGCCAGAGATATTGTGGCCCATTGCCAGGGCGCAACCCCAAACGAACCAGACAGATCGCCTGCCAATAGCGCATCGACCCGCTGGGCTAACCGGCTACGAGGCGCCGCGCAGCTAAATCCGGCGCAAACAGCCTCGCTCTCCATCAGAGCAGCGGTGATCACACTCATCAGCGACTCAGCCAGCACCAGTGTATCTACTTGGCAAGCCGCCCAGCAGTCAGCGCGGACCTCACGCAGCAACAGTAGCTCCTGCCATAGCGCTTCGGTATAGGGCAACCACCCCGTCAGCCGCCGCAGGCCGCCCAGCCAAAAAAACCAAAAGGTATCCCGGTAGTGAGCATGGCCTGATTCGTGAGCCAGAACAGCTTCCAAATGTTCACTGTCCAAATGGGCAAGCAGGCCCCGACTCACTACCAGATCTGAGCTCCACAGGCCAATCTGCGCACTAAAAACAGTTGGTACCTCTACCACCCGGCCCAACGTCTGTCCCATATTAGTTTCGATCAGGCTCTGAGGATAGCGGCGAATCTGGTGTCTGGTCTGCAGGGCCTGCCAACCGAGCTGTATCCATCGCCCCATCGCCATGACGACGAAACCAAGGCCAAGTCCATAGCTCAGCCGGCCTTCCCAGGCATAGGCGGTGCTCGTCCCCATGGTGATGATTGCCACCGCAGTCGCCAACAGCAGCAGAGGAGGCACGACAAAGGCTATCAAAGCTCGGTGCCAGCGCGACTGCCAGCGGTTGCTCTCGGCAGTCGGTCGGCCTAGAAGACGGCAGCAAATGGCGATCGCCCCCGCTAACCCAATCATATGCAGGTGCATCATGGCGCTTGCTCCCGGGCTCTGCGAGCAGCCTGAATTTTTTGAGCGATCGCCTCAATCTGAGCCAGGCTCTCGTCGTCGAGCGTATCGGCAAACGCCGCCACAATATCCGGGCTACCCACCGCTAAGAACCGGTGCAGACGCTCGTGGGCTTTCAAGATCTCGGCCTGTTGAGAGGAGATGAGCGATCGCCAAACGTGCACCCGGTCTTTGTGGTCACAAGCGACCCATCCCTTCTTTGCCAACCGCTTAAGCACCGTCGAGACCGAAGAATAGGTCAGCTCTCGATCAATGTCCGCCAAAATGTGCTGATGTATCGCCGTTACAGAAGTCGGCTCTATTTGCCACAGAATTTCAACAATCTCAGCTTCAAGTGGCCCTAGCGACAGCGTCTTTGGCTGATAAGGCGGAAGAGGAGCCATGTAGGTTACTACCGTAGAATCTGCCTTAAACTCTATCACCAAACTCAAGCGTGCAGACGTCGCGCAAAAGCTCCTCTTAAACAAAGAGCTTTTGTGTCGGATCCTATAGGCTGCCAGGCTAATCGCCGCAGGTGGCTTACACCCCTACAGCCGCAAGTTCACTGGTGGCTGCCTTCAGCACTGCGACCTTGTCGGTACGCTCCCAAGGCAGCTCAATATCGGTACGCCCAAAGTGCCCATAGGCGGCCATCTGCTGATAAAAGCGACCCTGGCGTTCCGCCGGGAGCCCTCTAAGGTTGAAAGTATCGATAATACCAGCTGGTCTTAGCTCAAAGTTCTCTTTTACCAGCTCCAGCAGCTTTTCGTCTGGCACAGTGCCTGTTCCAAAAGTTTCTACGAATATGCTCACCGGACGAGCCACCCCAATCGCGTAGCTCAGCTGCACTTCACACTTATCGGCAAGACCAGCCGCCACAATATTTTTGGCAACATACCGACAGGCGTAGGCAGCACTGCGATCCACCTTGGTTGGATCCTTCCCAGAAAAAGCACCGCCCCCGTGGCGAGAATAGCCGCCATAGGTATCGACAATAATTTTGCGGCCGGTCAGACCAGAGTCGCCCTGTGGCCCACCGATCACAAACTTACCAGTAGGATTCACCAGCAGGCGGGTTTGTTCACCCGGCTGAATCTCTAGTCCAGCAAATACGGGGAGGACGACCGCCTGCCAGAGGTCGGCTTTAATTTTGGCCTGCACGTCTTCGTTACTGGTCAGCTCGTCAATGTTCTCGGTGTGCTGGGTAGAAATCAGCACGGTATCAATACCGACGGGGCGACCATCTTCGTACTCGACCGTCACCTGAGTCTTGCAGTCGGGGCCAAGATAAGGCAAACGCCCATTCTTTCTCACCACAGAAAGCTGTAGCGCAATCCGATGAGCCAAGCTGATCGGTAGCGGCATGAGTTCAGGCGTCTCATTGCAGGCAAAGCCGAACATAATCCCTTGATCACCCGCTCCAATAGCGTCCCAGCGCTCATCGCTGGTTTGGGTCTCTTGGGCAGCATCTACGCCTTGGGCAATATCAGCTGACTGCTCGTCCAACGCGATCAGCACAGAGCAGCTATCGGCCGAAAACCCATTGTTGGTGGGATCTGTGTAGCCTATCTCAGCAATTTTCTTGCGTACCACATCGACAAAGTTTACCTTTGCCTGGGAAGAAATTTCGCCCGTGACCAAAACCAATCCCGTATTGACCACCACCTCGGCGGCCACTCGACTGTTGGGGTCTAGCGTCAGCATCGTATCCAAAATTGTGTCAGAAATCTGATCGCAGATTTTATCAGGATGCCCCTCTGTAACCGACTCCGATGTAAACAGGTAGCGACGAGACAAAAGCCAATCCTCCATTCACCTTAAATTCAAAACGATAGGGCACTACAGCCCGACTATTGATCTATCAGCCTACAGGATGAAGGGTGGGCTGGCAGCAGCCGTGTGCAGCTTGATAGCTTAGCAAATTGCCCTTTGTACGAGTATTCACTAATTTCTAGCATGTACCTATCGAAGGCGCTAATAGAGATCTAATGGAAAACTTCAACTTGTGAGAGTGTTTCGACGCTCACGATATCTGGACTGAACCGAGGCGATCGCTGCCATCCACCCGTTAGCCCCACAAAGCCCGCAGCCCCTTGGCAGGCTAAGGCAGCATCGGCAGCAGAGTCGCCAACTACTAAAACGCCAGTCAAAGGAACTGCCAACGCTTCGCAGGCAAACTGCAAAAAGTCGGGGTGGGTTTTAGGCAACGCTGATGAACTGACCCCGCAATACCAGCTGATTTCCGAGAGGGCATAGTACTGCGTAAAGGCAGCAACTTCAAGATGAGTGTCCGAAGAGACGATGCCTAATGTTGCACCTGCAGACTTTAGCTGCAGGATTAGCTGCGCTGCGCCCGGTAGAAGCGGCGTCTGAGTAACCTTGCGAGGCAGTGCGGCTTCAGCTTGCTCAAAGGCACTGGTAACGAGGTTAAGCGCTGCCACCCAGCCTATCCCGGTTGCCGCTACATAGGCCGCTGCGGCGACTTCATTTTGCTCGCGGCTTCCTACGGCAAGTAGTCCAGCCGCATCGATCTGGCCATACTGTAAACCAAATGCAGACAGTAAAGCAGCTTGTAGCCCGGGTACCTGCCCTGCTATGAGGCGCGATCGCATTTCCCCTAGCTGCTTCAAGTAGGTCTCTACGTTTGCTAGCGTGCCATCTTTGTCAAACAGCACCGCCTGGATGTTCTCAAAAGTTTGGTGCTTGCACCGAATAGTGGCCATTCGGGATGCTCAGCCCTCTCTAAGTAGAATTGAAATCGAACGAAATTAAGATCAAAAAAGGGAAAGGAGCATTAGCCTTTCCCTCAACCTTTATTTGATTCACGTTCGGACTATGTTCGGGACTCGAAACCCTGTCCGCTTTTGAACCTGAGCAAGGGGCTACTCAACAGCCGCCAGTTCCTCTTCTACAACGTAGTCGACTTCTTCACCAGCATCTGCGGCTTCTCCCATGGCCTTTTGTCTGAGCTGTTCGCGATAGCGCTCAGCCATTTCTTCAGCTTTTTCGTAGACTAAGTCGGGATTTTTCACCATATCGCCTGGCTCAGGCTCTAGCTGCTTCGTAGACAAAGAGATCCGACCGCGCTCTGCGTCGAGGTCGATAATCATTACCTTAATTTCGTCGTTTACATTGAGCACCGAGTTGGGGGTATCAATGTGGTCGTGAGAAATCTCAGAGATATGAAGCAATCCGCTGACGCCGCCGATGTCAATAAACGCGCCGTATGGTTTGAGGCCACGAACCGTACCAATCACAACTTCGCTCACCTGCAGACCGTTCATCTTCCGCTCGACGAGGGCTCGACGATGGCTCAAGACCAGTCGGTTACGCTCTTCATCCACTTCCAGAAACTTCAAAGGCAGCTCTTCGCCAACCAAATCTTCCTTTGGCTTGCGGGTGCTGATATGAGAGCCCGGAATAAACCCGCGCAGCCCTTCAATTCTGACTAGCGCACCGCCTCGGTTGGTGGCAAAGACAATCGAGCGAACGGTGGCATCTTCCTGCTGAAGCTGACGCACGCGCTCCCAAGCCCGCATATACTCAATTCTACGGATAGAAAGCGTGAGCTGGCCGTCTTCATTGTCATCAGTCAGAATGAAGAATTCGCGGGTTTCATTAGACTGTAAAACCTCTTCAGCGCCTTCGACCCGGTTGATAGACATCTCCTGAATCGGGAGATAGGCGGCTGTCTTAGCGCCAATATCGATTAGGGCTCCCCGAGGCTCAATGCTGAATACCGTGCCCGGTACAATGTCGCCAGGGTTAAAGTTGTAGTCGTATTGGTCTAAAAGGGCGGCAAAGTCGTCATGAGTGAAACCAATATCAGTGCTTTGAGTATCCGGGTTGGCCATGCTTGATGTTTCCTACAGTTTTTCTCCGCGAACGAGTGAACACCTCGCGAGCACACAGTTCTTAGGTCAGGTGTCTGCTAAGAGCGCGCGCGCACCGCTTGTAAAATCTTGCTAAATTTTAATGGGAAAGGGCTTCAACAGCCTTTGAGGTCTTTTGTCACAAGGATATTAATTGTAGATCAAGAAGCATACAAAAGTCATTTTATTATTGAGCATTCCATACTATCTTCCAGCCTTTTTTACCCACCTTTTGCTCAACGCTTATCGTTGGTAGACTTACTGGCAACCTAAAACGCCTGTCTGTACCTAATCTAGAAGTACCTATACAGAAGCTAAGTGGCCTTCTCCTGGCTGAGAAGAAGTATCTGATTGCTGGGAGGGCAGAGTACCTGAGGCGCGATCACTATTTTCTTTAAGCTGGCTCAGCGTTTCAGTAAAGTCGCGAATCCCTTGAAACTGGCGGTAAACAGAAGCAAACCTGACATAGGAAACTTCACTAACCCGGCGCAATCTCGCCAGCACGCGCTCACCAATATCTTCGCTGGTGACTTCTCGTATGGCCTGCTGCTGCAGTTCGGCCTCAATTTCGTCTACGATAATTTCCATCGCATGGCCGCTGACGCCAGTTTTTTCGCAGGCAGTGACAATACCCCTCAAAAGCTTAGAGCGATCAAATGACTCGCGATCTCCACCGCGCTTAATCACCGTAATCGGCACGTACTCGATCCGCTCATAGGTCGTAAATCGCCGTTCGCAGTTAAGGCACTCCCGACGACGGCGGATGCTGCGATCCAATTCAGCAGATCGAGATTCCAAAACGCGATTATTAGGATGCTGGCAGAATGGACACTGCATAAAATCCGACCTCCAAAAGACTCTCCCAAGATAGAAAGCCGTCGAGTAGCCTACCTATTTGCCCAAAGGACATCACAGTAGCTACCTAGCCCTCACCATAGTATCCATATGGCAACGTTACGGTAAAACGAGCCCCAAAAACGATTTGCGAAAACCAAAACAAAAAAATAAGAGCCCGTTCATCGATCAAGATGGCACCGGGCTCTTATTCTATTTGTACCTACAGGCTTTCCAGCTCAGCGCAAGCCGAGCTTCAGCAAGCGGTCTAATCCTCTGTGCTAGTCCTTGGTAATTTTGGGCGGTTCGCGGAAGGCGATCGCAAAAAACAAAGTCCCAATGATGCAAGCAAAAATCAAGATGTAAGCAACAGCTTCCATAGCTCGTTCCCAATGAATAACAGCGTTGTCTTCAGTTTAGACGCTTTGATGAATCTTCAGACGATTCCTGACATCGAATTATCAAAGATCAAAGCGCCTATCAACTAGCTTTTGTTCGCAGTCTTCGTAGAGAGGTCACCCACCTTCTGGAAGTAACCCCACTCCACTTGCTCAGGAGATAGATCAGGGTCGACACCCGCAAACACGTCTCTAAAGAGCGTGCGAGCCCCGTGCCAGATATGGCCGAAGAAGAACAGCAGCGCGAACACAGCGTGTCCGTAAGTGAACCAGCCTCGTGGGCTTGAGCGAAATACTCCGTCAGAATCTAGCGTCGCCCGGTCGAACTCGAAGGGCTCACCTAACTGAGCTTTGCGCGCATAGCGTTTGACATCAGCCGGATCCTCAATATGCTGACCACCTAGCTCACCGCCATAGAAGTCAGCAACCACACCCGTTTGCTCAAAGCTGTACTTCGACTCAGCCCGACGGAAAGGAATATCAGCACGCACAACGTCGTCTCTGTCTGTCAAGACAACCGGGAAGGTCTCAAAGAAATTAGGCAGCCGGCGAACTGATAGCTCGCGGCCCTCACCATCGTGAAACACAGGATGTCCCAACCAGGCAGTAGCAATCCCATCTCCAGAGTCCATCGGTCCAACCCGGAACAGACCACCCTTAGCAGGGCTGTTTCCTACGTAGTCATAGAAAGCCAGCTTCTCGGGAATGGCTGCGTAAGCTTTCTCAGGAGAAGCCCCCCGCGCCATCGAACTTTGCGCACGACGGTCAATTTCCTCGGCAAAATAGCTGCCGTCCCACTGATAGCGGGTTGGGCCAAATAGCTCAATAGGCGTCGTCGCAGAGCCGTACCACATCGTACCGGCCACTACAAAGGCCGCAAAAAACACAGCCGCGATCGAACTCGACAGGACGGTTTCGATATTACCCATACGCAGCGCTTTGTACAGGCGTTGCGGCGGCCTTACCGTCAAATGAAATAAGCCAGCGATAATGCCAACGATGCCTGCCGCGATGTGGTGAGCGACAACCCCACCCGGGTTAAAGGGGTTGAAACCCGCTGGGCCCCATTCCGGGGCAACGCCCTGGACGTGACCGGTCAGTCCGTAAGGGTCAGAAACCCACATCCCCGGCCCCCACAAGCCAGTCAAGTGAAAGGCTCCAAAGCCGAAGCAGAGTAGCCCTGATAAAAATAAATGAATGCCAAACATCTTCGGCAGATCCAACGCTGGCTCACCGGTTCGCGGATCGCGAAACAGCTCTAGATCCCAATAGACCCAATGCCAGCAAGCTGCCAAGAATAGTAAACCCGATAGAACGATGTGAGCGAGTGCTACACCCTCAAACGACCAAAAACCGGGATTGATTCCGGTTGCTCCAGTCACATCCCAACCGCCCCACGAACCCGTCACACCTAGACGCGTCATAAAGGGCAGTACAAACATACCCTGTCGCCACATCGGATTGAGGACAGGATCACTCGGATCAAAAGTAGCTAGCTCAAACAGAGCCATAGACCCTGCCCAGCCTGCCACTAGCGCCGTGTGCATCAAGTGTACAGAAATCAGTCGGCCCGGATCATTCAGGACAACGGTATGTACTCGGTACCAAGGTAGACCCATTGACTACGCTCCTCCTTGTTTTTCTCTTATTTTTTCTGAAAATTGTGTATCGCTACCCAGGTCTGCCAATCGTCAAGACTTAGCCAAAAACTGAGCTTTGTAAAGCGAAAGCCTCGTTAATTAAAATTTGACGTCTCATCAAAAGACTTCAGATACTAATAAGGCTACCAGATATAGAACCTCTCCAAACCTAGTAAGACCTGATACATAGGCCTTAATGCCCCTGTTTTTTTGCACTCAACGGATGAAATAGCATCCGTTCTGCCAGGTTCGCTCGCAAAAGTGTAAAAATGAAGGTGTATAAAGA
>JBARVU010000456.1:0-11708 GCA_049646425.1 Phormidesmis sp. | reverse complement strand
GGACTGATAATTGCTAAAAAACCGTCGCTGGCCCCGTAGCCGCTGACAAGCTTACCTTCGATCTTCTGACTATCGCGATTTTCTATGGAAGCAGACGCTTTACCAGATAGATAGATATTGCCCTGCTCATCTGCGGTAATGGCATCGGGGGTGATACTGTTGCCCGCCCCGTTAGACCGTCGTGTCAGCAGCGACTGACCTTTGACCAGTCCGCCCGTCTTGAGGTCATATTCGCCGAACCAGGTCATGGCGACTGTGCCGGTATTGTACGCGTTCGTATACTTATCAGTGACCACCATCTGGCTGGCTTTCTGACCGAGGTTGGTGGGCTGGCGGCTAAAGATAGAGTAGCCCGTACCGCCATTTACCCAGTTAGCAGAATACAGTTTGCCATCGCGGCCAAAGGCAACCCGTTCACCTCGGGTATCGGCCAGCAGGTTGACTGCGTCCACCTCCTTGGCACTGTAGTCGTAGTTTGTCCAGCGGGCTTTGCCGTCGTAGTCCCAGGCTTGGGTGAAGGCAACCTGCAGGTCGGTGCGAGCCTGCTTGAAGCCGGTGATGACGACCGTGCCACCGTTTTGGTCAGAAATGGCAACATCCTGAAGATAGCGGCTGCCGGAGCTGCTCCACTCTTGTAAAGACTTGCCGGTATTGCTGTAGAGGGTTACTCTGTCGGTGCTTCCCGACGCGTTCTCTTGCAGCACAGCGACGTTTCCCTTGCCGGAGACCGCAATCCGCGCTGCATTAACTAAAGGCTTGCTCCAGATCACGCTGCTGGCATCGGCGCTGAGCAGGGCAATGCCACTGCCATAGGCGATCGCAATCTCACCTGTCTGAGGATTGACCTCCAAGTCTTGCACCTGACCGGGCAGGCGAGTACTCGACAGAACTCGATTGGTCTGGCTGTCGTAGCGCATGATAAGACCATCGCCCCCCCCGAGCAGACTGGTCTGCTTACCGCCCGGTGAATGGTTAGGCGCTTGCCCACCAATGATCACCGTTTTGCCATCCAGGCTGATATCGACAGCGCTGGCTGAATCATCTCCGCTGCCCCCAAGATAGCTAGCGGCAGACACGTCTAGATTGTTATCTGCTGAATTTGCAAGGAAGCTGGGTTTGGTTGAATTTGAAGATGTATTCATAACCAATCGGGTGTCCGTAAAGATTTGATGATTTTTACCTTCAGCATGATACCCGGCAAAATTTAATACTCACCATTTTCTCAGTACAAAAAGCTGAAAAAAATTCAAGGACGCCTGTGGCTGAGCTGCGGTCAAGCGCTCCGATGCCCGACAGGATTGAGTTTTAGGCGATTGCCGATGATGTTGCGCCCAGTGCTGTGGCAGCTTAGAAACCGAGTAGCGCAAAAACTTTAAATTTTTGGGGAAGAAATGATACATCGACTGCGCAGAATTGCTGACGTATTGATCCTTCAATCTGGAGATGCATCAGTAAGCTAACCGACGGATTTACGAGCAGCTGCATTCGCTCAACTCAGCGGTATCAGCAAGCAGCAATCGTCAAACAGTCTTCGTCAATGACATAGACAGTAGCAGAAATGGAAATTGAGTCTGCAATTGCAGATGACAACGTGCGCTGATTGCCTACACCTCTACTAAGATTAAAAAATGTAAAGGTGGCGTATTGATCAATATCATGTCTACTGGCGAGCAGTTCAGGAAAGGAGTGATTCGGTTTGGGCTATTGCTACCGCTACTTATGACCGCAGGATGCAGCCTGTTCCCCTCCAGCGAAGCGCAGTCAGGTGGGGGGCGAGATGGGGCAGACAGACAGTCGGATGGGCCAGTCGCCGTGAAGACCGCTCGCGCAGAAACCGGCTCTCTGGCAGGATCGCTGACCTATACAGGCACCACCCAACCCTCCCAGCAGGTGACGCTGCGGGCGCAAGTCGCCGGTGAAATTGTCAGCTTAGCAGCGGACAGGGGAGATATCGTCGAGCGCGGTGCGGTACTGGCTCAGCTCGATGGTGATTTGCAGACGACTAGTGTGAATCAGGCCCGCGCCGAACTCTCGGCCAGACGCGCTGAAACCGCCCAGGCTGAGGTGGCTATCAGCGATGCCCAAGCAGCGGTCGTTCAAGCTCAGGCGACTCTCGACCAGGCCCAAGTGGACGCGCAGCGGCTGCAACAGCTAGCCGACCAGGGCGCGCTCTCGCAGCAGGAAGCCGAAGCTGCTGTGCTCGCGGCGACTAATGCGCAGCAGGCAGTGCGCTCGGCCCAAGCTCGGGTAGACGCGCAACGGCAGGCCACTGCCTCTGCGGCTGATCGAATCGATGCGCAGCAGGCGGTGGTCGCGCAGACGCAAAAACAGCTTTCCTATGCCGATTTGCGATCGCCCCTCTCCGGCGTAGTCCTGGCCCGACCCGTAGACACTGGTGACTTTGTCGAATCTGGCGCAGCCGTCCTAGAGCTTGGAGATTTGACTGCCCTGACGGTGACGGTACAGGTTTCTGATCGAGACTTTGGCAGGCTTAGCTTGGGCCAGCCTGCTCAGGTACAGCTTGACGCTTTTCCTGATGAGGGCAGTATTTCTGGGCAGATTACGCAGATCGCGCCAGTGGCAGACCCGACCTCGCGGCTGGTGCCTGTAGAGGTCACTATTCCTAACGCCAATGGTCAGATCGGCAGCGGTTCGCTGGCGCGAGTGCAGTTTGCCCCTCGCCAGCAGGCTCAGGTAGTGGTGCCCGCCAGCGCATTGGAGATTGGAGAAGAAGATACGGTGTTTGTGATTGAGGAGAAAGGCGATCAGGCTGAGGCGATCGCCCGGCCGGTGAGAACAGGCGCGCGGGGTCAAGACCGGATGGAAATTCTCTCGGGGCTGGAGCCAGGAGAGGTTTTTGTGGTGCAGAGCGATCGCCCTTTGACATCCGGCCAAGCCGTTCGGCTAAGCATTCTATCTGAAAGCCCTGAACAAGACCTCTAAGCAGACCATCGTACGAACGGAGCTTCATGGTACAGCCCCCTGCCACATCAAATTTAGAAGCGTCTGACCCAGGCTCAGACGGCACCCCTGCCAGCAGCCTCAGTCTCAGCACCCTGTCTATTCGGCGACATATCGCCACGCTGACGCTGACGGTGGCCGTAATTGTCCTGGGCCTATTTTTTATTCAGCAGCTGCCGGTCGATCTGCTGCCGTCGATTACCTATCCGCGCATTGGGGTCAGAGCGAGTGCCCCAGGCGTATCGCCAGAGGTGGCTGTCGATGAGGTGACCCGCCCTTTAGAGCAAGCCTTGGCAGCGACAGAAGGCGTCATTCAAGTCGTCTCTCAAACCCGAGAAGGCCGGATTAGTTTGGATCTGTACTTTCAGCCAGGCGGCGATATTGACCAGGCGCTAAACGATGCCACTGCCACCCTTAACCGGGCCCGAGATAGCCTGCCCAACACAGTTGAGCAGCCTCGCCTGTTTAAGTTCGACCCGTCGCAGCTACCTGTCTATGAGGTGGCGCTGACTTCAGCCTCCTTGCAGGGCGTTGACTTGAGAGTGTTTGCTGACCAGGAGCTGGCGCGTGAGCTCAATACCGTGCCTGGGGTTGCCAGTGTCGATGTGTCCGGCGGCGTTCAAGAAGAGATTCGGGTAAATCTTGATCCGGCCAGGTTACAGTCGCTGGGACTGGGCATTACTGAAGTGTTAGATGCGCTTTCAGAACGGAATCAAGACACCGCCGGGGGCCGTATTCAAGGCCCTGACGGTGAGCCGCTAACCCGCGTGGCTGGACGCTTTCAGGATGCCGATGAGATTCGTAACCTGATCTTTGAGGTGGGAGATGCGAGCCCGCCTCAACAAGTCTACCTGCGCGACTTTGCCGAGGTCACCGATGGCACCGAAGAGCAGCGCATTTTTGTCAATCTCAACGGCGACCCTGCTGTGAAGGTGAGCGTTCAAAAGCAGCCAGCAGCAAACACTATCGCTGTGGTAGACGGTGTCAAGCAGCGGTTAGAAGAACTGAGTGCTGCTGGTCTGATTCCCGCAGATTTGGTGCTCAATGCCACACTGGATGAATCTGTTTTTATTCAAAACTCGATTCGCAATGTCGCAATTTCTGGACTGACGGGTGCGGGGTTGGCGGCGATCGCCGTTCTCTTATTCTTAGGGTCGCTGCGGCAAACGTTCATCATTGTTCTGGCGATTCCGCTGGCGTCGCTGGTGGCGATTTTGCTAATGGGTTTATTTGGACTCTCGCTGAATGTGTTTAGCCTGGGCGGGCTGGCGCTAGGCGTCGGTATTGTAGTGGACAATGCCATCGTCATGCTGGAGAACATTACCAAAGGCGTTGAAGAGAGTAATCGACCGGTGATTCGCCAGGCCGAGATCAGCAGCCAGGCGCTAGAGTCGGCCCTGTTCGCTTCGACGACAACAAACCTGGTTGCCGTTCTCCCCTTTTTGCTGATTGGCGGCTTTATTTCTCTTTTGTTCAATGAGCTGGTACTGACGGTGAGCTTTGCAGTCGGCGCGTCGCTGATCGTGGCGCTGACAGTGGTGCCGATGTTGACCGCTCGGCTGCTGACGGTACGACAGTCGAGCGGCATGAAACACTTCTGGCTGATTCGTCAGTTTGACCAGCGGCTACAGGGCTTGACCAGGCGCTACGCTCAGACGCTGGACTGGGCGCTTCAGCGGCGGGTTCTCGTGATTGCGCTCGCCGCTCTCATCTTTGGCGGCAGCAGTCTGCTGATGGTGGGCCAAATTCCTCAGGAGATACTGCCGAGCATTGCCACTGGTCAGGCTGATGTGCGAGTGCAGTTTCCGCCGGGGACGACGCTCGCTGAAAACCGCACGGTGATGGCCGCTGTCGATGAGCTGTTGCTGGCTCAGCCGGAAACTGAATATGTTTTCACTACGTCGGGCGGCTATCTATTTGGCAGCAGCACCAGTGAGAATGCGCTGCGGGGCTCCAGCACGCTCACCTTAGTACCTGGTACAGATGTTGAGGCGTTTAGCGATCGCATGTCCGCAGCGTTCAACCAGTTCAATCTGGTGCAAACCCGGCTGCGCGTGTCACCGGGCAGAGTGCGCGGCCTGATTTTGAACAACTCTCCTGTGCGCGGCGATGTAGACGTGATTTTGCAGGGCAGCAACCCAGCGGCGCTGGCAGAAGCTGGACAGCAAGTCTTAGCGGCGCTGGAGGCTCAGGCAACGCTAGCAAGCTATTCACCCGATGCCGATCCGCCGCAGCCCGAAGTCCAAATTCGCCCTGACTGGGAGCGCGCCGCCGATCTGGGGCTCTCCGCTGAAGCCATTGGTCGCACAGTGCAGACGGTGCTTTCAGGGGCGGTGCCCACTCAGCTTCAACGCGGCGATCGCCTTGTGGATGTCCGCGTACAAACGCCCGATGATTTGGTTCAAAGCCCGGCTGAGCTCGCTCAACTCCCCCTGCTCAACGGTAGTGGTCAGCTGGTGCGGCTCGGTGATGTGACCCGGATTGAAGATGGCCAGGCGCCAGGTGAAATTCAGCGGATCAGCCAGCGTCAGGTGTTCATCATTGAGGGTGACTTGAGCGACGGTGCCAGCCTGGGAGAAGCCTTAGCAGAAGTTGATCAGGTATTAGAGACGGTGAGCTTGCCAGATGGCGTCACCCGCCTGCCCAGCTTCAGCGCGCAGAGCAACGAGGCGATTCTAGATGGAATTGGCATTTTAGGCGGACTTGCCGCTTTTTTAGTCTTTACCGTGATGGCCGTACAGTACAATTCGCTAATCGATCCGCTCGTGATTATGTTGACGGTGCCCCTGGCGCTAGCGGGCGGCATTTTGGGATTGTTTATCACTCAGACTGCGATTGGCGCAACGGTGATCGTCGGCGCGGTGCTGCTGGTGGGGATTGTGGTGAATAATGCGATCATCTTGGTAGAGTTGGCCAATCAGATCTATGAGCAGGTGGGATGTAGTCGCACCACCGCCATTGTCAAAGCCGCCCCGCAAAGGCTACGGCCTATTCTTATGACTACTATCACTACCGTGTTGGGAATGTTTCCCCTGGCGCTTGGCCTCGGCCAGGGCTCTGAATTCTTGCAGCCGCTCGGCGTTGTTGTTTTCTCCGGTTTATCGCTGGCAACGCTGCTGACGCTGTTTGTTATTCCCTGCTTCTATACGCTGCTCCATGCTGACTCAGGGAGAGCCTCTGTATAAGTAATGGCAGACCGTTGCCGTATAATGCCGTTGACCCTCACTACTTTATGTAAGGAATACTCGCACGATGGGATTATTTGATCAGGTTTTGGGCGCGATCGCCGACCCCAGACGTCAGGCCAGCGCTGGCCAAATGGCGCAAATTCTAGGGTCAGCTAAGCAGCTTGCCAAAGAGAACAACGCTGACAGCGATACCATGCAGCAGGCGATGTCTGTGATTGGTAGCTTTGTGCGCTCCTCCCTGCAAGAAAAGCGTCAGCAGTCGGGCGATGATGCGGCCCAAGCGCTAATCGACCAGGGTGCGACCAATGGCGCCGCCGTGATCCCTCAGCTCTTCAACAGCGCCCAGCTCAGTGAACTAATCACAGCCGTCACCCAAAAGACGAACCTGAACAGCAATCAGGTGCAGGGCATTCTGCCCGTCGTACTGCCGCTGGTGATGCGTTTCCTGAGCGCCGGTAACGCCAAGCAAGGCATGCCCGCCGACGGCAATCCTATCCTGACGGCCTTTTTAGACGGAGACGGCGATGGAGATGTCGATATGGGCGATATGCTGGGAATGGCAGGCAAGTTTATGTAGGGCTTGAATAGGTGACATAACATCACTTAGCTTCAAATTTGAGTGGATTATCTCAAAACGCTATCAGCGTCAAGAATGTGGCAGTCACTTGATGCTGAACTTCCACTCCATACAACGACCTTCCTGTAGGTGTTGCAATGCTTGTTCAGCGAGAGTCTCAAGCCGTCCTGCTGCGACATCTTCCTCAATCTGCCGATCCCATACCTCGGCATTGAATGCTACAAACCAGGCTCGAAAACCGGCAATCTCCGCCGCTGATAGTTGACTGACAGCACGTTCAATTTCCTGCAAATTACTCATAAGCTTGAGGGAAGTTTACAGTCGGCTTACTCCATCTCATCATAATACTCAAAAGGCCAGCCCAACTATAAACCGCTCGGCAGCAGCTATGCCGGGGAGGGTCAGTCTTAACTGAGTAATACTTTTCCTACAATTTGAGGCTGAAAAAGACTAACCGGAGACCTCAACAGATGAGCTACCTCCATCATGCGCAGATGCATCTCCCCATCCTTATGCGTTTGTCTCAATAATCGTTGCATGTAGCCCGATAAGACCTTGCTGAATCCCTTCGGAGTGATCGCCCCCTGGGTGAAGGCAAACCGCGAATCTTGCAGGGTTGCCAGGGCCCAAGGCGAGGCGTTACTGCGGGCCAGCTGTTTTTGAAAAGTTGTCCCGTCTAAATCTGCTCCACGGGCTTGCACCTGAGCCAGCCAGCGCTGCAATATCAGGCTAGAAAGTGCACTTATGGTCATCCCCTGGCCATAAACCGGGCATAAGGCGCAGACCGCATCCCCAAGGGCAACAAATCCCTTAGGCAAAGCAATTCTCTCATAGTGATAGAGTCGGTTAGCTGTTGCTCGGTGGGCCATAATCTCTGAGCAGGGTTCAGCGCTACTAATTGCCTGATAGAAGTGAGGCTGAGCCAGGGTTTGGGCAAAGGCTAAAAACCCCTCCGTATCAAGAGGCGGATACTTTTTGCCGTAACCGCCTAGGGTGGCAATCCACTGATTATCTTCGATCTGGGCCAAGTAACCGAGCCGGGGTTGATGAGGTGGCTGATGGCTAATGAGCATCACCTTGCAACCTGGCTGCGCAGAGAGGGGAATGCGATAGCGGCGGGTGGCATAGCCTAAGCCTCCATCAACCCGCGTTTGAGGGGGTGGGGTCAAGCCTAACTGACGCAACCAGTTGGGTGCCGAGCTGCCTCGCCCACTGGCATCCACCACTAGCTGAGCGGTTAGGGTTGTGCTTTCGCTGTTGCCCCATCTTTGATAACGGACGCCTTGAATGGTCGAGCGATCGCTCGCCATCACTAACCCCTGAACCTTACAGGCATCCAGGAAATGAACATTTGAGAGTTTGGCCACCTGCTGTCGTACCACTGTTTCGAGTAAATAGCGGCTACAGGTCACTGATCGTAACTGAGACTCACCTTCAAAAGGTGCATTCCAACCCCCAAGATTAAAGAGGCGAAACTCTCGCCCCCAGTCGATCATTACAGCCCCTTCTGCCTGTAACGCCTTTCCCAGTTCCGGAAAATACTGCTCCATGATTTGAAATCCGCGCGTGAACAGCACATGGGGCTGTACCGACTGGGGCACACCGCGTCGGGGTTGGGGACTAAGGGGCAAAGGGTCTCGATCAATGAGGGTGACACGGTCAAAAACCTCAGAAACAACCTTGGCCGCCAGCAGCCCCGCAATGCTACCGCCAACTACAACGGCGTGCTCTAACCTTTGATAAACCATAGCTTTTTACCGAGTCATTCTGCTCAACTTTCTGTTAAGCCTGCAACTAACCTCGAACTCTCACCGATAAGCTTTGCTCCGTCTGCACCACCGAAGTATTGAGTCAGTGCCATTGGTCTATAAGTGATTATAGCTTTTGCTCTGATCCATGCTCTTTTTTTTGACTTCAATACCCAAAGCTCATAACTTAGCTCTGCACAGATTGACCAATGCTTCTTACTCAACTTCTTGAAATGTAACGATCAGTAGGATACCGTTCTATCTACTTCATAGCCGTTGTGTCGCCCCTTTATGGGTAGGGCTAAGCCTCGCTCAAATACGTATAGCGATCCATCCCTGCTTTGTAGTTTGCCATTAGCTTGCGGGCTTCTTCAATCGTGATTTGGCCGTTTTGCAGGGCTTGTTCAGAGCGGCGACGGATTTGTTCGATCATATCTTTGGGATCATACTGAACTTGTTGAAGCACTTCGTCAGTGGTGTTACCGCGCACCACATGCTCAATGGTGTAGCCCTGCTGAGTGGTGGCCTTTGGCGCTAGGTGAATGTGAACTGTGTTGGTGTCGCCGAAGAGATTGTGCAGGTTGCCCAGCGTCTCTTGATAGGCACCGACTAGGAACATGCCCAGGTAGTAAGGGTCGTTCTGTTGTAACGGGTGAAGTTCCAACACATCTTTTTGACCTTTCTTGCCAATAAATCGCGCAATTTTGCCGTCGCTGTCGCAGGTCAGGTCAGCGAGCGTTGCCCGTTGGGTGGGTTCTTCATTCAGCCGATGAATTGGCACGATGGGGAAAAGCTGCCCAATCGCCCAGCTATCCAAGGCCGACTGGAAGAGAGACATGTTGGCATAGTAGAGCGAGGCCATATCCTTCTCTAAATGCTCTAGCTCGGCAGGCACCTCTTCTTGATCGCGCAGCAGCGCCGAAATCTTTTGACAGCAGGCCCAGTACAGCCTTTCTACCCGAGCCCGTTCGGACAGGCGCAAATAGCTGAAGTTGAATAGGCCAGCCGCTTCTTTCTTAAACTGAACCGCATCTGTAAAAGATTCTTGGTAGTTCTCGGCGTTAACAGCGGCATACACCTCCCAAAGTTCTTGAATAAGTCTATGTTCCCCTGCTTGATAGGGCTCAGGGCTACTTTGGTTGACTTCACTGGTGCCCAACACGTCGAAAATGAGGACGGATTGGTGAGAAGCGATCGCCCGGCCGCTCTCACTCACGAGCGTCGGCATTGCCAGATCGGCAGCGGTGCAGGCATCTTTAACATGGGCAACAACATCGTTCGCGTAGTTTTGAATGCTGTAGTTCTTTGAGCCCTGAAAGCTGGTCTTCGAGCCATCGTAATCTACCCCCAGGCCGCCGCCCACGTCCAGATAGCCCATTGGCGCACCGAGCCTGGCGAGCTCCACATAGATCTGGCAGGCTTCGCGCATGGCCTCTTTAATCACGCTAATCGCCGATACCTGAGAGCCAATGTGAAAGTGCAGCAGCTCCAGACAAGCGAGCATATCAGCCGCCTGAAGCTTTTCGACAACCGTGATAATTTCAGGAATGCTAAGGCCAAATTTGGCCCGGTCTCCCGCACTTTCTCCCCAGCGCCCAGAGCCCTTGGCGGCTAGCTTAGCTCTAATCCCGAGCACCGGCTGTATGCCCAAGCGTTTGCTGGCGGCGATCGCTACATCCACCTCCTCTACCTGCTCTAGCACAATGATGGTCTTTTGCCCCAACCGCTGCCCCAACATCGCCGTTTCAATATACGAGCGATCTTTATAGCCATTGCAGATAATTAGCGCACCGGGCGTATCGAGGCTTGCCATCGCGATCATCAGCTCTGGCTTAGTGCCTGCCTCCAGTCCAAATCGGTAGGGTTTACCAAAGCGCACCAGGTCTTCAACAATATGCCGCTGCTGATTGCACTTTACTGGAAACACCCCCTGATAGACGCCTTCACAGCTATAGCGGGCAAACGCCTTGGCAAAGCAGGCATGGATGCGCTCCAGGCGATCCGCCAAAATATCTGAAAACCGGATCAGTAGCGGTAGCTGAACATCTCGCTGTTTGAGGGCTTCTACCAGCTTTTTTAGATCGAGTGAGCCGCCGCGATCGCCCTGGGGAGACACCGTAATGTTACCCGCCGCATTCATCGAAAAATAAGGCTCTCCCCAGCCTTTAATGCGGTAAAGCTCTTCACTGTCTTCGACGCTCCAATGGGGGCGATTGCTCATTGCCAGATCAATTTCAGGCTGGCTCAATTGAGCGCCGTTTGTCGCTGCTAGTGATGAGCGCTTTGAGGGGATATCGGTTGGGCTCACGGTTGCTGTGACCTCCTTGGAGTGAGTAGGCAAGTAAAAAACTGTGATTTTACATCTCTTTTGGACAATGCTACACAGTTGCCTATTCTCCCACAGCTCAGCCGATGCTTTGGGCAGCGGAATCAGCACATCAGCACCTGCCACCTCAATTTCACTGCCGGACAAAGGTGACTACTCTGATGCCTGTAAGGCAGGCTAACGTAGGGAATAATGAAGAAATGCCTTCGGACGCCAGATTTCGCACTGGACGACGTTGATATTCAGTTGCTGCGCGTTCTGCACAAGGACGCTAGAACCTCGATTGCAAACCTCGCTAGAACTGCAAATATGTCTGCTCCGAGCGTTTCCGAAAGACTCCGGCGACTGAAAGAATCTGGCATCGTCGAGAACTTCACCGTCGAAGTAGATTGCGCGCTGTTTGGCTACCGCCTAGCGTTCTACATCAGAATCAGCCCTTTGCCTGGGCAGCTCTCGAAGGTGGTGGCTGTGATTAAGGGGATAGAAGAGATTGTTGAGTGCGTTGGCGCAGCCTCTCCGTAGGAGAATCGCATCACTGGCGACGACTGCTTTATCGCCAGAGCCTACATCAGGTCAACCGATGAACTAGAGCAGGTGATTAACCGTCTGATTCCTCACGCGATGACCAACACCTCTCTGATTTAATCGTCTCCGGTTAAAAGACGACTGCCACCACTCACTTTCGGTTGAGAAAACAGCCATGTTCTTCGGATCGAACAAGGGCAAATGGTTCGTGTAATATCAGGCAGCAGACTTTAGCAGCACTGCGCTAAATTATGGGTACTGAGCAGCGGAGATGAGAACCGATGGCAATGCTGACAATTGAAATTCCCGATGATTTGATGGAGCAGCTTTCGCCGGTTAAAGATCAACGGCCCGATCTACTGCGGCGATGCCTACATCCACTC